>DASXPC010000366.1:0-6679 GCA_036493815.1 Fimbriiglobus sp. | reverse complement strand
CGGGGGGAGTTGGAGTAATCTTATGTTATTCCCCGGGTTGAAACTCGGATGAAAGGCCCGGCGGTGCGAAGCGAACAAAACTCTGGTGAAGCCTCCGACTCGGGGGCCGTTCGCTATTCCTCTCGGAGTTAGGCCATGACGAAGTGGATTCTCGGGTTTGCCGCGGCTGCGGCCATGATTGCCCCCGCCCGGGCCGATGACGCCGCCAAGAAAATCATTGAAAAGGCCATCACCGCCCACGGCGGCCTCGAAAACCTCAAAAAATATAAGGCCTCCACGTCATCGATGAGCGGGGAAATGTCGATTGCGGGCATGAACATCACGTTCAACGGAACGACGGCGACCGAATTCCCGGGCAAGATGAAGGTCACCGTCGAAGCCAGCTTCATGGGACAGAAATTGAGCGTCCTCCAGGTGGTGAACGGGGACAAAGTCAAACAGAAGGCGTCCCTCGGCGCGATGGACATTACTCCCGGCGGGGATGACGCGAAGGAAGAGTTGAAACTCCTCACCACACTGCAAGGGATGAGCATAATCTACCCGCTTTTGGACGAGAAAAAATTCTCCCTCAAGGCGAAGCCCGATTCCGAGGTGGAGGGAAAGAAAGCCTCGGTGGTCGAAGTCACGATTCTCGATTCGAGTCGTACGGTGACGCTGTCGTTCGACAAGGAATCCGGCCTGTTGGTCAAGTCGCAGCGGAAGGGTCGGGGGGCCGGGGCCGACGGAGCAATGAAAGACGTGGACGAGGAATCGTTCGTGAGCGACTACAAGAAAGTGAACGGCGTCATGTCCCCGCAGAAACTTGTCGTGCATCAGGACGGGACGAAGTTCATGACGTGTACGATGAGCGACATCGAAAATCTGGAGTCGTTGCCGAAGTCCACGTTTTCAACCGACGACTGACCAAACGATCGCTTGGATAGCAAGCTTTTTCACTCGTCCCCGCCAAAGCGGGGACGGGAATACCCTTTGATGCCGGGCCGTGCCGAGGGCCGCGAACCCCGTATGATATCCCGACGCGGCAGCGGAACCGGTGCCGGAAAAACCAAGGCGACACATCTGGCAAAGCCCATACCCCGGGCGACGGGACGGGCGGATTGGATTATCCATCCACAGGAGACGGGACCATGATCAGGTGCATACTCGGAGCGGTGGTAACCGCGGCGCTGGTGACCCCGGCCCCAGCCGATGACGCTACAAAAAAAGTCATCGATAAAGCGATCACCGCCCACGGCGGGCTCGAAAACCTCAAGAAATATAAAGCCGCCAAAGCCGCCATGAAGGGCGACATGTCCGTCGCGGGCACGGAAATAACCTTTGAAGGAACGGTCGCGTCGGAATTCCCCGGCAAATACAAGGTGGCCGTCGACGCCTCGGTCATGGGCCAGAAACTCTCGATCCTGCAGGTGGCGAACGGCGACAAGATGAAGAACCGCGTGTCGTTCGGCGGGATGGACGTATCGGCCGGCAGCGACGAGGAGAAAGAGGAGTTGAAGGCCGCCTCGGCCCTTCAGGACATGGGCCAGATTTATCCACTTCTGGACGACAAAAAATTCTCCCTCAAGGCCGAATCCGACGCGGAAGTGGACGGGAAAAAGGTCGCGGTCGTTGCAGTCACGGTCCTCGACACGAAGAAGACCGTCACGCTCTCGTTCGACAAAGCCACCGGGCTATTGGTCAAGACCCAGCGGAAGGGCCGCGGCCCGGGGCCGGACGGATCGCCCAAGGATGTGGACGAAGAGTCGTTTTTTAGCGATTTCAAAAAGATCAACGGGGTCATGCAGGCGATGAAGAAGACGGTCAAGTTTGATGGGGCGAAGTTCATGTCGTATACGCTCAGCGGCGTCGAAGTATTGGAAACGTTGCCGAAATCCACGTTCGCGGTCGACGATTGACGGGACGCGGACTGAGCGGGGTTTACACTGCTCCGGGCTCAACGGCCCGTCACCTGCCGGGAGCTTGGTATGGAGCGTGCATTCGTCATCCTGGTGTTCCTAGCATTCGCTCCGGCCGGCCCAGCCCAGGATAAGAGCAAAGGCAAACCCGTACGGGACGTGGTCGCCGAGGCGATCGTCCGCAAGGCGATTGCCGCCCACGGCGGCCGGGACGCACTCGCCAAACACGCTACGGTCAGGTTTGCCATCAAGGGGACTATTATCGTCGGCAAAACCGAGAACCCATTCACCGGAGTGGTGACCACGAGTGCCCCGGACAAGTACCGATTGGAAATGGAAGCCATCCTCGACAAACAGAAATACACGGTGACGGAAGTCGTCAACGGGACGCACGTCAAAAGTGTCCGGCAGTTGGGCGGGTTGCCCTACGCGGAACTCAGCGACGCGGAGCGGGACGATTTGATTGCGTCCGCTGCGGTACAGGAAGTCAACCAACTCTATCCGTTACTGGAACCCAAACGGTTCACCCTCAAGTCTGCCCCGGACGAGGACGTCAACGGCAAGCCGGCCGCGGGCGTCATGGCCGTGTTCGTTGAATCGAAAAAAGAAGTCAAACTCCTCTTCGATCGCGAAACGGGCCTCCTGGTCATGACCAGCCGCAAGGGCCTCGGCCCGGGCGAAAATGGACCGGTCGAGGTCGTGCAGGACGCCGTCATGTCCGGTTTCAAAGTCTTCGACGGGATCAAAGTTGCGACGTCCGTTCGCGTCCGGAACGACGGCAAACCGTTCATGAGGTTCGAAGTCACCGGCTATTCCCACGTGGACAAGCCCGATCCGAAACTGTTCGAAACGGACGGCTGACGTCATGCCCGCATTGCAGTTTCTGGTCGCCAGCCGGGAGAAGGGGCACACGATCGCCTCGGTCATCAAACTCCGGTTCGGGCTGAGCTGGGCACGGGCGAAACGGTTGATCGAAGGCCGGCACGTCCGGATCGGCGGCCAGGTGGAAGCGGACCCGGCCCGGCGGGTGCGGCCCGGGATCCGGGTCGAAGTCGCAGCGGGTGCGGTGGAAATTACGGACCAGGAACCGGGGAACGGGGACCGCCCAAAGACGGGGCGGGGCGGGGGGAAAGACAAGCCAATCGGGAAAGCCAAGTCCGTCGATAAGGTTC
This sequence comes from Fimbriiglobus sp., assembly GCA_036493815.1. Taxonomy (GTDB): domain Bacteria; phylum Planctomycetota; class Planctomycetia; order Gemmatales; family Gemmataceae; genus DASXPC01. The sequence continues at coordinate 3,612 of DASXPC010000366.1, read as the reverse complement.
GAATGGAAAAAACTGCTCGACCTCCGATCCAAGGTCCACGAACCTCGATCCCCACTCCTTCCTTTGAGATCGTTTATTCCGACGACGCGGTCGTGGTGGTCGACAAGCCTGCGGGGTTGACGACGATGCGACACGTCGGGGAGGCCGAGGAATTCGGCCCGCGGGGGAAGTCGTTCCTGCCGAAGACGCTCGCGGATTTTCTCCCGGCGGCGTTGGGCGCGCCGGGTCTGCCGGTGATCGCCGTGCATCGGCTCGACCGGGACACGTCGGGGTTAGTGGTATTCGCCCGGACGAGGACCGCGGAGGCGCACCTGACGGATCAGTTCCGCAAACACACGGTGGATCGACAGTACCTGGCACTCGTCCGCGGACGGCCGAACGCGAAGAAAATCGATTCGACTCTCGTTACCGACCGGGGCGACGGCCGGAGAGGCACCGGTTCGGGGCCGGGCGGCAAACGGGCCGTCACGCGGGTGAAAGTCGTCGAAGAACTCGGCCCATACGCGGCAGTCGAGTGCCGGCTCGAAACCGGCCGCACCCATCAGGTCCGCATCCACCTCGGCGAGGCCAACGCCCCACTGTGCGGGGAACGGATCTACGACCGCCCAGTGAACGGTAAACCCGCGCCCGACGGCAGCGGTGCTGCTCGACCCATGCTCCACGCCGCTCGGCTCGGATTCGTTCACCCGGAGTCCGGCGCGCTGATGACCTGGGACGCGAAACCGCCGGCCGATTTTGCCGAAATATGGGTGCAATTGCGAAAAAATGCATTTCACCAAAATGCTGATTAGACCGGTAGTTTCACTTTATTTCATCGCAAACCGCAGCACGACGCCTACTATGGCGAGAATGCAGACGATAATCCCGCCGGCGACGGCGTAGGGAAAGAACGAACGTGACTCCGCGGTCGGGGCGGACCGAACGGGGGTATTACGAACCCGCCCTGCCGCAGGCAGGACGACTCGGACCGGGGCGGGAGGGATTCGGGGCGAGGGCGTTTGCACCGGTGTGGCCAAGACTTCCGCGTCCAAGGTGGCAACCAATGCCTGTTCGTTCGGCGCGGTCCACGAACTGTCCTCGGGGATCCGCACGGCCGTGCCGACCAAGCCCGAAAGGAGCGTATGTTTCATGGAGCCGAGTGTGCTGGCCGTCGTGGGGGGGACGTTAAAATCGACCGCTTCTCCGCCCAGGTATTCACCGAACGGTTCGAGCCAGGCCGCGGTGTCCGCGGCCGAGGGGCGATTCGTCGGGTCGTCCGACATCAGCCGGCGGACGAGGTCCAAAACTAGCGGCGGGGCGTCCGGACGGACGTGCTCAACGGGCAGCGGGTCGGACGAGAGACCTCTCTTGTGATAGGGAACGGGGGACCGGCCCGTGAGCAGGAAGTACAGCGTCGCCCCGAGGCCGTACAGGTCGCCCATCGGAGTCAATTCCGTATCCGTGGCGGCATAGACCGACCCCTCGGGTCCGGCGTCGGCCAACATCCGGAGCCGGGCCTGCCCGGCATTGAGTAACTTTGCGAGAACGTGATCGGACTTCGCGGTCGTCTTGCCGATCATCAGGTTCGACGGGTTGACCGCCCCGTGAATCACGCCTTTCGCGTGCGTGTGGGCCAAGCCCAATGCTACCTGTCGCGCCAAATCGCACGCCCGACCGATCGGCACCGGACCGGACCGCTTCACCGTCGCTTCGGCCGTCGCCCCGTCCACGAATTCGAGTACGAAGTAGAGCCGGTCGTTCACCCGGTTGATGTCCAGCACGGTCGCGACATTGATGTGGTTGAGCCGGGCTGCCGCTTTCGCTTCAGTCTGGATGGCTTCCCGGTTGTCCGTGTCGACTGTCTTGGCCGGGTCGAGCACCTTGATGGCCACGAACCGGTTCATCGTCCGGTGCCGGGCCTTGTAAACCCGCGAAATCGTCCCCTTGCCGATGGGCTCGAGAATGATGTAGGAACCGAGGTGGAATCCGTCGGCCCGACCGGTCAGCAATCGGTCCGCCTGGAACCGCGTTATCACGCCCGACTCGACAAACACTTCGGCCGCCCGCCGCGCGTCGGTCGTGTCCGGAGGAAGCTTCGCCACCACTTTGTCGAAATGGCCTTCCTCAACAAGTTGACTGGTCCTGAACACCTTCAGGAATTTGTCCAAGTCTGGGGAAACGGTCGTTTCGGTCATGACATCTTCGCGCCCGGTGGAATTTTTCCAGGGTCGCCCGAAACGAACCGGGGGCGATACGCCTACGCCCATCGGTCCGGTGAGGCTGGTACAACACTAGTTCACGATTGGATTTCCCGCGCGGAAGGATTTGTGATTCCCACGGATGATGAGGCGAAGTCAAATACGCGGAATGCGGATTCGACCGTTTCCCCGCGCGTTTTCCGCAGGTTTTCGTCGCAATCAAAGAGTTATTCGATAGAATGAAGAGACGTCACCCCGTCGCCAAGTCCCCGGTAGGAACCTCCCGTGACCCGCGTACTCGTCGAAGCCGAAACGGAAAAGCTACGCCAATTCGTGATCGAAGCCCGAAGCAACGCCGAAGTCGGCCCCAAAGCGGATAAGACAATTCAGAAATTATCGGAAACCTACCAGAAGCACCCCGAGTTGTTCGATGCCGAGGACAAACGGCTGCTGAACGTCCTTCGCGGGTTCCTCGGTGTACGCCTCGCGGCGCACGGCCCGCCCAAAAAGTTCGCCAAAATCCCAAAGCGGAAAGGGGACAAGCTCGAGCACTGCTGGCGGTGCGAAACTCCCGTGGACGAGCGGTTCACCGAAATCTGCCCGACTTGCGACTCGAAAGCCTATCACTGGCGGGTTTGTCCAGTGTGCAAAGCGTGCGGCTGTCAGCGAGTGGGGGATGCTTTAGTCTAATTTCCGATCGACAATTTCAATTCGCACTCTCCAGACCACGGCGGCGCGGTCTGTTACGATCCGATCAGTGCCTTCCACTTCGCCTCGACCAGTTTCTTCTGGTTACCCCAAGCAGCCGCCCGAATTGGGTCTGGCTTCCGGTCTGGCGTGGTCATTTCCAGCATATCGGCTGCAAATTGGATCAAAGCATCGAGATATTCCAACGTCTGCCGCCGGAAGTCGGCATCTCCGGACGTAACCGTAAGCCCTTGAACGGTCCCCCGGGCCGCATCGGCACCGGCCTTCATTTGCCCCACCCGCGTCCGGATCGCCGCAATTTGCTCAGGTGACCCCCGCAGATTCGCGTAAGTCGCCTTGGCGTATAGAACCGCCACCTGTGGGTAATGCGTCGAGTCCGGAAGTATCTGCATCCGCTCGCGTTGTTGCCGAAGGTCTTCGTGGTAGCGAAGCGGAGCCCAGGTGGCGGAGTATTCGATCGTCCGTTTCATCGCCACGGCAAAGACGAGCGGGAGGAATAGGAGTACCGCAGCCGCCGCGAGGGATTTCCACCCATTACTGGGGCGCAGAAGGTGGGTGAGCAGGGCGACGCAGAACCCGGTCACGCCTCCGCCGAGGTGGGCTTCCCAACTAACGCCGGGGGCGAAACTGATCAGGGCGTTGACCGCGACGGCAACGGCGAGCCGTCGGCTCAGATCGGCAATGAGGTCCGGGGGGAAGTGGTTGGCATACAGGGCAAGCCAGGCGA
>DASXPC010000365.1:0-2765 GCA_036493815.1 Fimbriiglobus sp. | reverse complement strand
CCAACAACAGCCGAACAACGGCTTGGGCCTCCGGCGGCCACGACGCCATCATCTCGTCCGTGACGACGATCCCCATGCCCAATCGTCGCCGAACGACAGAAAAAGCGCAAGATCAATTTGACGGGCTGTGAACGGTTACCTTCTTGACCGACAGACGATGAAGGATGTCCCACATCTCCGACGTTCCCAACGGAAGGTCGTCCAAGGTAAAGGTTTTCTCGATTTTGATCCCAGATAAAGGTCCGGTCGTCTGTCCCTTCAATCGGGCGAGTTCGGCCTCGAGTTGTCGTATTCGATCTTCTTTTGCATCCCGCTGCGCCATGGCCAACATCCGATCTTGTTCACGTTGAGCGGTTTTCGCGTTTTGGACGACAGTATCGGTCTGTTTCACCTTCGCCGGCCGCCGGAACATCCACGCCGCAGACGGTTTCCCATTGCTCGTGACCGTCACATGCCCGTTGAACTCCCACCCCCGGGCCTCACGCTCGCCGAGGAACTTCCTAAAGGCGGCAATGTCAGCCTCGACAACGCCGATGAACTCGTACTCCCACTTCGACGGGGCTGCAACGAACAATTCGGTTTTCGACGGTTGGTTGACCATGTCGAACAGAAACTGATCAACCTTCGGATCCTGATCGTCCCGGATTTTCGAGAGGAGATCGCCCAGGTCATTGATTTTCCCGGGCTGGTCCGATTTCACGGCCGGTTTGGGTTTCGGATCGTCCGCCCGGGCAATCCAGTTGGTGCCAACTGTGGTTCCGAGGCCGCAAGCGACGATCAGCCCCGCGGCGAGCAACTTGGTTTTCGTCAGACCCATTTCGAGAGCTCCTTGCGAGAGGGTGAGAATCGATTTCGGAACAACGATGCCGACGGATGCAAAAGCCACGACACGGTCGGCGACGGCGGCTGGGGCGTAGGCGGCCCCGCCGGTGATGGCCACGGCAGCTACGGCTCCCGCCGTCAAGCCCCGGGCTTCGAGCCGGGCCATCAGTAAGTCTTTCGCCTTGGACAGTCGACCCGAGAACGTGCCGAGTTTCCAGCCGAGTTGCTCGGCCGCGGCCGTGGTCCCTTTGCCTTCGAGACAGCAGAGCACGAACGGCGTCCGCAACGTTTCCGGCAAACGGGCCAGCTCGTCGTGTACCGCGGCCAGCGCCCGATCCCAGGCCGAATCGGGCACAGCGGTCGCGGACTCGCCGCGCGAAACGGACTGTTCTCGGCCCACCCGGGCCTGGGCTGCTTTCCGGGCTTTCGCGCACACCTTGTAAGCCACGCCGTGTAACCACGAGCCGAGCGCAACGGAATTGCGAACCGTCCCGGCATTCCGGGCGAGAACGAAGAATGTAGCCTGAAACGCATCCTCCGCGTCGGCATCCGACCGCGTCTGGTGCCGACAGACTGCCCAGACCAGCCGGCCGTAGCGATTCACCATCGCCGCGAACGCGGCCTCGTCGCCGTGTTGCCGATAGCGGGTCAACAAGTCGGCGTCCGACACGCCTTCCGGGTCGGCCAGCACCGCACGAAACAGGGTCTGAAGTTTCAGGCGGTTCACGTGGCCCTCGTGGTCCGTTCCCAACAGTAGTGCCCGCCGGGGCGGGAGTTCTATGCCGATTCGTGTAGAATCCTCGCATGTCCACTGCCGAGAAGTATCTCCGCCCGGAAATCATTCAGCAGGTCGCCCGGCTCGACCTGCGGGCCAAATTCATCGTCGAAGGCTTCCTCTCGGGCCTGCACGCCAGCCCGTTTCAGGGATTCTCGGTCGAATTCTCCGAACACCGCAAGTACACGCCGGGCGACGACATCAAGGACCTCGACTGGACCGTCTATGCTAAAACCGGCAAGTACTATTTGAAGAAGTACCGGGCGGAAACCAACATGACGGGATACCTCGTCCTGGATTTATCCAAGTCGATGGGGTATACGTTCCGGCAGGAGTTGACCAAATTCGAGTACGGCATCTGCCTCGCGGCCGCACTCGCCTATCTGATGGTTCACCAACAAGACCCCGTCGGCCTCGTCACGTTCGACACCAAATTGCAAGCCGTGCTGCCGCCGAAGAGCAAGCGAACGCAACTCGGCACCATGCTATCGATCCTCGCAAACGCGAAACCGACCGGCGATACAGACATTCCGAATGCCCTTTTGCAAATCTCCGGCCTCATGCGCGGCAAGTGTCTGGTGATGGTGTTTACCGACCTCCTGCCCCGAACCGACAATTGGCAGAAAGAAGCCGACGAAGTCGTTCGCGGACTTTACCGCCTCCGTCACGCGGGACACGAAATCATTCTCTTCCACATTTTGGACGAAGCGGAAGTGATGTTCCCGTTCGCCGGGCTGACCGAGTTCGAGGACGTGGAGTCGGCCGAGAAACTGGAAGTCGACGCCCGCGGCATTCGCGACGACTACCTCGCCAGCCTCGCCGAGTTCCGCACCTTCTGGACCGACGAATGCGGCAAAGCCAACGTGGACTACGTACCGATGGACACGAGCGTGGGGTTCGACAAGGCGTTGATGGAATACCTGGTGCAACGGACGAGACGGTTTAGCTAGTTCCCCACTCTCCTCGGGGGAGAGGGGTTCGGGATGAAGGGTGGCATCTGCAACTACTTGGTTTCCAGCTACGACACTTAACAGCCTGTTGAACAACTCTTGAACATCCCCGCCGGTGGCGCTACACTCGGCCGTCCGAATCGTGCGTCTGACGGAGGGCCTCCGGATGGCGATGGGCAAGCGGTCCGACGAGCCGGTGCAGGGGGAGTTGTTCGTCA
>DASXPC010000364.1:0-5928 GCA_036493815.1 Fimbriiglobus sp. | reverse complement strand
ATGCGGTCGGCCCAAAGCCGGCCGCCCCGCCGGGTCCACATGACGAACCCGACGAAACCCGCCGCACACAACAACCCCGTCACCAGCCCGAGCCACGACTGCTGAAAGTGGCTGACCGCGATCAGTTTCTCGGTGATCCAGGGCAGTTCGTCCTTGGCCTTCAGTTTTTCGAACACCGGCTCGAACTTGGGAACGAAGAAAATGATCAGGACGTTGATGACCAGGAACATGGCGACGGCGAGGAACGCCGGGTAGGCCATCGCCCCGACGACTTTGGATTTCAGGTCTTCCTGGTGCTCGACGAAAACGGCAATCCGCTTGAGCACGTCTTCGAGAAACCCGCCTTCCTGGCCGGCACGTACCATCGAAACGGCGAGCTCGTCGAACGCCTTGGGGTGCATCGACATGGCCTGGGCGAGGCCGGTCCCGTCTGCGACTTTCATCCGGACGTCGCGGAGGATGGCGCACAGCCGCTTGTTCGTACTCTGGCGTTCCAGCACTTCGATCGCCTTGAGCATCGGCACGCCCGAATGCAAAAGGTCGGCGAGCTGGGAGAACATGACGGCGATGTGGCGTCGGCCGACGCCGCCGCCGAACCCGGCGAACCGACGGCCCTCGGCCGCCGACCGCTGCGGCAGGACCTTGAGCGGAAACAGGCCGCGGGCGTCGAGCATCGCCGCCGCTTCCCGCTCCGTCGCCGCGGTTAGCGTGCCGGTGTTCCGTTGGCCGGTTTTGTTCAAGGCTTCGTACGAATAGTCCGGCATGGTCGTCCTTCGTCCTACGTCATTGGTCCTTCGGTGGTCCAAACTGCCGACCCATTCGTCATGGCGACGCCTTCGGCCCGAATGACGGCGGACGAAGGACGCACGACGAACTAGGAAATATCGCCCGCGGTCGTCCGGCCGACTTCGTCGATTGTCGTGTTGCCGAGGGCAGACTTGCGGAAACCGTCCTGGCGGAGGGTAATCATTCCACCCTTGAGGCCCTCGTGCCGGATGATCCCGGCGTTCACCCGCTGGGAAATCAGGTCTTTGAGGGTGTCCGTGTTCACCAACAGTTCGTGAATGCCGGTCCGGCCCCGGTAGCCCGAGTTGCGGCACGCCCGGCATCCCGTGCCCTTGAAGAGGCGGTACTTCCCGTCGACCTCAATCTGGTTCTTGGGGAAGTCGATCGGCAGTTCGTCCTCCGCAGGATACCATTCCGTCTTGCATTCGCCGCAGATCGTCCGCACCAACCGCTGGGCCAGCACGCCTTCCACGGTGGACGCCACGAGGAACGGTTCCACTCCCATGTCGATAAGGCGGGTGAACGCGCTGGGTGCGTCGTTGGTGTGCAGGGTACTAAACACCAAGTGCCCAGTGAGGGATGCCTGAATGGCCGCCTCGGCCGTTTCCAAGTCCCGCATTTCCCCGATGAGAATCACGTCCGGGTCGTGCCGTAGAATCGACCGCAACGACGTGGCGAACGTCAGCCCGATCTTCGCATGCGTCTGAATCTGGCTGATGCCGGGCTGCTGGTATTCGACCGGGTCTTCCACAGTAATGATCTTGGTCGTTTCGTCCTTGATCTCGTTAAGGGCGGAATAGAGGGTGGTGGACTTGCCCGACCCGGTCGGCCCGGTGACGAGGACGATGCCGTGCGGCCGGTCGATCATCAGACGGAATTTGCGGTCGATTTCCCCGAGGAAGCCGATGTTCTTCAGGTTGAACACCATGCGGGTCTTGTCCAGGAGCCGCATGACGATGCCTTCGCCGTGGATCATCGGGATGATCGATACGCGGACGTCCACCTCGCGGCCCTGGACCTTCATCTTGATCCGGCCGTCCTGCGGCAGCCGCTTCTCGGCAATGTTCAGCCGGGCCATGATCTTCAACCGGCTGATGATCGCCGACTGGAATTTCACGATCTCCGGAGGCAACCGTTGCTCCTGGAGCAAGCCGTCGATTCGGAACCGGATCCGCAGGAAAGATTCCTCGCATTCGATGTGAATGTCGCTGGCCCGCTCGTTCGACGCCTCGACGAGGATTTCGTTCACCAGCTTGACGACCGACGCTTCCTGGGCCTGTTTGGCCAGTTCGCTGTCGTCGGCTTCGAGTTCTTCGAGCAGCTCGATGCCGCCGTCATCGGTGCGATCTTTGACGAGGCTGGAGACGGTGTCCGCCCCCCGGCCGAAGTGGGAATTCAGAAGGCGGGTGATTTCGCGGGGGCTGCCGAGAACGGGGCGGACGTGCAAGCCGGTGAGGGTTTGCAGTTCGTCGATGGCGTAGGCGTCGAACGGGTCGCCGGTAGCGACGACCAAGGTCCCGTTCTGCCGGGCGAGCGGCATCAGGTTTTTGCGGAAGATCAGTTTAAGCGGTACGTCGGCGAGGGCTTCGGTTTCAACCGTGGTCTGGGTGAGGTCGACGAAATCGAGGCCGAACTCTTCCGCCAGGACTGGGAACAGAGCCTCTTCTTTGACAAAGCCTTTTTCCATCAGGGTGAGGTGCGGGGGATGGCCGCTGGCCGTAGCCACGGCGTCGGCCGCCCGGCCTTCGTCCGATTCCTTCAATACGCCTCGGGAAACGAGGGTTTGCAGCAACGTCATGGGGTTATCCAGGGGGCGGTTTCGGCGGGGGCGGGCACCAAATTTATGAGAATCTTACACCGCAAGGAATGAGAATCTGCTGAATTTAGAGAAGTCGTCCGGATTGACCGAGGAAGTTAGACCGGTCCTGCGGGGTGATACCTCTCCGAAGTGTAACAAGTTTCAACGGTTGCTCCCGTCGCACGCGCGCAAATCACGCCGCTGACGAACCCGTTCCGCCGCCCAGACGGCGGCTTCCCGGACCAGTTCATTCGGATCTCCTGCCGCCCGATCCAGTGCCGGCAGGCACGTTTCGTCGCCCGTATTCCCCAAAACGACGGCCGCGTTACGAAGCATGCCCGCCCGCTTCGCTCGGAAGAAGACGGTGTTACGGAACTTGGCCCGAAAAGAGGGTTCATCGAGCCCCAGCAGTGCGACGCAATCGAGTGTCGACAACGTGGGGTCCGGGGGCGATCCCCCCGGACCGGCGAAACGATTCCACGGGCAGACGTCCTGACAAACGTCGCACCCGAATACCCAATCCCCCACAGCCTCCCGCGCGGCGAGGGGTATCGCGGAGCGGTGTTCGATGGTCAGGTAACTGATGCACTTCGTGGCGTCGAGCACGCCCGGTTCGGGAAACGCGGCCGTCGGGCAGGCGTCGAGGCAGGCGGTACAGGTGCCGCAATGCCGGGCTTCGAACGGCGGGTCGGGTTCGAGGGTGAGGCTCGTCAGCACCGCCCCGAGGAAGAAATAGCTGCCCCGGGCCGGGTGGATGAGCATCGTGTTATTACCGACCCAGCCCAGGCCCGCCCGGCGGGCGAAGTCGCGCTCCAACAGCGGGGCCGTATCGGCCACGGCACGGGACTCACAGGCGATTTCACCTTCCAGCCAGACCGCGAGTTCGTTGAGTCGATCCCACATCGTGTGGTGATAGTCAGGGCCGCGGGCGTAGGCCGCCACCCGGCCAAGGTGCGGCGTTTGGTGTGAGGAGTGCGGTGTGGAAGAAGGGCCATATTCGAAGCCGACCATCAAAACCGATTTTACACTCTCCAAGATGCCCCGCGGGTTCCGACGTTCGCTTTCAAATTTCTGCAGATAACCCATTTCCCCGTGATAACCGCGGGCCAGCCAGTCGCGGAACCGGTCGAAGCCGTCGGCATCGGTCGCGGGGGCAATGCCGGAAAGCGAAAAGCCGAGGCGGGTTGCCTCGGCCTTCCATCGGCTTTCGATCCGGCGGTCGCCCGTGGCCGTCATTCGGTCCGTACCTTCGCCCCGAAATCCCGTTTCTTGTCAATGATGAAGTAGGTGGAACAGGCCGCGTCGATCAGGTCGGGGCTGAAGTTCACCCGCTCCATATTGTATTTGCCGATGGACATCATCTGTTCGAGCAGATCGCGGGGCTGGCACATGCGGAACGGCCGGTTCGTCGGCCGGTACCACTTCTCGATCAGATAATCGACCCCGTTCACATCAAAATCCACCCGCTTCGCCTGGCAGACCAGTTCCCAGATTTTCCGAAACTGCAACTCGTCCGGGTCTCGAATCTCGATCTTGAACTTGATCCGGCGGAGGAAAGCTTCGTCCGCCAGTTGGGTCGGGTCAAGGTTGGTCGAGAAGACGAGCAATTCGTCGAACGGGACCTCAATCTTGGTGCCGGCAACGGTGGTGAGGTAGTCGTACTTTTTTTCGAGCGGGACGATCCAGCGGTTGAGCAGGTCCATCGGCCGACACTGTTGTCGGCCGAAGTCGTCGATCATGAAGATGCCGCCGTTCGCCTTCATTTGCAGCGGTGCTTCGTAAAACTTCCCCGTCGCGTTATACTTCAAATCCAGCATCGGCAGTACGAGTTCCCCGCCCACGACAATGGTCGGCCGCTTCACCTTCACGAACCGCTCGTCGAACGAAACCCCCTGTTTCAGAATGGCGTCCAATTCGCCGACGGTCCGCTCTTCCTTGACGGCGGTGTGCAGGATCGGGTCGTACACCTTGATGATCTGACCATTCGCTTCGACCGCGTGGGGGACGTAAATCGTGTCGCCCATGAGCCGGGTAATCCGCTCGGCGATGCTCGTCTTGCCGTTGCCGGGATAGCCGAAAAAGAAGATCGACGCTGTGGAGTTGATGGCCGGGCCAATTTCGTTGAACACCTCGTCCGAGATGACCAGGTCCTGAAACGCCAGGCGAATGCTGCGGCGGGTGACGACGAGTTTCTTGATCGTCTGGGCGAGTACGGACTCGACGTAGTCCGCGAACGGGACGGGGGCGGGGCCGACATATGCCGTCTTGTTCATCGCTTCTTCGACGGCCGCAATGCCTTTCGGAGGCTTGATGTCGTAAATGAAGGCCGAATCGCCGCCGGACCCCTTCTGGCTGACTATGTCGATAAGCGTCTGCCGCCGCATCACGGTCAGGATCGAATTCAGCACGGGGAACGGCACGGCCATTGTCTGGGCGAGTTCCGCCCCCGACGACTGGCCGCGGGAGTAAATTGTCCGCAGCACCATCTCGATGAGGAACGGCTGCGGAAGGCCGAGTTCCTGCCACTGCGAGGGGATCCGCGGCACGTAATGATTTGTGGCATCGGGAGCCGATTCTTCGTCCGTCGGCGGCGGGTCGCCGAGCAGCGTCACGCCCTCCAGCGACCCGTACTTCTCGGCGTCGGCCAAGAGCACGTCGTAGTGCAGTTTGTGCAACTGGAGGTGGGCGATGGCCTCGTGATCCTCTTTCGCCGTTGCTTCGGCCAGGCAGTCCAACACGGCCGGGGCGACCGCGTACTTAACTCCATCTATGTACAAATGATGCAAATACTCGCCGGGCCGGACGTAGCAGTCCGGCGTGTGATGCGGATACTGCTGCATCTGCTCGTAAAACTCATTGGCGATAATGAACCGCATACCGGGCACCTGCGAGCGCGGGACGAGAATTCCTGCCCCGGTGGAAGCCTAGAACAGATTTGGGATCGATGAGTGGAATGGAGGAGTTTGACGGCACCAAAACCTTGGGTGGCGGTGCGGGTCGTCCGACTCGCACCGCCCCCCAAATCCCTTCGCCCATGTTTCCGCACCTTACTGGAACGGGGCGACTCGCGAATCGGACGTGTGTTCGGTATGCCGGGAAGCCAGTTCGAGCACGATGTGGTCGATGAATTTGTTCCGGTAGGCCGAAACGTCCGACATGTCGGCCGGTTCATCCACCTCTTTGCTCTGCTGCGTGTACTGGTATTTCACGTCTTCGACCCCGGCCGCGTACACCGTCACGTCCATCCGCGACGCCCCCTGATACATGTTCCTCCCGGTCTCCGGGTCGTACACCCGGAACGCCGCGATTTGCACGTCGATCACGTAGTCCGCACCCAGTTGCTT
>DASXPC010000363.1:0-3434 GCA_036493815.1 Fimbriiglobus sp. | reverse complement strand
GTTTCGCCGACCTGATTGAAAAGACGGAGGCTTCGGCGGAGATGAGCGCAGTTCGAAACCTGTGTCGTATGATTTGGCCGACGAGTCGGGACCCGATTTCCCCGGCTGTCGTCCATGCACGCAAGGCAGCCGGTGAGTTGTGGCCGCATTCGGATTACGAGAAGCCGTTCGACTGGGAATGGGGATTACAAGAAGGGTAACTCACCGGCTGGCTTCGAGACAAATCGGCGGCCGTTCCCTCGATGACCAATTCCAATTCCGAAGGCGGCGGCACGACGAACGTCCCGTCCTCGGCGTCGAGGCTTTCCCAGATCTGGTCGATCAGCGTCAGCCGGTCGGCGACGCTGAGTTTATCGATGCCCAGTTGGTTCAACAGCGCGGTCATTGCAGCCCCGGGGTGGGAGTTCTGGCCGCATTGTAGCAGAACCCCGCGGATTCTGGGAAGCGGCCCCCGGGCCGAAAATCGGCGTGACGTGAAATTCCTTCCACCGGCCGGTATGACTACAATCTGCCTGACCCGCATCCCGAGGTGCCTTTATGCGCCGCATTTCGAGCCTGCTGCTGATCGCTTTCGCCGCCGCCGTTCCGGCCTACGCCGAGTTGCCCAAGCCACTGGTGGCGGGACTGGAGAACCCGCAATCCGTCTGCACCGGACTGGACGGGCGCACGTACGTGTCCCAAGTGGGTGTCGTCGGAAAGGCCGGCGACGGGTCGGTGGTCGTGATCGACAAAGGAAAAGTTGTGCCCTTTGCCACCGGCCTCGACGATCCGAAAGGGTTGGTCGCGTTCGGCCGGTTCCTGTTCGTGGCAGACGGGGATAAGGTCCTGCGGATCGACAGGGCGGGGAAAGTGAATGTATACGCCGCGGCGGACAAATTCCCGACGAAGCCGGTCTTCCTCGTCGACCTGGCGGTCGACGAATCCGGAACGCTCTACGTGTCCGACCCCGGCAACCCGGACGGGACCGGGGCCGCCATTTACAAACTCACGGCCGCGGGGAGGGGCAACGTTTCTCTCGGCAAGGTGACACTGGTCGCGGACGCGAAAACGGTGCCGGGTTTGCAAAGTCCGGATGGACTGGTGATGGACGGACAATCGTTCCTCCTCGTGACCGACGCCGGGACGGGCAACTTGTTTCGGATCAAGGTCGCGGACGGCACGGCCGAGAAACTGGCCGGCGGGCTCGGAGCGGCGATGGGGATGACGTGGGATCCGTTCGGCCGACTCTACATTGCCGACTGGAAAGCCGGGAAAATCTTCGTCGTGAACCGACCCGGGGAGAAAGCCGAAGTGTTCGCCGAAGGGTTCAAGGACATTGGGAACATCGGGCTCGATCCCGCCATGCAGAACGTCCTGGTGACGGAAGGAAAGGCCGGCACGCTTACCGCCCTGCCGATCGGCAGCCCGGGCCAACCCGTCGATACCACGCCGCTGCCGATCGAAACCGAAGTCGCCTTCCCCGATTTGAAATGGGAAGGATGGCAGAGTGTCACGGACAGCGGCAAGTCGGTTCCGCTCCGTCCGCTCGTCCTCACCCACGCGAACGACGGCTCGCACCGCACCTTCGTCGCCACCGAACAGGGCGTCATCTACGTCTTCCCCAACGACAACGCCGCGACGAAAGCCGCCGTTTTCCTCGACATTCACGACCGGGTGAAGTATGCGGACAACCAGAACGAGGAAGGCTTTCTCGGCCTCGCGTTTCACCCAAAGTACAAGGAAAACGGCGAGTTCTTCGTTTATTACACGCCGAAGAACGCCCGGCTCACGAACCAGATTTCCCGGTTCAAGGTGAGCAAGACCGACCCGAACAAGGCCGACCCGGCGAGCGAGCAGGAGATACTCCGCATCACCAAGCCGTACTGGAACCACGACGGCGGCACGCTCGTTTTCGGCCCGGACGGGTATTTGTATTTCTGCCACGGCGACGGCGGCCTCGGCAACGACCCGCACGGCAACGGCCAGAACCTCAAAACGCTCCTCGGCAAAATCCACCGCATAGACATCGATAATAAAGACCCCGGCCTGCAATACGCCATTCCCAAGGACAACCCGTTCGCGGGGCAGAAAGATGCCCGCGGGGAAATCTGGGCCTACGGCCTCCGCAACGTCTGGCGGATGGCGTTCGACAAGAAGACCGGCCAGCTCTGGGCCGCGGACGTCGGCCAAAACTTGTTCGAGGAAATCGATCGCATCCGGAAGGGCGGCAACTACGGCTGGAGCATCCGCGAGGGGCTGCACCCGTTCGGCGCCAAAGGCGTCGGCCCCCGGCCCGACCTCATCGACCCCGTCTGGGAATACAGCCACGCCGTCGGCAAGTCGATCACCGGCGGTGGGATATACCGCGGCAAACAGTTCCCCGAACTCGACGGTATGTTCCTCTACGCCGATTACGTCTCCGGGAAAATCTGGGCCCTGAAGTACGACGAAAAGGAAAAGCGGGTCGTTGCCAACCGGCCGATCAAAGATCAAACCCGCCCCATCATGTCCTTCGGCGAAGACGAAAACGGCGAAATGTACCTGATGACTTATGCCGCGAACGGGAAGGGCGTGTTTCGGTTGAAGAAGCAGTAGTCGATTCCGTGTGTCGTGGTGTCCGCTCGTGCCGGTGGAGAACTACGCAGATGACCACCGACAAATACATCAGACTTTGCATTGCAATGGCGACGTTTCTCGGCGCGAATGATCTCGTGACGAGTGGTGGTCGGGGTGCCCTCGCCGCGCCGCCGCGCAGGGCCATGCCGGTTGAGGACCTGATCCTCGTCGCAAAATTGAACCACGAGGCGCCGGAAAAGATACTCGAAGTCCTCGATGCGAACGGAAAATCGCGGGGTCACCTCGACCTGGGAAAGCTGCTGAACGTTCAGCGGGTACGGGTGTCGCCGGACGGAAAGCATTTGGCTTTCGCTCGCTTCATTCCGCTGAGCGGCAACGGCCCGAACGCGCGTGGCCAATACGCCTATCCGCAAGATATTTACGTCGCCGATCTCCCGTTTACCGGCCCGCCGAAGGAGCCGGCGATCAAAGGCGTGATCGACCCCAGCATCGCCTGGTCTGGTGACGGCCAAAGTCTGTACGTCTCGGGCTGTCCGAAAGATGCGAACGTCAATCAAAATAACATGCAGAACAGGATGGTTCTCCGAAAGACAATCCGCTACGACCTTGCAACGAAAGCTGAAAAGCCCTTCAACCTTCCGCCGTTCCACGCGGTGCAGGACGTGACGCCGGACGGAAAAACGCTACTCACACAAACGAAAGTTTGGAGCAGCAATCAGATCACGTTTTCGACGTATCTCGTCCCGCTGGACACGCTGAAACCCAAGCTCGTCGGTGCCGCGGAGGACGGCTTCGACCAGGCCCGGTTTTCTCCGGACGGCACGAAAATCCTCGGCACGCGGATGAAGTACACGAAGTCGAAGGACCTCGGCCTGTTC
>DASXPC010000362.1:0-47552 GCA_036493815.1 Fimbriiglobus sp. | reverse complement strand
TTATTGTGGGTCGCCCCGATGATCGTTCTAACGCTCCTCACGGCTCCGACCTACCAACCGGCGGCGTTCACCGTCGGGTTGTTGCTGTACCTCTGCGTCGTCGGGTTAGATGTCCTCGTGTTCGCCCGGTTCGGCCTGTTGGCCGGGTGCGTCCTGAAATTCACCGTCATCCTGCTTCGAGTGTCCCCCCTGGCTACCGACCTGGGTGCGTGGTACTTCTGGCAAGGTATCTGGACAGCGCTCGTCTGCCTTGGGTTGGCCGTTTACGCCTTCTACACCGCCACCGGCGGGGCCAAACTGTTCAAGGAGGGTTTCTTCCGCGACGACTGACTTGCATCGCCGGGTGCGGAGTTCAACCGCGCTCGAAATAGTCTGGACGGATGGGAGATCACGAACAAAAATCTGGACGGTAGGAAGTGTCTTAACCTCCGTGCGCTCGCGCTGCCGCAAGTGACTTCGCCACCTACATGTGGTACACCGGCCTCGACCCGATCACGAAGCAGTCGGTGAAGGTGCAACGGAACCTGAAGGACCGCAAGTACCAGCGGGTGTTCGTGCAATTATTCAACCCCGTCAAGTGCGTGACGCCTTGCAAAAGGGGTTACCGCAGTCGGCACCGTCCGGGATGGAAAACGGCCCGCCACAGGAGCCAGTAGGGTGCCGGAACGGGGACGGTGGAAACTCACTTCCGTAAACAATAATCGGTTGCCTTAACGCCACGACTCGCGCGGCGCGGCCGGCGTCTCGACACAGAGGAACTTGGCGATGGACGACCTGGCCGGCCCGCAGCGTGTCAGTCACCCCCTCGTGTGGGTGCCCGAATTCCTGGTGTTGACGCGGAAGCGATTGCGGACGCAGGGCCGGGTGCTGGGGGCGTCCGTGCTCGTCGGCATCGTTGCGGGACTGGGTGCCGTCGTATTCACCGCGGCGTGTAACGTCGTCGTTCATTACGCGCTCGACCAGGGAGCGGGGTATCACGCGGCCACCCCGGAGTACGAACCCACCTTGCCCTGGCTCGCGGACTCGAAGACGCCATTACGGCCGTGGCTTTTGCCGCTTATCGCCGGAGTCGGCGGGCTGATCAGCGGCCTGCTCGTTTTCCTTCTGGCACCCGAGGCGGAGGGACACGGCACCGACGCGGCCATCGCGGCCTACCATCACAACCGCGCGATCCGGCCGCGGGTCCCGCTGGTGAAGCTGATCGCCAGTGCCATCAACATCGGCACCGGCGGCTCGGGCGGCCGCGAGGGGCCGATCGCCCAGATCGGTGCCGGGTTCGGCTCGCTGCTCGGCCGGCTCATGCGGTTCCGCCCCAACGAACGCCGCATCCTGATCGCCGCGGGGATGGGAGCCGGGGTCTCGGCCATCTTCCGCGCGCCCCTCGCCGGTGCGCTGTTCGCCGCCGAAATCATGTACTCCTCGCCCGAATTCGAGGCCGAGGTCATCTTGCCGGCCGGGCTGGCGAGCGTCACCGCCTATTGCACGTTCGGGATGTTTTTCGGCTGGCATCCGCTCTTTCTCACTCCACAGTTGGAATTCGATAACCCCTGGCAACTCGGTCCTTATTTGGCGCTGGCCCTCTTCATGGCCTTTCTGGCCATGCTTTACACGCGGACGTTTTACGGCATCACGTACTTGTTCCGGCTCTGGAAGGCGCCGGTTTATGCCAAGCCGATGACCGGGGCGGTACTCAGCGGTCTGGTCGGCGTCGCCTTGTTCTTCCTCGTCGGGCAAAACACGCTCGGGCTGTCGGTGCTATCGTTCGGGTACGGCGTCCTTCAGAAAAGCCTGACCCAATCGGCCGAGGTGACGGCCGCGCTCCTGCTTACGATCGCGCTGGGAAAAATCCTGACGACGAGCCTGACGGTCGGCAGCGGCGGCTCGGGGGGGGTGTTCGGGCCGTCGATGGTCATCGGTGGTTGCGGCGGGGGCGCGCTCGGGCTATTTCTCCACGCCCACTGGCCCGCTTTGGTGCCGCAGCCGCAAACCTTCGTCATCCTGGGCATGGCCGGGTTCTTTGCTGCCGCCGCCAAAACGCCGTTCTCGACCCTCGTCATCGTCAGCGAAATGACGGGCGATTATCAGCTCATCCTGCCGGCACTTTGGGTTTGCACGATCGCCTACCTGGCGTCCGACGAACAATCGCTCTACCGCTCGCAACTGGCCCGGAGGTCGCTGTCACCGGCGCACCAGGGGGCTTACGTCCGCGACGTGCTGGCCGGAATTCGGGTGGCGCAGTTCTTGAAGCCGAACGAGCCGCTGCCTCTGCTCCAACCGAACGATCCGGTCATGGCGGTGATCGACCGCATGGCCAATTCGCCCTACACGGTGTTGCCGGTGGTCGATCCGAATCGGATTTTGCTCGGAGTGGTCAATCTGGAGGAATTGCACCGCGCCGCGGTTTCGGATGACCTGCGGCAGTGGCTGGTGGCGGAGGACCTGATGCGGCCCTGCGACGACCCGCTGCTGCTCGGCGACCGGGTGGACGAGGCCCTCGAGGCGTTCGTGGAGAACGACTTGTTGGCGCTGCCGGTCGTCGAGAACGCCAAGAACCGGACGGTCGTCGGAATTGTCCGCCGGGCACAGATTTCCGAAGAATACTTGCGGCGCGTCCACGGCCCCGCGGGCACCGGACCGAGCCGCGACAGCAGTCCTGTCATCTAACGGCACACCGCAAGCGAGTAATCAGCGACATGGCGGAATTCACTCCGACACAGGGCCGATATCTGGCATTCATCCACGCCTACACATGCTTGCACGGCTATCCACCCGCCGAATCTGAGATCGCCGCGGCCATGTGCAAATCGCCACCGTCGGTGAATCAAATGGTGAAAATGCTGGAAAAGAAAGGCTTGATCCTGCGCCAGCCGGGACGGCCCCGTTCGCTCCAAATTCTTATCCCAGAAGACGAGATTCCGCCGTGGAACAATCGGAAACAGGCCAAGAATCCTGTGCGACCCCGAACGCATGCTGCCATTACTCCAAAAGCGCCTCCGCCGAATCTCTACGTCCTAGCAGTCTTTCTCACGGGCGGGCCAATCAGCGAGAAGTTCGCCAACAAGGAAGTTAGTCGCACAATCGAAATCCGCGGCGACCAGACGCTCGAACAACTGCATCAAGCCATCTTTTTCGCATTCGACCGGTTCGATGCACACTGCTATGAGTTTCAGTTCGGCAAGCGACCGTTCGATCCCAAGGGGCCGAACTACGGCATTCCCGACCCGAACGAAAGCAAGAAGGGTCAGTGCGACGCCCGCACGACCACTCTGGATGCCCTCGGTTTAAAGCCGGAACGCGTCTTCGGGTATCTGTTCGACTTCGGCGACGAGTGGTTTCATCAGGTCCAGTTGGAACGGATCGAGCAGGCCATTCCGACCGTCACCTACCCGCGTATTATCAAGCGGGTCGGCAAGTCTCCTCCACAGTATGCCGAGGAATAAGGGCGCCAACGATGTCGAACTCCCGGACGAAACGTGCCGCCAATTCATCCTCACTTGAAACGCTTGCCGCTGCAATCGAGCAGGCGACGCGGTCGGCGCTATCTGCATGCGTTACGCTGGCCTCGACCCGATTACCAAACTGCCAGTAAAGGTGCCAAGAACTTGGAGGACTGCAAGTGCCGGCGGGCGTTCATTCAGTTCTATAGCCCGAAAATGATACTCAACTCTGCATCGAATCCACTCTGCAGCCGTCTCCCGGATTGCGAATGACGGTTCGGTGCCGACAAAAACGAAGGGGCACGCTGTGGCGTGCCCCTTGAGATGCTCGCCATCCGGAACGATTATCGCTGAGAGAGCATTGCGGCCTTCGATCCATTTCGCACGGCGGGGTCCAAGTCGAAGCGGTCGAGATTCATGACCTTGTTCCAGGCCGCGACAAAGTCCCGGACGAACAACTCTTTGCCGTCCGCGGAGGCATAAACGTCCGCGATGGCGCGAAGTTGCGCGTTCGAGCCGAAGATCAGGTCCACGGAAGTGGCGGTCCACTTGACCTTACCCGACTTGCGGTCCAGTCCTTCGAAAACGTACTCGCCCTTGTCGGACTTCTGCCACCGCGTGCTCATGTCCAGCAGGTTTACGAAGAAGTCGTTGGTCAGTGCCTCGGGTGTCTTCGTGAAGACGCCGTATTTGGCGTTACCGTAGTTCGCGTTCAGAACCCGCAATCCGCCGGCGAGAACGGTCATTTCGGGCGCCGAGAGCCTCAGCTTTTGCGCGCGATCGATCAGCCAATCTTCGGGGCGTCCACTTTGGCCCTTACCGTAATAGTTGCGGAACCCGTCCGCCCCCAGCTTGAGGTCGTCAAACGACTTCGCGTCGGTTTGCTCGGCCGACGCGTCGGTGCGACCCGGTGCGAAAGGCACCGTTACGTCATACCCGGCGGTTTGCGCCGCCTTCTCGACTGCCGCACATCCGCCGAGAACGATCACGTCCGCCAGCGAGACTTTCTTCCCGTTGGCCTGTGCGTCGTTGAAGTCCTTTTGGATCTTCTCAAGGACTTTCAGCACCTTCGCGAGTTGGGCAGGCTCGTTCACCTCCCAGTCCTTCTGCGGCGCGAGTCGAATCCGCGCCCCGTTGGCCCCACCCCGGCGGTCGGTCCCACGAAACGACGATGCGGACGCCCAGGCCGTCGAGACCAGATCGGAAACGGATAGCCCCGATTCGAGAATCTTTGCTTTGAGAGCGGTGACGTCGTTCTTGCCAATCGGCTTGCCGTCGGCCTTGGGAAGTGGGTCCTGCCACAGTTGCGGTTCGGCAACCCACGGCCCGATCAACCGCGAGGTGGGACCCATGTCGCGGTGAATCAGTTTGTACCACGCCTTGGCGAAGGCGTCTTCAAACTGCTTGGGGTTGTCGTGGAACCGTTTGGAAATCTTGGCGTAAATTGGGTCCATCTTCAGTGCGATGTCGGTCGTGAACATCATCGGGGCGTGCGACTTGTTCGGGTCGTGGGCGTCGGGCACGGTCCCCTTGGCCGCTTCTTCCTTGGGCGTCCATTGAAACGCACCGCCGGGTCCTTTGATCAGCTTCCAGTCATACTTGAACAGGTTGTCGAAATAGTCGTGGGACCACCGCGTCGGCGTGGTCGACCACGCCCCTTCCAGGCCGCTCGTGATGGTGTCGTCGCCGTTGCCCTTGCCGAACTTATTCAGCCAGCCGAAACCGAGCTGCTCGATGGGGGCTGCCGCGGGTTCCGGCCCGACGAACTTATCCGGATTGGCGGCACCGTGAGCTTTTCCCAACGTGTGACCGCCGGCGATCAAGGCAACTGTTTCTTCATCGTTCATCGCCATCCGGCCGAACGCCGTGCGGATGGCCAGGCCCGCGGCGACCGGATCCGGCTGGGCTTTGGGGCCTTGCGGGTTGACGTAGATCAAGCCCATCTGCGTGGCGCCGTACGGCTTGTCGAGCTTGCCGTCCCCCTTGTAGCGATCGCCGCCCAGCCACACTTTCTCGGGGCCCCAGTTGATGTCAACATCGGGTTCCCACACGTCTACCCGACCGAAGGCGAACCCCATCGTCTTGAAGCCCATCGATTCGAGGGCGCAGTTCCCGGAGAATTCAATCAGGTCAGCCCAGGAGAGCTTCCGGCCGTATTTTTGCTTGATCGGCCAGAGCAACCGGATGGCCTTGTCGAGGTTGGCGTTGTCGGGCCAACTGCCGATCGGAGAGAAGCGGATGATCCCCGAAGCGGACCCGCCGCGGCCGTCGGTGACGCGATAGGTCCCCGCGCTGTGCCAGGCCAACCGGATGAACAGCCCGCCGTAGTTCCCGTAGTCGGGCGGCCACCAGTCCTGAGGCTTAGTCAACAGCTCCATGACGTCTTTTTTCAAGGCTACGAAATCGAGTGTCTTGACCTCCCGGGCGTAATTAAAATCCGCACCATAGGGGTTCATCGACGGCGGATTCTGATTCAGCATTCGCAGGTTGAGCTGGTTCGGCCACCAATCCTGGTTCGTCCTGGCCGCACCGTCTGCCGGGTCTTGTTGGGCTTGTCCTTGCGCTGCGGTCATCAGAAACGGGCACTGGGCGGCCGGCGCCGCGGCTGGTGACTTCTTGATGCCGGTGAGGTTTTCGAGGCCACCGAGGAGCGCATCGAGCGGGCATTTGCTCTGGGCGAACGTTGGAGCGGCGGTGCCTAGCAACAGCAGCGCACAGCTCGTCATCCCACGAGCGAAATGAGGTGTTCGGGTCATGATGACTCCCTCAGTTGGTGATCGGGCTGGATTTCAATATTCGCAACTCCCATTGAGTATCCTACAAATTAGGGAAGCGGATTCGCATGGTTTCTCCACGGTATCTCGGCCTGATCTAAAAGCCGGCGAGCATGAAGAAACGAAGCGGACCGAAGTCGACGCACGTGAACGCTTCGCCCCCGGCGGTTGCCGATCTCACTCTCCGAGGAAGAAACATGAACCATCTCTTTTTGGCGTCGGCGGCGTTCGCGGCCGTGGCATTTTCCACCGGCTCCGGGGCCCGGGCGGAGGACAAATCGAATAAATTCCCCGCCCCACCGGCTGGCTACGACGTCAAGCGTGACGGCATCGACCACGGCAAGATCGCGTTAGTTGAGTATGACTCGACCACCGTCGACATGAAGCGGAAGGCGAAGGTTTATACGCCGCCGGGATACGCGACGGACAAGAAGTACCCGGTCTTGTATCTGCTGCACGGGATCGGCGGGGACGAGAACGAGTGGCCGCGGGGGGGCAAGCCGGACGTGATCCTGGACAACCTGTATGCCGACAAGAAGGCAGTGCCGATGATCGTGGTGATGCCCAACGGCCGGGCGTCTAAGACGTTGACGGCGAGATCGCCGTTCGGCCAACAGTCGCCTGCATTCGCCGCGTTCGAGAACGATCTGCTCAAGGACCTGATTCCGTACGTCGAGAAGACATACCCGGTGAAGACCGACCGGGAGTCGCGGGCCCTGGCCGGGCTGTCCATGGGTGACGGGCAGTCGCTCAACTTCGGACTCGGCCACATCGACACGTTCGCATGGGTCGGCGGGTTCTCCTCGGCGCCGAACACCAAACCGCCGGCCAATCTCATCAAAGACCCCGCCGAGGCCGCCAAAAAGCTGAAGCTGCTTTACGTCGCCTGCGGCGACAAAGACGGTCTCGCGCGGATCAGCGCGAACGTTCACAAGATGCTCGACGAGAAGAAAATTCCCCACATCTACCGCGTCATCCCCGGCGGCGTACACGACTTCAAGGTGTGGAAGAGCGACCTGTATTACTTCGCCCAACTGGTGTTTCAGAACAAGAGCCCGTACGACGCCATGCCGGAAAAGAAGGGGGACGATCCGAAGCCCGTCTCGGCCCAAACGTCGCCGGTGGAAGACTTCAAGCCGTCGTCCTTAAATCAGAACGGCAAGCAGTACCCGCAAGTGAACTCCGAACGGCGGATTCGGTTTCGCGTTGTTGCGCCGCAGGCCCAGAGCGTGCGCGTGCCTGAGTGGGGCGGGATCGATCTGGCGAAGGGCGAAGACGGTGCCTGGGTCGGCGTCTCGCGACCCGTCGATGAAGGCTTCCATTATTACCGGATTATCATCGACGGGGCCACGGTGCCCGACCCCGGCAGCAAGTTTTTCTACGGGGCCAACCGGTGGGGCAGTGCCGTCGAGATCCCCGCCCACGACGCGGAGTTTTATGCCGTTAAGGATGTTCCGCACGGGCAGTTGCGGCAGACACTCTACTTTTCGAAGAGCACGAACGCGACCCGCCGCTGCTTCGTCTACACGCCGCCCGATTACGACAAGAACCCGAACGTCCGCTATCCGGTGCTGTACCTGCAACACGGGGCCGGCGAGGACGAGACCGGGTGGGGCAGCCAGGGGCACGCGGGCCTGATCCTGGACAACCTGATCGCCGCTGGGAAGGCGAAGCCGTTCATCGTCGTCATGGACAACGGCGGCAACATCGGCGGCGGCGGCCGGCGGGGCGGGCTTCCCGCGCCCGGCCGCGGCGGACCGCCCCAAGGCCGCGGCGGACCTCAGGGTCGCGGCGGATTCAATTTCTCGGGGTTCGCCAAGATCCTGACCGACGAAATCATCCCGTTCATCGACGCCAACTACCGCACTCTCGCCGACCAGCTCCACCGGGCAATGGCCGGCCTGTCGATGGGCGGCATGCAGACCAGACAGATCACCCTCGCCAACCTCGACAAATTCTCCCACATCGGCATTTTCAGCGGCGGCAGCATCACCGCCAACGACCCCGCCCTGGCCGACCCGGCGGCGTTCAAGCAGAAGGTGAAGGTCTTGTTCGTCAGCTACGGAAGTCGGGAGGCGGCCGGTGCCGCGTCCGCCAAGAACAACCACGAAGCCCTCGAAAAGCTGGGAATCCCGAACACTTACTACATCTCACCGGACACCGCCCACGAATGGCAGACCTGGCGGCGAAGCCTGTATCAGTTCGCGCCGTTGTTGTTTCAGGACAAATAGCTGGTCGGGCTGACGACAATCGAGAATCTCCGTGGAGGCCGTAGCCGAAAAGGGCTACGGCCTCCACGCGTCACCGTTTCATCAGCCCCGCACCATAGTCATCTTCGGGATTACGAATGACCGTATGAATGTGGTCGGTGCCGTTTTGCGGGGCGTATTCGATGACGACGGCCGGGCCTTGGATGCGGAAATACGCCGCCTTGCCCTTCTCCGTCGGGCCGCTCCAGGCGAAGTAGGTGTCGTCGAGTTTTTCCTTGATCGCCGCCAGCCGTGTCGCGGCCGCGTCGGGCTCGACGATATTCACCCAGGCGGCGATGACTTCCAGGAGAAGGACCCGTTGGTCCTTCGTCAGAGCCGACCCCTTAATGCCCTTCGGCTCGATCGTCTTACCATCCCGTCCCGGGCCGAGGAGCAATTCGCTTTGCGGCCGCTGGCCGATGATTGCCGTCGCCCGCTGCTTCGCGTCCAGTGCGTCCATCAGCTTATAGGCGGCGTCACTCTCCCGGCCGAGAGGGCGCACTTCTTCGTTGCCTCGTTTGTACCGGGAGGGCTGGGCACCGGTGTGCGTCGGGGTGAGGACGAACGTCTTGCCGACGACGGTGACGTTAATGCCGAGGTGATGGCCGCCGAATTGCACCATCCACGGCTGCGTCTCGGACGGGGTGCCGAAGATCGCGAGGTAGTAGAGGTCTTTGCCGAACATGGGACCTCCGCCGCGGCCGCCACGACCTCCCCGCCCTCCTCCGCCCTGGTTGTCCGCCAGCATCTGGTCGCCGCCCATGATGTCGAGCACCTTCTGGTAGCCCTCCTTGCTCAGGACCGCGGCGACGACGGCCATCGCCTTGTCCCGCTGGTCCTTATTGAGGTCGCCGAGCCGGACGCCGTTACGGGGGACGAAGGAGACCGGCAGGTTGGACCAGTTCGGTTTCTTGCTGCTCGCAAATTCGTAGACAGCCTTTTCGTTCTGTTTGGCGTTCAATGCATTGAGGAACGCCTTGGCCGCCGCGGCCGCGGTGGCCGGTGTCTTTTTTTCCTTCGATTCCTCGGCCGTGACGACCGGGGCCGGCTGCGGGGACGGGGCGGCATACAACGCCACGCCGACGAACAGCAAAACGCCGAAGAGGGCAAACGCTTTCAACCCGCCGCGTGTGGACGTGGACGGTGACGGTCGGACGGTTTCGGTCATGGCTTTCTCCCCTCAGGAGGACGGCGATAGCCATGGGGCATT
Source organism: Fimbriiglobus sp. (assembly GCA_036493815.1). Lineage (GTDB taxonomy): Bacteria > Planctomycetota > Planctomycetia > Gemmatales > Gemmataceae > DASXPC01. The sequence continues at coordinate 37,882 of DASXPC010000362.1, read as the reverse complement.
TTATGCACGAACCCTGCAACGGACCAATTCCTTCGCCCATAGACTGATGGCATGGACCTTCGTCCCCTGTCGTTTCCCGTCGCCGTGCCCGAGGCCGAGCACACGCTGGCCAAGGTGCTCCGGTCGCGGCTGCACGAATCGCTTCCCTCCTGGGCGCAGGTGAAGGCGCTCATCGAAGGCCGGCGGGTGAAGGTGGGGCATTCTCTCTGCACCGATCCGGCGCGGCGAGTTCACGAAGGGGAAATCATCGAACTTTTGCCGCACGCAGTGCCGAGGCCGAAGGGGGCATCGGCCGAGGGGTTGGTGATTCGCCATTTGGACGATCACGTGGTGGTGGTCGAGAAGGCGTCGGGCATCAATACGATTCGCCACCCGGCCGAGTTGAAATGGCCCGAGCGGCACCGAGCCATCGACCCGACACTCGAAGACCTGACGAACTGGTCCATCGCGCGCCGGGTGAACCGCGATTCGTCCGACCTCCCCCGGCTCCGCATCGTGCAGCGGCTCGACCGGGACACGAGCGGCCTCGTCGTCTTCGCCCGCACGCCGGTGGCGGAGCGGGGGCTGGGGATGCAGTTCCGCAAGCACACGGTCACCCGACGGTACCTCGCCGTCGTCCCCGGCATCCTCACCGCCCAGACGATCAAAACCCGATTGGTGAAAGACCGCGGCGACGGCCGGCGGGGCAGCACGAACCTGCCGGACGTGGGGAAAGAGGCGATCACGCACATCTCGGTCGAGGAACGGTTGCCCGGCTACACGCTGCTTTCGATCCGCCTGGAGACGGGCAAGACGCATCAGATTCGGATTCACTTAAGCGAGGCCGGGCACCCGGTGTGCGGGGACAAGGTCTATTGCAAACTGCCGAGCGGCGAGACGAAGGAAGATGCGAGCGGGGCGCCGCGGTTAGCTCTTCATGCGACGGAATTGGGATTCGATCACCCGATCACGGGCGAGCCGGTGCACTGGGACATGCCGTTGCCGAAAGATTTGGAGCGTTTTGTGGAGCGGATTCGAAATCCGGGATAGCCCTTCCTCGCTCCGCTCCGAAAACTCCGCGTCGCAGCTAAACGTCATCAGTGGTCGTGAAGATCAATCCACCCCCGCCAATTCCGCCCCGAAGATTCCCTGACTTCTTGCGGTTCGCCATCCGCTCCTCGGCTGCCTTCTTGTCGGCCTCGGCTTCCTGTTCCGCGGCGGCCTCTTCGGCTTCTTCCTTCTCCCAGTCGGCCTGGGCGGCGATCGCTTTCAGGCTCAGGCCAATCCGCCGGTTCTGCGGGTCGACGGTCAGCACTTGCACTTCCACTTGCTGGCCTTCGTTCACCACGTCGCGTACCTTCCGCACCCGCTGGTTGGAGAGTTCGGAGACGTGAACCAGGCCTTCGATGCCGGGTTGGAGTTCGACGAAGGCTCCGAAATCCATGATGCGGGTGACGGTCCCCTTGAGGCGGGTGCCGGGGCGGACCTGGTTGCCGAACTCGTCCCAGGGGTTGCCGTGGAGGGCTTTTAGGCTGAGTGCGATCTTCCGCGCTTCGTGATCGACGCGTTGAACCCGCACTTCGACCGCCTGGCCGAGCTTGAGGACGTCGTTCGGGTCGCCGACGCGGGACCAGCTCAGTTCGGAAACGGGGATGAGGCCGTCGGCCCCGCCGAGGTCGACGAACGCGCCAAATGGCTTGATGTTCCGCACCGTTCCCTTGAGAGTCTGCCCTTCCTGGACAGTCTGCCAAAACTCCTCGGCCTTCAACTGCCGTTCCTGCTCCATCAGGGCCTTGCGGGAAACGACGAGGTTTCGCTCCTGCGGATTGCACTCGACGACCATCGCATTCATCTTGGAATTGATCAGCGTCTCGGGCTGTTCCACCCGGCCCATGTCGATCTGGCCCATCGGCATGAATGCCCGGATGCCACTGACTTCGACCTCGAGGCCGCCCTTGTTCACGCCGGTTACTTTGACTTCGACGATCATCCCGTCCTTGATGCCGGACCAGTTGGCGACCGACTGGGCCGCCCCCTGCTTGTTCAGAATCAGGATGCCGTTGGCGGTGTCGTACTTTTCGATGACGAACTCGACGACTTCACCGATCTTGGGCGTCTTTCCTTCGAATTGCAGCAGGTCGAGAACGCCCGGGGTTTTGTTCCCCTGCATTTCGACGAACACGTCCGGGCCGCGGATGCCGGTGACGGTGCCTCGTTTTTTACCGTCGTGCGGAGTCGAGGCGTGCGGCGCCTTCTTGGTGTCTTCCGATCCGAGGTCGTTTTCGACGTTCAACCCGGCAAGGGCGGCGGCCATTTCGGCTTCGATGGAGGCGTCGAGTTCCCGCTTGTTCGGCTTGTTCTGGCCGAACTCTCGGATCGGCGGCGGGGCGTCGAATTTCGGCTTGGCGGGTTGGGGCGGCCGGTCGGCCCGGGGCCCCCCCGGGGCCTGCCCCTTGCGGAACGGACGGTGCTCGCCCTGTTGCCCGCTGCGGGGGGCGGGCGGGGTCGCGGCGGCGGGAGCGACGGCCGGGGTGGGTGGTGTTTCCAGCGGTGCGGGCGGGACGTTCGGGGTATCGGCCATGACTCGAAGCCTCGCAATCGGTTCTGAAAACTTATGCGAATCCGCGTGCACCGACAACCAAACCTTTCGGTACAACGGACGAGCCGGAAGCATAAGCAACGGAGGGGTTTCCCTTCCGTCGCTTATGCTTCCGGCTCGTCGAATTTCACAGAGGGATTTCTCTTTCGTCGCTTACGCATCCGGCTCGCCGAAATTCATAGGTTGAACGGGAATGTCCCCGGCCCGCCGTCGCCTCTGGTTCTGGGTGAAACTCGCCCTCGCACTCGCCGTCGTGGTTGGGGTCGGTTGGCAGTTCGCCCGTACGCTGCGCAACCCCGCGTTGCACGATTTCCAATTCGTGGTCCGCTACGAGTACCTGATCCCGGCCGGGCTGCTCTATCTTTGCTGCCACACCATCTGGGGCACCTTCTGGGTCCAACTGCTGCACGCGGAAGGGGCGGTCGTCTCCTGGCGGCGGGGCATTGCCGCCTATTTCGTCAGCCAGTTTGGCAAATACGTGCCCGGGAAAGTCTGGGTGATCCTGCTCCGGGTCGGGTATCTTCGGAACCGGGCGTCGAAATCCGTGGTCGCTGTGACGGGCGTGATTGAAACGTTCACGAGCATGGCGGCCGGGGCTATCCTCGGCGCCATTTTCCTATCCGGTGTGGTCGTTCGGCTCATCGAAGCGGAACTCGGCCGGAGCGTCGGCGGGGCGGCGTGGTGGATCGGGCTGGGGATGCTCGGCCTGATGCCGGTGGCCGTGTTCGTCCTCACCCGGGTGGCGGATCGGGCGGTGAAACGGGCCATGGGGCCGGATGCACGGCCTTTACCGACCCCGTCGGCCCGATTGTTGGCCCGGGGCCTGTTGCAGGATGCGGCCGGGTGGTGTCTCTTGGGAATAAGCTTTGGCTTGGTGGTCCGCGGCCTCGCCCCGCACCCGCCGGAGTGGACCTGGGACCATTTTGCGGAAGACCTCGGGGCGGTGGCGGCGAGTTACGTTGCGGGATTCGTCCTGCTGATCGCCCCCGGCGGCCTCGGGGCCCGCGAATGGGTGCTGAAGTTGGCCGTCGCCGACCGGTTCGCGGATTCCATGGGTGTAGCGAACGCCGCCGCCTTCGGCGTCGTGGTCGCCCTGGTCCTTCGGCTCGTTTGGACGCTCTTCGAAGTTGTTTTTGCCGGCAGTCTCTGGTGGAGGGGACACAAGCACACATGACACCGCCCGGCCTCCTCTCGCTGGTCGTCCCCGTTTTCAACGAGCGGGAAAGTCTGGGTCCGTTGCTTTCAGAGATCGATGCGGCAGTCAAACCGCTGAATCGGGCGGCTGAAGTATGGTTCGTGGACGACGGCAGTCGGGACGGGTCGTGGCAGACGATCGTCGAACTGGCGGCGATGGACCCGAGGGTGCGGGGGGTGAAGTTCCGGCGGAATTTCGGCAAGGCAGCGGCACTCGCGGCGGGGTTCAGCCTGGCGGCTGGTGACATCGTGCTGACACTGGATGCCGACCTGCAGGACGACCCGGCCGAGATCCCCCGGTTCCTGGAGGCTGTCGATGCCGGAACCGACGTCGTCTCCGGGTGGAAGAAGGTCCGCCACGACCCCTGGCACAAAGTCTTTCCGAGCCGGGTATTTAACGGTATGGTCAGCCGGTTGACCGGCGTGAAGCTGCACGACCACAACTGCGGGTTCAAGGCGTACCGGTCTGCGGTCGTCCGGGAAATCCATCTCTATGGCGAGTTGCACCGATTCGTCCCGATCCTGGCGGCGGCCCGCGGTTTTTCGGTCGGCGAGCTGCCGATCCACCACCGCCCGCGGAAATTCGGACGCAGTAAGTTCGGCGCCCGGCGGTTCCTGAAAGGGTTCTTCGACCTGGTGCACGTTTCCGCCCGGTGCACGTTCGGCAATCGGCCGATGCACCTGTTCGGCCACGTTGCCCTCTTCGCGGCACTCCTCGCCCTGCCCTGCATCGTTCTGGCGTGGTGGTATCTCTATGCCACGATTGCCGCGATCGTCCTGCTCAATTTCGCGGGGACGTGTTTCCTCACCGGCCTCGCGTGCGAATTTGCACTCGGGGCGAATCCGCCGTCGGAACCTTATGCGGTGGCCGAAACCACGGAAGATCGAACCGGAAGTAGTCGCACCCAATCGACCTCGGCTCCATAAAGCATGAATATGACGCCGACCGACCCCACCGCGAATCTCCGTCGAACCGTGTACCTCCTCCTCGGCACGGCCGCGGTCGCCATCGGCGTGGCCAAAATCGTCGGGGCGGAGAACGTTTTCGAACCGAGCCGGTACGCCCCACCCACGGCGGGCGAATACGGTTCGTACCAGGGGGAATACACGCCGACGCGTGGCTGGCCGAAAACGCGGCCGGAACCGACGCCGATGTTCGGCTCGAACGACCGTTCCCGCTGGGCGACGGTGCGGGCGCTCGTCGAAAACGGGACATACGTCATCGGCCGGCGGGATAACTTCTGGGATAAGAGCGGGTTCAAGGATTCTGGCATCGTGTTCGAGGACGACTACCGCTCCATCGACAAGGTCATGAACCCGGACTCGGGCGAATTCTTTTCCAGCAAACCCCCGATCCTGGCCACGCTCCTGGCGGGGGAATACTGGGTGCTGCACAAACTCTTCGGCTGGTCGATCGATTCGGACCGCTGGCTGGTCATTCCGACGATCCTACTCACGGTTAATGTGATTCCGTTCGTGGTTTACCTCTGCCTGCTGGCCTGCCTGTGCGAACGCTTTGGCACCACCGACTTCGGCAAACTGCTCGCATTCGCGACGGGATGTCTGGGCACGTTCCTGACCACGTTCTCGGTGACGTTGAACAATCACTCCCCGGCGGCGTATTGCTGTTTGTTCGCGATCTATCCACTGCTCTTTAGCCGCGACCCGACGGTAGCCGGGGTCACAGACCCCGGCATGTCGCGGCTAAGCGGGAGATTGTTCGCATCGGGGTTTTTCGCCGGGTGTACCGCCGCCTTCGAATTGCCCGCAACAAGTCTGGCGGTCGCCCTCTTCGTCGTCGTCCTCTTGTGGAAGCCGAAGCAGGCCTTGCTGTTCATGCTGCCCGGCATGCTGATTCCCGTCGGGGCGTTCTTCGCCACGAATTACGCCGCCCTCGGCCGGTTCATGCCGGCCTACGGCGAGTTCGGCGGCCCGTGGTACGAATTCGAAGGCAGCCATTGGGCCCGGCATCAACTGCAGTTGCAAGGCGTCAAGCAGTATGGCATCGACTTCGCGCAAGAGTCGCGAACCGTTTATGCGTTCCATTGCCTTTTCGGCCACCACGGCTGGTTCAGCCTCACGCCGGTTTGGCTGGTCGGGTTGATCGCCATCGCGGCCCACGCAAAACGGGCCGTGACCGATACTTTCCGACGGGTCGGGTGGACGCTGCCGATGATTCTTGCCCTGACTGCAGTCCTAACGCTCACGTTGTTCGTCTTCTACGTGTACGTGCAGAAGACGAACAACTACGGCGGCAATACGGCCGGGTTGCGCTGGTTCTTCTGGTTGACGCCGCTCTGGTTGATTGCCACGCTCAAGGGGGGCGACGCGGTGGCGGGCTACCGGTCTCTTCACTGGGTGGCCGCGGGACTGTTCGGTCTTTCGGTACTGTCCGTGTTCTACCCGGCCTGGAACGCGTGGCGGAGCCCGTGGATACTTCAACTGTGCGAGTACGTCGGTTGGGTCCGGTACGGGTGAGGACGACCCATGTCCGATAGCGCGACGGCCTATCTCGTGGCCAAAAGGGAAGACGGGTTCGGGGACGTTGTGCCCTTGGCGTCGGGCCAGCGGCTGACCGTCGGCCGGGGGGCCACGCACAAGGTCGTCCTCCGCGACGACCTGTGCAGCCGGGACCACGCCGAGCTGTTCCGCGAGCGCGATTCGTGGGTGGTGCGGGATACGAAGAGCTTGAACGGCACGCACGTCAACGGCAGGAAGATCGACCGCGATTTCCGGCTGGTCCCGGGCGACGAAATCCGGTTCGGCCGGAGCCTGTTTCTCTTCCTCGACACGCTCGACCAGCTCCCCGCACCGCCCAGTCAGGCCGCGACGGTGAACGAAACCGGCGACGTGCTGGAGATCACACGGCGGCTGGGGAAAACGAAATACCTGGAGCCGCCGGGGACGGTTCCGCCGGTGAACCAGACGGCAGCCGTCCGGCCGAGCCACGCCGACGCACTTTCCGCACTCTACCGGCTCGCCCTGGACATGGCCGAGGCCCCGACCCGGGCGGAACTCGGCAGCCTCGCCGTCGCCGCGTTGCTCGCTGCCACGCCCGCCCGGGTCGGGGCCGTTCTCGCCTTGAAGGGCACCAGCGAGTTCGAACCGGTGGCCTATACCGCTCACGGAGCCAACCCGGATACGTATCACAAGGTGTCTGCGTTCGTCACGCGGGAAGTGCTCTCCTCCCGGCAGGGTGTGCTGGCGGAGAACGTGGCCGCCCACGCTGCGTTCCGCAACCGCGACAGTCTCGCTGAACTGCGCGTGTCGAGCCTGATCTGTGCCCCGATCCTGACCGGCGACGACCTGCTCGGCGTGCTGCACCTTTATGCAACCGGTTCGGGGCCGCAATTGGTGCAGGAGGATCTGCACTTCGCACTGGCCGTGGCCGCCCAACTCGGCCAGGCGTGGGAACGGGTCCGGAAGCAGGCCGGGCTGGCCGCCGAGAACCGGACGCTGAAGGATCAACTCAAAGTCGAATCGGAACTGGTCGGCGTCAGTTCGAAGCTGCGGGAGGTGATGGACCAGGTGGCCCGCGTGGCCGGCACCACGGCCACCGTCCTCATCCGCGGCGAAAGCGGCGTCGGCAAGGAACTCGTTGCCCGCGCCGTCCACCGGTCCAGCCCCCGGAAAGACGCCCCGTTCGTCTGCCTCAACTGCGCCGCCCTCACCGAGACGCTTTTGGAAAGCGAACTCTTCGGCCACGAAAAGGGCTCCTTCACCGGCGCGACCGACCGGATGATCGGCAAGTTCGAAGCGGCGGACCAGGGCACCATCTTCCTCGACGAGATCGGCGAAATGGCCCTCTCCACCCAGGCCAAATTCCTCCGCGTCCTCGAAGGCCAGCCGTTCGAACGGGTCGGCGGCAACACCGCCATCCGCGCCGACGTCCGCGTCGTCGCCGCGACCAACAGCCCGCTCGAACAGTCGGTGAAAAACGGCACCTTCCGCAAAGACCTCTTCTACCGCCTGCAGGTGGTGCAACTCGACGTGCCCCCGCTCAAGGCCCGGCCCGAAGACGTGCCCCCGCTCGCCGAGCATTTCCTGAAACGGTACGCCCGCGAGTTCGGCCGCAAGGTGAAAGGCTTCACCCCGGCCGCCACCGACAAACTCGCCGCCCACCCCTGGCCCGGCAACGTCCGCGAACTCCGCAACGTGATCGAACGCGCCGTCGCCCTCTGCACCGGCCCCGTCATCGACGCCGACGACCTCTGGCTCGGCTCCGCCACCCCGCCCAAACCCCTCCCCACCGCCGGCACGTACGAAACCGCCTCCCTCGAAGAAGTCGAAAAGCGGCACATCCTCCTCACCCTCACCCACACCGACTGGAACAAGTCCCGGGCGGCGGAAATCCTCGGCATCGAACGCTCGACCCTGGACCGCAAAATCAAGGGGTACGGACTGAGCAAGTAGGCCCGGCCACTTCGCCCGAATCCGACAGGATTATTCTTCCAGCACCCGGGGGAGTGGTCGCTGGAACAATTCCCCGACTCTGGAACCATCCTGTAAAGTCTTGGTGGAGAAATACTTGCTACAATTGGAATGAAGTGACGTCCGGAGGGGATTTGCCCTTCCCGCCGCTGGAACCATTTTGAAGCCAATCGGGATCGGTTTCGCCCCGGTACTGAAAACCCAAGGCCAATCGTCTGACTCTGCCAAGAGGCGCTCGAGGAGTTTTCTGGAAAAATCCCATTTCGGTTTAATAAGTGCACCGGCGGAAAAAAACTGGCTACAAGTCCTTTAATCCACAGACGATAATTCACTTTCGTCTTGGACGCGGGTCCGGTATTATCCCAATGGAATCCCGGTTTAACCCAATGGTCCATTGGGTTAATCACCTGTTATTTGGCTGGGGAGAGGACATGGACTACAAACAGTTTTACGAGACTCTGTACGCTCCCCTTGCCGCCAGCATCGGCCCAATCGACAAGAACACAATCGTCGCGATCATCGGCTTTGACGCTGGCGGCCCGCTCAACTTTTGCACGATCGGTGTGGACAGCGGCTCGAAGATCATCACATATGTCTCGTGCGAACTGGCCGTCCGGGAGGAGCAGGTCCCCGCGAAACAAGGCGGGTACCGTTACGAATTTCTCTCGTCGTGCAATGACGAGAAGTGGGTGCGGAAAGTGCTTACGAATCTCGGTCGTATGTCGATGGACGTAGGGTTCGATCATGGACACACGGTGGACATTGGTCCCGTGGTGAACAAGAGCGGGGTGAAGAGCATGCTCGCGGGGAAGCCGCGCATCCAGGGAGTCCTGTTTCAACGAGAATGCACCGCCGAATTCGAGGGGGTACAATACGGCGTGATGCGCTGCGTGGGAATCACGCGTCCGGAAGTGGAATATGCGCTCTCAGCCGGTTCTGCGAAGCTGGTAGCGCGGCTAAAGGAAGCGAGCGTCTGGCCGAACACGCTGATCAATCGCGATTCGGTCGTCTGAAGTGGCGGTCCGGCCAGCCAAATAACCACGCACTGCAACGGACCGGCCGGGCGGAACGGTCCTTGTGATTCGAGAGCTGGTCGGTGCCGGGCCGGCCAGTGAATGCAATCGTTAGCCCCTAAGACATGATCAACGCGAAGGACCTGAAAACTGAGACCGAAGCGTTCCTCAAGAAGCGCGGCTACCCGGTCAACCCGAACCTGCCGAAACTTGAGGAACTCGCCGATCTGCGCATCGCGTCCTCGCTCGATGTGCGCCGTCGCTGTCTGATACTCGCAAGTGTCTGCGGTCGCGCTTATGGTGCCAAATACGAACTTGTCGTGCCCTGGATCGACATTCACGGGTTGCGAGGCTATTGCACGCAAGACGAAGTTGAACTGATTGACGAGAAGGCGCCCAGCGAATCGCAAAAAGCTCCGTTCCGTCCTCAACCGGAGGCGATGTGGGAGTTCGCCTGGGTGTTGAAGATGATCCCCGCTGTGGATCACTTCAAGTCCTGCTCTGACAAGTTGGTTCACATGTTCCCGAAGCCTGGCGACGATCCATCGGCGTTTCTTGCAGCCACGGACATGCAGGATTCCGAGGCGCTTTACCGCGAGGCCGATCGCCTTTATCGACTTCACTGGGCTGTCCGAGACGCCGCTCTGAACGGCCGCAAACCGCCGAACGGCCAAGACGAGTATGTTACGCTTTATCGCTTGCAAGCGATAAACTGGGCTACGCAATGCGACGTGCCGTGGGATGAGGCCGACGTCTCGACATGAGGGCCGGGGCTAACAAGCGGATCAAGCTGACCGGGGCCGCCATCCTAGTTTCGCGCGGGATGACCGTCTTGCAGGCGGCCCCGGCAGCTTATCCTTGTCGTTAGGTGCCATGAGCCAAGCCGCATCTCAAGCGTGGGCGTTTTATCGAGACGTGGCCAAGTCCCGGGTCGTGTGGACCGTCCGCGATGATGGGGGATTCCCGGCTCCCAAGACGAGCAGCGGCCAGCGCGCGCAACCATTCTGGTCCTCCAGATCGCGTGTCGAGAAGATCATCAAGAATGTTCCCGCATACGCAGACTTCGAACCCTACGAGATCACATGGGACGACTTTTGCGAGAAGTGGGTTCCAGGCATGACCAAGGACGGATTGCTCGTAGGCGTCAACTGGAGCGGTAAACGAGCCGTAGGTTACGACATCGAGCCGGAGCGACTCAAGCAGAGCGTGGAAGCGGTGATCGAGAACCCGCAGTGAGGGCACCTAACCACCGGCTGCAGTTGAACGAATCCCCCGGCGTTTTTTCCTCGGTCCCAAACTCCGTTTGGGACCGAGGGGAAATCACTTGTTAGACACCAAGGTGACATCATGTCCGTTATGCGTATGGACAACGTCGGCATCGTGGTCGAAGACATGGATGCTGCCATTGAGTTCTTCCGCGAACTGGGCCTCGAGCTTGAGGGGCGCGCCCCAATCGAAGGAGACTGGGCCGATGGCGTCACGGGATTGCGCGACATGCGGGTCGAGATTGCCATGATGCGGACGCCGGACGGTCACGGCCGGATCGAGTTGTCCCGTTTCCTCGCGCCGCCTGTGGTTGCCGATCACCGCGGCGCACCGGTGAACGCTCTCGGTTACCTGCGCGTCATGTTCACCGTGGAGGACATCGACGATACGCTCGCCCGGCTCGGCAAACGCGGCGCGGAACTCGTCGGCGAAGTTGTCCAGTACAAAAACGTGTATCGGCTCTGCTACATCCGGGGCCCCGAACGAATTCTCATCGGGCTTGCCCAGGAACTCGGGTAGCAGAATTCCCGATGACCACACGCGAATGGCTGGAGTTACAGCCGACCGCAGTGAAATTCCAACGCGATCGCGGGGAAATCATTTCAATCGCCGGGCAAGTCAGTAGTCTGTAGCGGACGAGTTTGTACCCGTCCGACACCCGGGAGTTTCGCCATGGCCGCCCCCCTGCCCTATTTTCTTTCGACCATCACCGAAGAGTTGCAGGCGATTCGCCGGAACTGGTTCTGGTTTCTGGTTCTGGGAATCGGGCTCGTCGTCATCGGGTTTGTGGCGATCGCTTACCCACTCTTGGCCACCGCTACCACCGTGAAGTTATTCGGCGTTCTGATGCTCGTCGGCGGGGCGATGGAAATTGTCAGCGGCCTCTGGACCCGGCGGTGGGGCGGGTTTTTCGCGCACCTGCTGTGTGGGTTGTTGTACCTGTTCGTGGGGACGGTGTTTCTGGAGCGAACATTTTCGTCCGCGGCCGGGCTGACCCTTCTGCTGGCCATGTTCTTTTTCGCCGCCGGGATATTCCGGATCGTCTTCGCGGTGGGTCAGCGGTTTTCCGGATGGGGATGGATGGCCTTCAGCGGTTTCATTTCGCTGCTGCTGGCGTTCATGATCTGGCAGAATTTCTTCACCGCCGTCTTCGGGTTGATCGGGACGCTGGTCGGGATCGAACTGGTTTTCAACGGCTGGTCGTGGGTGATGCTCGGCCTCGCGGCGAAGTCCATTCCGGAGACGGGGTCGCCGCCGCCGGCCACACCGGTGGCTTGAATCAAGAAATCTGACGCCCCGGCGAATGGCTACACGGCACGGAATCGTAAGACCGCCGCGCGACGGCGATTCGCAGGGGGACGCGAATGGGGAAGTCCTGGCACCGCACGGCACTGCTTTTCTTGCCTCTATTCCTGTCGGGAAGCGCGGCGGCGGCGGACGGCACTTTCGACTCGAACGGCGTCACGATTCATTACGTCGTCGAAGGAAAGGGGGAGCCCGTCGTCCTCCTGCACGGTTGGATGAGCGATGTCGGCATGTGGGGGAAACTCGATACCAACCCCGCGACCAAAGAGTTTCAACTGATTGCGGTGGATTTGCGCGGGCACGGGAAAAGCGGCAAGCCCCACGAGGTTGAAAAATACGGTTCCGAAATGTCCGAGGACGTGGTGCGGCTGCTCGATCACCTCAAGATTCCCAAGGCTCATCTGGTCGGATACTCGATGGGTGCGATCGTCGCCGGCAAGATGGCGGCGACCCATCCCGACCGCGTTTTGAGCATCGTCTACGGCGGCCAGGCGCCCATCCTGACGGAGCCGGTCAAGACCGACGCCCGCGAAATCGACGTGTTCGCGAAGGCGGTGGAGGAGGGCCGAGATCTCGGCGTCTACATCCTCGAGGTGATACCAGCGGGCAGGCCGAAGCCGACCGCGGAAGAGGCGAAGACGATTGCCAAGTTTCTTTATGGCGGCAAGGACGTGAAAGCGTTCGCGGCGGCCGGCCGTGGCATCAAGAACCTGGACGTGACCGCAGAGCAATTGAAGAAGTGCCCGGCCCCGTTTCTATTCATTCACGGCGAGCACGATTCCGCCGCCACGAAGGAGCGGGCCGCTGAAATCGTCAAATTACTCGGCCGGGGCAAGATCAAGGTAATCAAGGCCGCGGACCATATCACTACGCTCACCAAGCCGGAATTCTCGTCCACGATTCTCGAGTTCCTTCGCGCGAATAAGGCGAAGTAAGGCGGCACAGGTGTAGTCGCGCCACCTGGCCGGTACAGGACCCGGACAGGTTGGGTATTTCGGCGAGCCAGTTGCGTTAATCCAGGCCGATCTGTTTCGCGTCGTCGATTTCGATCCGCGGGACGTCCTGCACGACTTTGACCGTGCCGGTGGCGTGGATCGTTTTGTCGCGGAAGTGTTCGGCCGGGTCGGCAATGCCGGCGGCCTTGAGGCTGACCGCCCCCGCCTTCGTAATCACAACCGCGAAGTTTTTGGTATCCTTGAAATCCTTTTCGGCGTCGAGGTAGATTTCGCCGTGGTGTTCCAGGCGGTCCTTCGCCGACCGCACCGCCATTCTCACGGTGATGCGCTTGCCGACCATCTTCCGGGCTTCCACCGGAGCGAGCGGCGCCGACGCCTTCTTCGGCTTCGCCATATCCTCATCCACCGTAACAGCCTCGCCCTTGACGAGAGCCTTCAGCCACTGCTGCGAGCGGCGGTTGAATGGTAGCTGCTGCTGTTGCGTGGCGAGGTTGTTGTGCGGGGATTCAGGCATCGGTGCCGCTTCCTTGGGGCCGGGGATTTCGTTGAACGTGGCCCAGACGCCGACGGGCGGGGACGTGGTGTCGATGAAGCCCATGCCGACGAGCGTCGTGGCTTTGACGTGCGGGGCGAAGTTGACGGCGTCGAAGTACCGGCCCGTTTCCATCGCGGCATTGTTGTTGACGGGGTAGTTCGGGTAGCCGGGCGTCCGGCCCTTGGGCGGGCCGCTGAATTCACAGCCCGCAGGGACGTCGACGATGACGTGCGTCACCTTGGGGTGCAGGCCCGCCAGGCAGAGGCTCTGCTGGCCGCCCATGCTGGTGCCCATGAGCACGAGCGTTTTGCCATCCCATTCGGGTCGGCTGGTGATGTAATCGATGGCCCGGTAATCGCGGAGGTACATGTTCAGAAAGTAGGCCTTGTTCCGGTCGGTCATGCCGACGCCGTTGTAGTTGTTCGGGGCACCGGGCGCCGAGGGGGCCGTGGGGGTCTTGTCGTGGGCGTCGACGTCGATGGTCAGCCAGCCTTGGTTCGCGCGGTCGGCGGCCCAGTTTTTTTGCAGGGGGTAAACGCCGGCCCATTGCAGGATCACGAGGGCGGGGAATTTCCCCTCCTTTTTGGGTTTGGCGAAGAAGCCCTGGGCCTTGCCGCCGACACTATCCAGTTTGAAGGTGGCGAGTTCGACGCCGGGCCGGCCGCCGGGGACGGGGGTGAGTTCGGCGTTCGCGGGAATCTTGGCGAGTTCCTTGAGCTTGTCGTTCCAGAAGGTGTCGAAGTCGTCGGGTTTCGGCGAGGCCGGGGGGATTTTGGTCGGTGCGACGGCCGCACCGAGCGCCAGGCCCCGACCGGCCCGGCCCCATCCGCGGCCCGGCGTACCGACCTGGACGTACAGCATTCCCGGCTCGTCGAGCGACACTTCGATCTTCGCCGGCCCGTTCGTCAGGTCGAGCGCGCCGGTTTTGATCGGCGCGCCAAAGTTGTTCTTCTTCACCGTGTACGCGATCGGGGCGGCGGCGGTCGCGCCCGCGGGCAGCGAAACGGTCCAGCCGACCGTCTCCTTCAGGTCGTAGATGCCGTTGGTGTGGTACGGCGTGGCCTTTAAGGCTGGTGGGGCCTGGGCAATCGTCGAAGTCGGAACCAGGAGCAGGAGCCACGTTGCGAAGGGGAGCGGTTTGGGCCGAAGCATGGGGCACTCGGGGACGGAGGATAGTCTTGGTTTACTTCTCCGCGAACGAAAACGTACCCTCTCGATCGCGAGCCGGCGAAAAAGTACGCGACGATTTCGTCTTACGAAGCGGCATCACTTTTTAATCGGCCAGACTTTGCGTGCCAGTGCGGCGACGGCTTGCAGTTCTTTTCGGCTTGCCCCACCCGCGGCTTGCACGGCCATGCCGTACAGGACCGTGGCCAGGTAACGGGCCATGTCGGCTGGGCTCGCGTCGCCCGGCCAGTCCCCTTCCCTCCTCGCCCGTTCGAACCGCTTCCGAATTGCCGCCACGCCCGACGCCCGCAGCCCTTCCAGCTCTTTCCGCACTGATTCGGACTCCGCCCCGCACGCCAGTGCCGCCTGCACCACCAGGCAGCCCCGCGGGTGCTTGGGATCGGAAAGCATTTCCACGGAACTGCGCAGCAACGTTTCGATCACGGCCCGGGCGGTCGGTTCCCGGAGTGCCCGCGGAATGAACCCGGCCGGCCCGGCGGAATAACGGGCCAGGGCTTTGCGGAACAACGATTGCTTGTTTCCGAACGCGGCGTAGAGACTCGGCCGGTTGATGCCGAGGGCGGCGGTCAGGTCGGGGATGGTCGTCCCTTCGTACCCCTGCCGCCAGAAGACGGCCACGGCCCGGTCGAGGGCCGCGTCCGGATCGAATTCCCGCGGGCGACCGGCGGGCATGGCCGTTCTCCAAAAAATATCCGCGTCGTGAAAGGGCCTTCGGGGATAATTGTACTACACGGTACACAATAACCCAAACGGAGGACGGTCATGGCGAAGAAACTCGAAGGAAAAGTCGCGGTGGTCACCGGGGCGTCGAAGGGGATCGGGGCCGAGATCGCCCGGCAGTTGGCGGCGGAAGGGGCGGCCGTGGTCGTCAACTATTCGTCCAGTAAGGAAGGGGCCGAGGCGGTCGTCGCGGCCATCAAGGCGAAGGGCGGCAAGGCGGCCGCGATTCACGCCAACGTGGCGAAGGAGGCGGACGTGATCCGCCTGTTCGCCGAAACGAAAAAAACGTTCGGCCGACTCGACGTGCTAGTCAACAACGCCGGCATCTACCAGTTCGCCCCGATCGCGGACGTGACCGTCGAACTCTTCCACAAGCAGTTCGACCTGAACGTGCTCGGCCTTTTGCTCGCCACGCGGGAGGCGGTCAAACTGATTGGGGCCGAAGGGGGAAGCATCATCAACATCAGTTCGGTGGTGTCCACGGCCCTCATCCCGAACGCGTCGGTATATTCCGGGACCAAGGGAGCGGTCGACGCGATCACGCGGTCGCTGGCGGCGGAACTGGGGCCGAAGAAAATCCGGGTGAACTCGGTCAACCCCGGCATGGTGGAGACGGAGGGCGTCCACGCGGCCGGGTTCGCGGAAAGCGATTTCCGCAAGCAGATCGAAGCCACGGCCCCACTCGGTCGGATCGGCCAGCCCGGCGACATCGCCCCGGCCGTCGTCTTCCTCGCCTCGAACGATTCCGCCTGGCTCACCGGCGAATCGCACTTCATCTCGGGCGGGAACAGATAAGGCATATTTCACAGGCTACGGTCGCACGACGTAACGCGAAACCGACCGCACGTCTCCCCTTGTGCTGCGACGGGGAGATCTGCGGTCGTTGTGCGTCGATAAGATGCACGGCATGAGGACGGGGCTCGCGATTCTGTTGGCCGTGCTTTGCGGGGTCTTCGGGGGCTGCTTTGCGGTCCAGGCCCCGCGCTTGGACCAAGCGTTTTGGTTCGATCATGTCAGCACAGTCATCTCCTTCCTGCCGCTATTCCTGCTTGCCCGAACCTGGAAGTGGTTGATCTGTGGGATTCCCGGGCTGGTCGCCGGGGCCTTGATCCTTGCATTCCGTGACGACTTGGCCAATCGTTGGCCCGAACTAACCCGTGGGCCAATAATCGTAATGCTCGGAGCGTGGTTACTATCATGGTTGCCCGGAAAAGTCGTTGTGTTATGGAAAGGCGGACCGCGCTATGCCGAATATGCTGCCGGTTTAGCCGAAAAAGGGAAACCATTCGATGGCAATGATACTCGAAGAAGAAACCCCTACTTTTTCGCCGGTGTCATTTGTCTGTTGATACTGCCAGTATGGACCGTATTCGCCATCTTTCTCGTCTGGAACCAGAACTGGGGACGAAATGATTCGGGTCGGGCCCTCCTTGCCATTTCGTACTTGATAACGCTGATTTTATTAACGGGAGGGATTCTATTGCCCTTCCTGGGTTGGGTTCGGCAGTGGCGTTTCCGTAGTCGCGTCTTGCCGTGGATGCAATTGATGTTGCTTCTTCTCGCCCTCATCCTTCCGGTACAATTCCTACTCTTGTGGTTCCTCCAAATATGTGTAAACGGGATCTTCCCGGGTGGCGGGAAGTAGGGTTCCGGTAGGATGGACGCGGAACCCGTAGGACATTTCCTGGGCCGCGGTTCCTGTTGGTTCAGCGTTTCAACGAATACAGCACCGCCGCCGTCCCCAGCCTCAGAGCACTTTCCCGATCGTGGGCGAGGCATTCGGTGGATTTGTTGCCTTCGAGGGCGCAGCCGAGGTCGTATTTCGAATAGAGGACGACCCAGCGGCCGTCGATCTTGATCCCTTCCAGCGCGGGCGGCAGGTCCTGCATGCCGCCGTCGGCCCCGGCCCCGCCTGCTTTCTCCCGCCGGCGGACCGTCCGAATCGCCGTGCCATTCAACTTCTCGGAATAGAGCACGTCGTCCACAGGCACGGCCACGAGTTTCTTGTCCGGGAAGAGCTTCGCGGCGAACGCGCGGAAGCTCTTGTCGAACGCCGGGGCCCCGCAGGCCGCGTCGGCGAGTAACAGGCCGCCGGTTTCCAGCGTCATCTTCACGATCTTGATTTCGTCCGCGGTCAGGTCGAACGACTTCCGACCGTGGGCGTAGAGGAACTTGTACTTGAACAGGTTTTCGTCGTTCGGTCGGATAAATTCCGTCTTCGTCGTCACGTCGATCCGGGTGGCGGATTGGATGTATGCCATCAGGTTTCGCATCGCGGCCTTGGCCGGCGGGGCTTCCCCGGGGAGTTGCAGTTGGGCCGGCTGCAGGTAACCTTTCGGCGGCGTCCGGTCCACCTTGTTCGGGTCGGTGACGGCGCGGCGAGACAACCGCTGCTTCGGCAGTTCCATCCCGGTGGCGTAGGCGATCAGGTTCGCCCCGAGGCGGAACGACCGCTCGCCCCGGTTCTTGGCCGGCTGCCCGGCCTCGGGCATGTACTTCGCCTCTTCCCAATAGCCCGAAAGCGGCGTCGGGCTGAGCACCGCGACCGTGCGGCAGCCGCGGTCCAGCCCCTTCAGCTTCGGAAAGTCCGCCGGCGATACGTCGAAATACGCCCGCCAGATCGGGTGCTCCGCTTTCAGCGTCTCGAACTTGTTTTCGGGGAACAGCTCGGCCATCAACTTCTCGAACCCGCCGGCGAACTCGGCGTGGCCGCAGCACGCCTCGCCGATCACGAACCCGCCTTCTTCAATGTACCGCTTGAGCAGTTCCTTCTGCTGGCCCGAGAGGTATGGCGACTGGTGCCCGGTGATGTAGAGAATCGGCGATTGCACGAGGACGCCGACTTCCCTGGTCATCAGGTCCGGCGTGGAAAAGTCGCCGCGGCGGGGGTCGTACACCTGCCAGGCGAGGGGCGTGCCGTGGAACAGTTCGCGGCTGGCGAATTCGACCAGGTTACGGGCGTCGTTCTGCTTGCGGTTCCAGCCGACCACGCCCGGCGGGTCGCCCGGCATCTGCTGCTCGACGATTACGCCGGACGGGTCCATCGTGTGCGCCCCGTAGGCGAGCTTGCTCAGCAGCACGGGGGTGCGGCCTTTGGACAGGAACAGTAGCGCGAAGCTGGTGGAGAGGGATTTGAACTTGTCGTAGTAGAGGCCGTTATTGCCCCAGTCGCCGTCTTTTTGCTGGCGGGCGAGGAGCCACTCGCAGCCGCGCCAGTACCAGTCTTTGGTGCCAACGAACCGCTGGCCGGTCAGCCGGCCGAGCCGTTCCAGCCCGTACACGTTGTAATACGTCGCCTTCAGCCCCGGCACGTTGTCGAAGTTGAAGTTCTTGGCGATGTAGTTCATGCCCTTGTTGATGGGAACGTTCGACGCATACACGCCGCACTTCGCCGCCACGCCCGTGGCCGGGTTCAACTGCTGTTCGCTTTCCGCCGACGCCATCCGGGCGATCTGCAACCCGCACACCGCCGCCACGGTCATGGTGAAGCTCGGCCCCCCGAACGGCGGCTGGCCGTGCGTGTCCGGCATGTACGCCCACGATCCGATCGTGTCCGATTCGCTCGCCATCGTGTCCAGATACATCTGCCGGATTTGCTTCCAGACGCCGTCGTCCACCTTCGCCCCGGCCAGCTTCCCGGCGTAGATTCCCAAAATCGCATACTGCGTATTCGACCCGTCCGGAATCGAGTTCCCCGGATAGCTCCAACCCCACAGCCGGTTTCCTTTCCGCATTGCCGTGCGGATCAGCCAGTCGACGTTTTCCTGAATGCGGGGCAGGTCCCGTTTCAGCTTGGCATCGGCCAGCACCATCGTGGTCAGACCGACCACATAGGTTTTCTCCGGCGGAATTCGCCGCAGCGTGTCGAGGGCGCGGGCGATCGCTTTTTCTTCCGGCTTCTCGCCGCAGTTCAATAAGGCCAGCGTCGCCAGGGCGGTAAAGCCACCCTTCATTCCGGAAAACTCGCCGATGGCCGTTTCCCAATTCCCCTTGCCGGCTTCCTCCTGATAGAGGAACTGCACGCCGCGGGAGATGGCGCGGTTGACCTTCTGGACCAGCTCCTGCTCTTCGGAGGGCGGGGCGGCGGAAGCCGGATTGACGGCGAACGCGGCGAGTACGGCCGCAAGACATAGCCGGGACATGCGAATCCCTCCCGTTTGGCGAGTCGCGACGGACGCCCGGCAAACCGTCCGACGATTCGCCGAAACCGGCGACTAGACGGTCGCCGCTCGCCGTGCCGCCATTGTAAACGACCTTCCGTCCGGCTTGTTGGCCGGCGGACAAGTGTAATTCGTTCGATCGCGGTAAAGATTTGCCGCGCTTTCTGTCTTTCCAGTCCGGGGGAATGAATCCGGTCGGGTAATCACCTGAGCAATTCCCGGATCCAATCGCTTTTCGCCCACTGAATCACGGTCTTGCCCTTCCCGTCTTTCAACTGACTCTTGACCCCGCGATCCACAAACAACCGGATGATGTCTGCCTGGGCGGATTTCGCCGCCTCGGCCCCGGACCCCCCATGACCGGTGTTCTGCACCGCCAAGTGGAACGGTGTGGAACCGGGTTTATTCTTCCGCGTCGGGTCGGCACCGGCGTCGAGTAAGCACTCGACCGCCGCGGCACACCGCGTCCGCACGGCCCGGTGCAGCGGCGTGGCCCCATTTTTGTCCGCGGCATTGACGTCGGCCCCGACGGCAAGCAATACACGAATTGTTCGCACCTGGAGTTTCTCGTTCCACGCCGGGCCAATGACGTAACCGTCCGCTGCGTAATGGAGGGGTCGGCCCAGGCGGTGCCGACCGGCCACGTTTGGATCGGCCCCGGCGGCCAACAGCAACTTCACGATTTCCACACGATACCCGGCCGCGGCAAGGTGCAAGGCAGTATCCCCGGCATAGAGCCAGTGAAAAATCTTCGATTGATATAGCCTGGGTTTATCGACGGATTGGATGGCAAGTCCCGGGTCCGAGGCGACGAGCTTCCGGACCTGCGGGCGGTCATCGTTCAGTATGGCCGTGAGGAAGGATTCCATCGGTTACCACCTCAACGGCTTCTGCCAGGCATCCTTCAATTGCGACAGCGACGACCAGACGAGCCATTCGCCGTTGGCCCCGGCGATGCGGAGGCGGGGTTCTTTCTGCGTGGTGCCGATGGATGCGAAGGGCAGCCCGGCGAAGGTCGTATTGAACCGGTCCGCGAGATCCGGCTTCACCTCCACGACGAACCGAGAGCAGGACTCGCTGAAGAGTCGGATTTCGTCGCTCAATCCCGCGGCCCCGGGCAGATCTTTCAGCCCGGTCACGTCCGACCCGATGCCGCCGGCAAAAGCCATCTCGGCTAATGCAACGGCGAGGCCGCCTTCAGAACAGTCGTGGCAGGAGCGGACCAAACCCTGGGAAATTGCCGAATGCAACGCGGCGAAGATCTTCGGAGCCAACTCGAGATCAACCCGCGGCGGTTCGCCGCCGGTCTGCTCGGTCGCCAAGTGGTAGTGCGAGCCGCCGAGTTCGTCCTTCGTGTTGCCGAGGAGGTAGAGCAAGTTGCCCGGCTCCTTGAGGTCCATCGTTACGCACTTCGTCGCGTCCGGCACCCGGCCCAATGCCGAGATCAACACCGTATGCGGAATACTGCGCAGGTGCCCTTCCTCGCGGAACGTGTTGTTCAGGCTGTCCTTTCCGGAGATGAACGGTGTACCGAATGCCATGGCGACGTCGCGGCAGGCCTCGGCCGCGCGGACGAGGGCACCAAACCCCTCGGCCGAGTGCGTATCCCCCCAGCAGAAGTTGTCGAGAATGGCGATCCGCTTCGGGTCGGCCCCGACGGCGACGACGTTCCGCACCGCCTCGTCGATGGCCGCGGCCGCCATGGCGTAGGGGTCGAGGTCGCCGTACCGCGGGTTCAGGCCGCAGCCGATCGCGACGCCGACGTTCGAGCCGAGCACCGGCAGCACCACGGCCGCATCCGACGGGCCGTCGTCCTTCATTCCGACCAACGGTTTCACCGCACTGCCGCCCTGCACTTCGTGATCGTACTGCCGAATGACCCATTCTTTGGAGCAAACGGAATAGCTTCCAAGTATTTGATGGAGTGCGGAATTCGGAGTGGGAATTAGTGCGGAGTGCGGAGTTCGGAGTGCGGAGTGGGAAGAATCGACCCGTTCTTGTATTGGTTTTTCACTCCGCATTCCGAACTCCGCACTCCGCACTCTTCCGAACTCCGCATTCCGCACTATCCCGGGCCGCCCTTCGTGCAGAAAATGCATGTCCAGATCGGCGACTTGTTCGCCGTTGTACCGCAGCCGCAATCGTCCGGTGGGCTCGAAAGTGCCAAGCACGGCAGCTTCGACGCCTTCGCTTTTGCAGAGCCGGTCCAGGGCGGGCCAGTTCGCCGGCGGAACCGACAGCACCATCCGCTCCTGGCTTTCGCTGATCCAGATTTCCGCGTAGCTGAGGCCGGCGTATTTCAGCGGGGCCTTTTCCAGGTGGACGATGGCCCCGACCTCGGCCGCCATTTCGCCCACGGCGGAACTGAATCCGCCGGCGCCGCAGTCGGTGATCGCGGTGAAAAGGTTGCGGTCCCGGGCCTGCAACACCACGTCGAGCACTTTCTTTTCGGTGATGGCGTTGCCGATCTGCACCGCCCCGCCCGAGACGGTTTCGGATTCGGTATGGAGTTCGAGGGAGGAGAAAGTGGCCCCGTGAATGCCGTCGCGTCCGGTGCGGCCGCCGACGGTCACGATGAGATCGCCCGGGCCGACTCGTTTCGATTCTTTGCCGACGGGAATGAGGCCGACCGTGCCGCAGAAGACGAGTGGGTTCGCCAGGTAGCGGTCGTCGAACCAGAGTGCCCCGTTCACGGTGGGAATGCCCATGCGGTTGCCGTAGTCTTTGACGCCGGTGACGACGCCGCGCATGACGCGGCGGGGGTGCAAGACGCCGGGGGGCACCCGTTCCGGTGGCAGGTCGGGCGGGGCGAAGCAGAAGACGTCGGTGTTGCAGATCGGCTTGCCGCCGAGGCCGGTGCCGAGCACGTCGCGGATGACGCCGCCGAGGCCGGTGTTGGCCCCGCCGTACGGCTCGATGGCCGAGGGGTGGTTGTGCGTTTCCACCTTGAAGCAGATGTGGAAGTTCTCATCGAACTTCACAATGCCCGCGTTGTCGGAGAAGACGCTGACGCACCAGTCTTCCGGCCCGAGTTTTTCCCGTATCGTTTGCGTCGCGGCGAAGACGGTTTCTTTCAGCAGGTTTTTGTAGGTTCGCTTTTCGCCCGTGGTCGTGTCGATGAAATGAACAGTCCCCCGCAGTGTTTTGTGGGAGCAGTGCTCGGACCAGGTCTGGGCGATGGTTTCCAGTTCGACGTCCGTCGGCTCGCGTTTCCGGTCGCGGAAGTGGGCTTGCAGCGCCTTCATTTCATCGAGCGATAGGGCGAGCATGCCGTCTTTGCTCCGCTTTGCCAGGCCGTCGTCGGCAAGGTCGCGAATCGGCACTTCGATCCGCCGGAATGCGTATTCCTGACCCACGGCTAAATGCCCGGCGTTCAGCGGGCCGACGACGACCTGCTCGATGGCGTCGTTGGCAAGGACTTTGCGGAAGAGCGTATCGCGGTCGGTGGGGTTGAGCGTGGTGGGGCCGAAGTAGCGGCGGAAGGTGCGGACGGCCGCGAGGGGCGTGCCGAGGTCGGCGGCGATCTGCCGGACACTCTCCGCGGCCGGGTCCATCACGCCCGGTTTCAACAGCACCGTGTAGGCCGGGTCGAGGTTCTTCCCCACCTCATGGACCGTTGCGGTTTCGGCGAGGGTGTCGGCGAGCAGGTCTTCGGTCAGCCTCACCGCCGCGGGCAGGTCGAGTTCGCCTTCGAGCAGAAACCCGCGGGCACTGGCGGCGACGAGGCTGCCGCCGCGGTCTGAATGGGTGAGCAGATCGAACTCGTCGCAGACCCGTTCCCGCTCGCCGTCCCGGGTCCGCGGTTTCAGCTCAACTTCCCAGAGCATCGCGCACCTGTTTAGCGTCGGCCAGCCATCGGGCGAGCCCGGGGCCGTCGTCGGCCGCGAGCAACGCCCGGAACTGGGCCCAGTGGTCGGCGAACCGGTCGGCCGCGGCCAGCACCGCCGAACGGTTCGCCCGAAAGATCGGTTCCCAAATTCCCGGTCCGGCGCCGGCCACGCGAGTGGTATCGCGAAAGCCCCCGGCCGAAACGGGCAGTAAATCGAGCGGCATCATCCCCGCCAGGCACGCGGCCACGGCGTGCGGGAGGTGGCTGACCATTGCCACGGCTCGATCGTGCTCGACGGGGGTCATCGTCACGACCCGGCAACCGAGGGCGGTCCAGAATTCCCCCGCGGCTTGCACCGCCGCAGACTCGCATGCGTCCGTAGGCGTCAAAATCGCCGCCCGCCCCTCGAACAGATCCGGCCGCGAAAAGTGCGGCCCCTTCTTCTCCGACCCGGCCATCGGGTGACCGGGAACGAATCGCGGGGCCGACGACCCCACCGCCGCGACAATACTCTCCTTCGTACTCCCCGCGTCGACAATCACCGCTCGCGGATTCGCCGTCGCCGCTTCGAGCACGTGCCCCGCGATCACGTCCACGGGCGTCGCGACGAGGATGAGGTCGGCCCACTGCACCGCCGGGGCGATGTCCGCCGCCTCGTCGATCGCCCCGGAGCGAACGGCCTCGTCGAGTGCGGCCGGGTTGGAGTCGGAGCCGACGATCCGCCCGGCCACCCCGCGGGCCTTCGCCGCCAGCCCGACCGAGCCGCCGATCAGGCCGACCCCGATGATGGTTAACGTCTCGATCCGCATCGTCCGCCTTTCGGTACGCGGGGACAATATAGGGACGCGACGGAGCCAGCGGCAGGCACCCGAATCGTCGCACACGGCAGGAGGCGGAATCGAGTGGATGGGAAGAAACTCGTGCAAACGGGCCGGATGGCGGGTATGTTTTAAGGTGGGTTTTGTCCGTTCTCTCTCCCGCGAGGATGCCATGGCCGACCGTGACTGCCCGGATTGCGTGCCGCCGGTGAGCCGAAGGAGTTTTTTGCAGGCCGCCGCGGCGGTGGCCGGTGGGGTGCCGTTGTTCGCGACGGCGAAGGCCACCGCCGCCCCGCCGACGAAAACCAGTGCTCCCGAAACGGCCGTGAAGGTGCTGTTCGACTCGCTCTCCGAGAAGCAGAAGAAGGAAGTCTGCTTCCCTTGGGACCACACTGACGCGAAACTCGGCCTGCTCCGCACCCGCGTCTCGGCCAACTGGCAGATCACCAA
Source organism: Fimbriiglobus sp. (assembly GCA_036493815.1). Lineage (GTDB taxonomy): Bacteria > Planctomycetota > Planctomycetia > Gemmatales > Gemmataceae > DASXPC01. The sequence goes on along the minus strand of DASXPC010000362.1, from coordinate 13,439 downwards.
ACCGACCATCACCGGCGGCGACTTCTACACGAAGTCGCAGCAGGGCATCATCCACGACATCTTCAAGGGCCTCGTGAATCCCGAGTGGTACGCCCGGTTCCAGAAACAGTTGAAGGACGATTCGGGCGGCAGACCGTGGGGGGCGGTGCAGTCGATTGCCATTTTCGGCCAGCCGGGAACGGACCAGTTCGAGTTCGTCCTCACCGGCCGGCACCAGACGCTGCGGGCCGACGGCAACTGCGAACCCCACGTCGCGTTCGGCGGACCGGTGTTCTACGGCCACTCGGCCGGCGAAAATACCGACCAACCGCAAAACCACCCCGGCAACGTCTTCTGGCCGCAGGCCCAGGCGGCGAACAAGGTTTACCAGATGCTAGACGAAAAGCAGCGGGCGAAGGCACTCATCGCCAAGGCCCCGAAGGAATCGGCCGTCGTGTTCCGCGGCAAAAAAATTGCCGAAGCCCCCGGCCTCGCAGCGGCGGACATGAGCAAGGACCAGTTGGCCGAACTGCGAAAAGTCCTCGCCTGCATGATCGAGCCGTTCCGCGTCGAAGACCGGGACGAAGTGCTCGATTGCATGAAGGCCCAGGGCGGACTGGAGAAGTGCAAGCTGAGCTTCTACGAAGACGCCGACATCGCGAAAGACAAGGTGTGGGACAACTGGCGGCTCGAAGGCCCGGCGTTCGTCTGGTACTTCCGCGGCGACCCGCACGTGCATGTGTGGGTGAACGTGGCGGACAGTCCTGAGGTGAAATTGAATTCGTAACTTTTGTAGGGTGGGTCAAGCGAGTCTTCGAGCGCCGACCCACCGAACTCGCAATCGCGTTCTGACAAGTCTGGTGGGTCGGCGCGTCCAAAGCGACGCCGAGATTGACCGCCGATATGGAAACGGAGCGTTCCCGTCAGTTCTCGCTGAATCCCGGCAGCAGTCGGAAGAGTCGTTGTGGGCTGCTAAACAGTCGTGGTTGGAAAAACATACGGACGCCGAGTCGGTTGTCGAAGCCGACCACGGCGATAGATCGGTCTCGTTGAATCCGGGAAATTGAAAAGCCCGCGGACGATGGTCCGCGGGCTTTGTTCGTTCAAAGAACTGCTGTTACCGCTTCGAGAATTGCGTCCCGCGTCGGGCACCGCGGAGGCCGTACTTCTTCCGTTCCTTCATGCGGCTGTCGCGGGTGAGGAAGCCGCCGTCGCGGAGTTTCTTGACCATTCCGGTGGCAGCCTCGTCGGCGGCGGGGGCGGCTTCTTGATTGCCGGTGCCGACAGCCGTTTCCGTCGTCTTGTGTTGCACGTTCCGGGCTCGAACCGAGGTCGTGACGCCGACCGTCACGGCCCTCCGCTCCGTCGGGGCGGCGAACATCACTTTGAGCGCCCGGGCGATGCCCTGCTTGATCGCGTCGGCCTGACCGGTGATGCCGCCCCCGGCCACCTTCACCGTTACGTCCACCCGCGTGCCCAAATCGGTCACCGCCAGCGGCCCGCGGACCGCGGCCCGGTCTTTATCTTCGGTGAAGTACGAATCGAGCTCCCGCCCGTTGATGGCGATCGTGCCCTTTCCGTCGCTGACCCGCACCCGGGCGACCGCGGTTTTCCGCCGGCCCGTGCCCAGGTAATACGTCTTCTTCTCGGCCATCGGTCACGCGTCCTGTTACTGGGGGAGTTTGAATTCGACCGGCTGCTGGGCCTGATGGTCGTGGCTGGGGCCGGAGTAGATTTTGAGCTTCTTGATCTGCTTGTACCCGAGCGGGCCCTTGGAAATCATCCGCTTCACCGCCCGGCGGAGGATCTCGTCCGGCTTCTTGTCCCGCATCACCTTGGCGGGGATTTCCCGCAACCCCCCGGCGTAGTGGGTGAAGTGCTGGTACACTTTCTGGTCCCACTTCTTGCCGGTGAACTTGATCTTCTCGCAGTTGACGATCACGACGAAGTCGCCGGTGTCGCAGTGCGGGGTGTAGGTCGGCTTGTGTTTTCCGCGGAGCAGGTTGCTGACGGCGACGGCAAGCCGGCCGACCACCAGATCCGTGGCGTCGATCACGTACCACTTCGGTTCGACGTTGGCGGCGTTGGCCATGAACGTGGACATTGGTCCCCAAACCCTATTTAGAGGCCGGCGGTCGGTTTTATCGGAAAGGGTACAATAATAAGAGGCGGTCGGGCGTCAAGGGTGGGGCGAAAAAACCAAGCCTCGGCCCCGGTGGGCGAATACCTTATCGACCACCTTCCTCCCTCGCCGAAAGGTATTCTCATGGGCAGCATTGCCGTCGATACGGTGAACGACCCGAGGCAGCCGTTCGGATTGCCCGCGGGCAGCGTCCGCGGATTCCTGTCGGTCCTCATCTGCGGGTTCTTCTGGATCGTGCTGCTCGTCCCGGGCGAAGCGGCGAAACCGCTCCTGGCCCACTTCTTCCTGCTTTCGCTCGTGTTCATGGCGTTCGCCTCGAGCCCGTCGCTCCAGGACCCCCGCCACGCCGTGCTCCCCTGGTTTTTCCGGGCGATCTTCGTCGGCGTTTCGATCGCCGTCGTCGGGTACGCCTGGTACCTCCACCCGGACCAGATTCAGTCTCGCCTGACGCCCGACCCGGCCGAGTTCAAGGAATGGTGGATGACGTTCGTGGGCTGTATGGTCGGCGGGTTCGGGGCCGGGCTGTTGATCCGGCTCATTTTCGGTCGGACCAACCCGATTTACTTAGTCATCCGTTCCTGGCTGTCGGTGGTGGGCATGGTCATGCTGGTGATCGAACTGGCGATTTTCCTCGGCATCGCCGGCGGGGACGCGGTGAAGATGAACGAGTTCCTCCGCTGGTGGCAGGCGGTGGAAGTGGTGGTGGTATCAGCGTATTTCGGTACGAGGTCGTAATTGATATCGCCGAGCGAGGGGCCTGCCCGCGCTCGGCTTCGTCATACGGTAAAGCGTCACTCCACGTACACGAACTCGTTCGAGTTCAATAACGCCAGGCAAAAATCGGCCAGTGCCCGCGCGACGGCCGGGTCCACACCGGCGGGTAAGCCTGGTGGCAGGCCGATGTCTTGCCGAACCGTAACTCGCTCCCGAATCGCTGCCGTCTGTTCGGCCAGGAATTTTTCCCCCACCTTGCGTTCCTCCGCCATTGGCATCCGGCCGAACGCCCGCCGGTAGGCTACGACGATTCGGTCCTTCCCTCCGTCTTTCAATAATCCGAAGGCCATCCGAGCCGCCTGCTCCCGGGCGAACGGGCCGTTCATCAGGATTAACGCCTGCGGGGCAAACGTGCTCACCGGCCGGACCGCGCAGGAATTCAACGTGTCCGGCTGATCGAACGCCTCCAGGAGCGGCAGTTTCACGTTTCGCTTCGCGAAAAGATAGATGCTTCGCCGCGTGTGCTCCTTCGGGTCGGGCGTGACCGGCCACAGATAATCCGGCTCGTCCTCGGTAAATATCAGATTGTAAACTTCGGGTTCGAGCGGCACTTTCACGCCCGGGCCGAACGGCTTCGGGTTGAGCGTGCCGGCGGTCGCCAGAATCGCATCGCGAATGGCCTCGGCGTCCAGTCGTTGACGGTTCATTTTTCCGAATAACTGATTGTCCGGATCGGCCGAGTTTGCGGGGCGGTCGGACGCCTGGCGATACGTGGCCGACGTGACCATCAGGCGGTGCAGGTGCTTCAAGGACCAGTGGTGTTGCACCAATTCCGTCGCCAGCCAGTCGAGAAGTTCGGGATGGGTCGGCCTGGCGCCGCGGGTGCCGAAGTCGTTCGGCGTGGCGACGATCCCCCGGCCGAAATGGTAGGCCCAGAGCCGGTTGACGATCACGCGAGACGTGAGCGGATTCTTGGGATCGACCAGCCAGTCGGCCAGTTCGGTGCGGGTCTTCGGCGTGGCGTCGGTCAGATTAGCAACGCGGGGAACCGCAGCCGACACCGCGACCGCCTTCCGCCGGAAGTTACCCCGCTTCAATACATATGTGGCCGCGGGCGACGGGTCGGCCGTAATGGCCCACGCCCGGGCCGCGGGGGGCGGCAGGCCTTCATTCCACTCGAAATACCTCTTACGCAGAGCGGCTCGCTTCGCGGCGTCTTCCGGCGTAATGATCGCCAGCACGTCGTCCCAACGCACCGTCAACGCCCCGCCGAGTGATTGCACCCGTTTCTTCTGACTGTCGGTCCGCTTGTCCGCCGCCGCGGCTAATGCCTTTCGCGATTCCGGGTCGAGCCGGGCGGTTTTCTCCTGCAGAACCCGCTTCCTGTATGGGGCGTCAATCGCCGCGATCTGCTTTTTGATCGGGCCGGTCTTTGCCTCGATCTCGGCGACTTTCTTCTTCACGGCGTCTCGTTCGGCCTCGTCCGCGATGTCCACGTCGGAGAGTTTCGTGGCCTGGAAATAGGCCTGCAGCCTGTAAAAATCGGCTTGCGAGATCGGGTCGAACTTGTGGTCGTGGCAGCGGGCACAGCCGAGGGTGAGGCCGAGAACCGCCGACCCGACGCCGTTGACCATTTCGGTCAACACTTCCTGCCGGACCTCGTCCTTGTCGAGATTTCCGCTGACCACGTGAATCTGCCCGCACCGATGCATGCCCGTGGCGACGAACAGGTCGGGAACGGACTTCGGATCCTTGCCCTTTGCCATTTCGTCGCCGGCGATCTGCTCTTTCAAAAACCGTTCGTACGGCTTGTCCGCGTTGAAGCTGCGGATCACGTAATCGCGGTACCGCCACGCCTGTGGCCGCTCGGCATCGAGCTCGTATCCGTTCGATTCGGCGAACCGGACCACATCGAGCCAGTGCTGGGCCCAGCGCTCGCCGTATTGTGGCGAGTCCAGGAGTCGCGTCACTACTTTCTCGTAAGCATCGGGCGACAGGTCTTTTTGAAAAGCATTCACCTCCGCCGGCGTCGGCGGCAGACCGGTGAGATCGAACGTCACCCGACGGATTAGCGTCCGCTTGTCCGCCTCCGGAGCCGGTGCGATTCCCTTCGCTTCGAGTTGGGAAAGAATGAACGCATCGACCGGGTTGCGAATCCAACCCACCCGTTTCCCGTCCGGAACGGTCGGGCGAACCGGCGGCTGGAACGACCAGAACGCCCGGTCCTCGGCCGTGAGTTCCGGTTCGGTGTACTTCTCTACCGGCGGGTCCGCGGCCCGACCGGACCCAATCGCAAATGACAGCATCAGAAAGGAAACACACCTCATGGCCACGGCTCCGACTGGCACTGGCTGCTGGCCTATGGTAACAGGAATTCGCGTCGGAGTCTTCAACTTGGAACGTCGTGGCCTTCCGATCGCGTGCCCGCAAGAGGTGCGACGAGACCCGTAGCCGGCACCGGGAATAATCGCACGCCCAGACCCGTTGCACTCACAGTGCCGAACTGCAGCTGGGCGGACGCTCGGTCGATGGGTTGGGAGTGTCAACACTGGGCACACTCCATTGCGACCGCGAGTTTCCGGTATTGTGGCCGTGGAAAACGGGCCGGGAATCTCTCCTGGCCCGCATCGAGTCGATTTGCTTCAGTCGTGGATCGGCTGCTTCGGAGCCGGTGGATCGCCCGGCTTCGGCATCAAGTTGATCGTCACCTTCTCGATTTTACCCGTGAATTCGAACGGTACGTCATAGCTCAGGTTCACCGGCGTGCCGGTATCGGAGCCGACGTCCAAGCTCTCGTCGAGCGTGACGCGGATGGGAATCGTCCTCTCGACCCGGCCCTTGGCGACCTCCTTGCCGTCCACCGTGACCGTGGCCGTGCCGCCCTTGCCGATCCCGCCGCCGTCGTAGGCGAAGTCCATCTTGATTACGTGCTTGCCCGCGGCGAGCGCGGCCTTGCCGGCGACTTCGTAGTGCTTCACGTCCACATAGTTGTAATGGAAGACGGGCTTGCCCTTCTCCAGGTACAAGGCCCATCCGCCGAACAGCCCGCCCTGTGTGATGATCATACCCGATGTGTCGGCCTTCACGTCGACATCGGCCGTGATCGACCACGACTTGTTCTTGATGTCCGGACTGGCGCCCTCCGGGATGCGGGTTTGTCCCGGAAAGTAGGTGAACGAATTGCGCCCGTGCGTCAGGCTCGGGCGGATTGCCGGGTCGAGTCGCGACGTCTTGCTGTTGTCGAAGGGCAACACGTTGTATTTCGCGGCTTCGGCGAAGAAGAGCAACTTCAACTCGAGCAACTTGTCCGGCATCTTCTTCGCCAGATCGTCCGCTTCGGAGAAGTCATTCGGCGCGTACAGCTCCCAGTTGTATTGAGTGATGAAGTCCTTATCCGCACCCGTGGGGCTCCACGGCGGCGTCGGCGGCGTGGTGCAGGCGATCCAGCCGTCCTGGTACATGGCCGAGTTGCAGAACATCTCGAAGTATTGCGTTTTCCGCGTACTTGGGGCCTTCGCGTCGGCGAAAGTGTACTTCATGCTCACGCCCTCGATTGGCTTCTGGGTAACCCCATTGACCGAATTCGGCTGCGGCAAACCGACCACGTCCAGAAGGGTGGGGACGATGTCAATGCAGTGGTGCCACTGAGTCCGGAGTTCGCCCCGCGCCGCGATCCCCTTCGGCCAAGACATCACCATGCCGTTGCGGGTGCCGCCGTAGTGACTGGCGATCTGCTTGGTCCACTGGAACGGGGTACACATCGCGTGCGCCCAGCCGACCGGGTAGTGGTTATAAGTCTTCCAGGTGCCGATCTCGTCGGCCCGCTTCAGCACCTCCTTGATGTCTTCCTTCTCGCCATTGAAGAATGTCATCTCGTTGAGCAACCCCTGCAGGCTGCCCTCGGCACTGGCTCCGTTGTCGCCGGCGATGTATATGACGAGAGTATTGTCGAGTTGGCCGAGTTTCTCGATCGAGTCGACTACCCGGCCCACGTTGTGGTCGGTCTGTTCGAGATAGCCCGCATACACCTCCATCATTCGGGCAAACACTTGCTTCTCCTGCGGCGTGCAAGTGTTCCATGCCTGGATGCCCGGGGCGCGCGGGGTGAGCTTCGCGTCATTCGGAATCACGCCGAGCGTCTTCTGCCGTGCAAACGTCTCCTCGCGAACCTTGTCCCAGCCCTGGTCGAACTTCCCCTTGTACTTCTCGACCCACTCTTTCTTCGGATGGTGCGGTGCGTGCGTCGCCCCGGGGGCGTAGTAGCAGAAGAACGGCTTGTCCGGCGCAACAGCCTTCTGCATGTTGATCCACTTGATGGCCTGGTCGGCCATGTCGTAGTCGAAGTTGTAATCGGGCTTGCCGAGGTACGGCTCGATGGGCTTGGTCCCCTCGGTAACATTCGGCCGCCACTGGCTCGTGTCGCCGCCGATGAACCCGTAGAAGTAGTCGAACCCGAGACTGGTCGGCCAACGGTCGAACGGCCCTGCCTGGCTCGTCTCCCAGTCGGGGACGTTATGGTTCTTGCCGAACCACGCGGTGCCATAGCCGGCCTGCTTGAGGATTTCGGCGACGGAGGCAGTGTCCTTGCCCATCAGGGAGTCGTACCCGGGGAAGCCGGTGGCGGCCTCCATGATGCACGCGGTGTGGGCCGAGTGGTGGTTGCGACCGGTAATCAATGCCGCCCTTGTCGGACTGCACAGCGCCGTGGTGTGAAACGCGTTGTACTTGAGCCCATTTTCCGCGAGTTTCGTGAGTGTCGGCGTGTTGCACGGCCCGCCGAAGGTGCTCGTCGCCCCGTAGCCGACGTCATCCAGCAGCACGAGAAGGATGTTAGGCGCACCCTTCGGAGCCTGCACCGGCTGCGGGAAGTCGGGAATTGAGTCCTTCGCCCGCACCGCGATCCGCCCCTTGAAGGGAGCCGGCGGCACCGGCAGCACGGTGGCCGTTTGGGCCGGGGTAAGTTCGGCTTTTTTGTCCTGAGCCAACGCAATATTCAGCCGGCCAGAAGCAGCCAGCCAGCCAAAGAACCCACCGACGACCAACACCGCGATCAGGTGTTTTCTCTTCACGGCAGCCCCTTCCCCATAAGAATTTGCAATACTTCAGAATCAAGGGAATTGTGCGGGGAAACGGGCGGACGGCAAGTCGATGCCTGTCGAAGAATTCGCAAGTCATCTCCGGTGCATTGTCCGCTGTTATCTTCTTGCGGATCTCGGCCCATCCACAACACGGAAACATCACGATGGACCCCTATAAACAGCGGACTTGCAAGCGGTTTGCGGTCTGTTACTATTCCGGTATTCCGCGTCAAACGCCCTCACACCGTTTGCTCTGCCATGTCCAACGAATCGACATTACCCCCGCGAACCGATCGGGGCGGGCCGGTGGGGACAGCGTCGGGGGACGGCCGGGCTCCGAAATGGAACGGGGCCTGTCCCTGGCAACTCGGCCGGTATCGCATCGAACTCAAAATCGGCGAAGGCGGCATGGGTGCCGTCTACCGCGCGTTCGACGAGCAATTGGCCCGCCACGTCGCACTCAAGATCCCGTTTCTTTCGGAAGGCGTGAACGACCCGCAATACCATCGGTTTCTTCGCGAAGGGCGGGCGGCGGCGGGATTGCGGCACCCGAACATCTGCCCGATTTTCGACCTCGGCCAAATCGACGGCGTTCCGTTTTTGAGCATGGCATTTATCCGCGGGGAGTTGTTGAGCCGACGGGTGGCGCCGGGCCGGCCCCTGGCGGAGCGCGACGCCGCGGACGTCGTTCGCAAGATCGCCCTCGCCATGGCCGAAGCCCACGGCCACCAGGTGATTCACCGCGACTTGAAGCCGGTGAACGTGATGATGGACGAGGCCGGGGAACCGATCATTCTCGACTTCGGGCTGGCGCGGCGTGAAGGGTCGAATTCGCATCTGACAATTCAGGGGCAGGTGATGGGGACGCCCGGCTACATGGCCCCGGAGCAACTCAACGGTGACGTGGATCAGATGGGGCCTTGCAGCGACGTGTATAGTCTCGGCGTAATCTTTTATGAATTGTTATGCGGCCGGCCGCCGTTTCAAGGCGACATGATCGCCTTGGCCAGCCAGGTGATGTGCGACCCGCCGCCACCGATGCGCCTCCGCCGGCCGGGAATCGACGCGAAACTCGAAACGATCTGCTTCAAGGCCCTTGAGAAGAAGCCCGAATACCGTTGGCCGTCGATGCGGGACTTCGCGGCGTCCGTCGCGGATTGGCTGGACGAGCCGAAACAATATCGTCCCCGCCGCGAGAATATCACCACACACAACGGAACGGAGCGGCAAGTCGATCAACTTTTCCTCACCTTGAAGGTCGAAGGCACCCCGCACGCGTACCGCACGGCTCCGAGGCAAGCGACGGTATCCGTCGGCCGCCAACGCCGCAGGCCGAAAGACCCGGACGACACCGGCAACGATTTCGTCGTGCGGGTGGCGGACAACGACGCCCTCTCGGCCCGTATCAGCCGCCGGCATCTGGAAATCGTGCGGACGGCGACCGGGTTTGCCGTCACCGACCACAGCAAGGCGGGCACGATCCACAACGGCCGACTGCTCCCCCCGGGCCAGCCCGTGCCACTCGCCCACGGCGACCGGCTCGTGATCGCTGACGTCATTACACTCATTGTTGAGCTCGACGACCAAATCCGTCTAGTGCCGATGGTCGGAGAAGTGGCCGTGCCGGTCGGTCCGGAACAAACCGGTGGAAAGATCGTCCTCGAAGCCTCGGTCGGGGACATGATGACGGTCGGCTAACCGAAGGTCGGGAATAACGGATGACGGCGACGGAAGAACCCAGCATGCTCGGGCCTTACATTCTCGGTCGAGAACTCGGCCGGGGTGCGTTCGGCGTCGTGTACGAAGGCTTCCACGAAAGCCGCAGCGACCACCGTCTAGCCATCAAGACCGTCGAAGGCCAGGGAGAAGCAGACCGGTTGCTCCTCGAACCGGCGTTGCTCGCCCGGTTGAAACACCCCTGCATCGTCGGCCTGGACGATTATTTCGTCCACCAGGGAAAACTGGTTCTCGCCCTGGAATTCGTTCCGGGCGAAGACCTCAAGGCGTGGCTGGACCGCGGGGAAACGTTCAACCCGGAGCGGGTTCGCGAATTCGTGACCCAGATTGCGTCGGCGTTGGCGGAAGCTCACTCCCATCAGATCGTGCATCGCGATTTGAAGCCGTCGAACGTTTTGGTCGATACGACCGGCGGTCGGCCGCGGTTCGTGCTCACCGATTTTGGCATCGGCCGACGGGCCGAAGGGTTGCAGGCGGAGAAACACGTCGGCGGGACGTACTTATATATGGCCCCCGAGCAACTCCGCGGCCGGCCCGGGCCGCAATCGGATTTGTGGGCACTCGGCGTCGTCGCCTATCAGATGTTGACGGGGAAACTCCCCTTCCCCGGCCCGTCGATCGGCGAATTGGCAAAGCAAATCCAGTACGCCGACCCGCCGCCGCCGAGCGCGGTGGTTTCGACGCCAATTCCAGCGGATTTGGAATCCGTCATTCTCGGACTATTAACCAAATCCCTCTCCGAAAGGATCGCATCGGCCCGGCAGGTGCTGGAACAACTTGGAGTTCATGGCGACACGAAACGCATTCTCGAATCGACGACCGAGACCAAGCGGCTGACGTCGAAAAAACAACTTCCGCTGGGCCTCAAGCTCGCCCGCGATTCCCGGCGGTCGAAGAGGCTAGTCGGAGCGATGTTGGTTATTTACGCCCTGATCCAGAACGTCGTCATCGGCTTTTTGGTCTTGTTCGGATTGTGGTTGTTTTACCGGTCTCAGGAAAAGGTCCGGCCGCTAAGGCGGCGGTTGTTGTGGATTCTGGCCGCCTTCGCCACGCTGGCGTGTGCGAAAATTCTCCCCTCGATGTTTCCGGAATACACGAACCTGACGATCCGCTCCAATGACAAAACGGCCGTCAGCCGCGAAATAAAACTCTGGATCGCGAGCCTTGGAGTCGTGGGCTCGATTTTGGTATCGTCCGTCGTAGTCGGTGCCACCGTGATGGCGATATTCGCCCCGATCATCGGCAGCGCCGCCTACGTGAACCTCCGCCGCGTCCGCCGGGAACAGACCCTCCTGAACGCGGCCCTCGCCGGGCAGGCCGGGTCGGACGAATTTCTGGCCACCGTGCACGGGATGATCGACACCCGGTTCGAAGACGTCGGTTTTCACTTGCGGTATGCGGAAATGCTTTATTCGCGCGGCGATTTCCGCCGGGCCGCGGTCGAGGCCCGGCTCATCACCCGCCAAGACCCGTACCACTTCAACGCCAACTTGCTGCTGGCGAATGCCTACTACGCGCTCGGCCTGTACGCCGACTGCCGAACCGTCTGCACCGAATACCTGGCCGTCTCCGGGTATTGCTTCGAATTTCAGGAACTCCGGCTCCAATGCGACGCGAGGCTGGGCCCGTCGTGAAACTGACTCCGAAACAGGTCAAACTGGTTTACCCGTTCCTGCCCGGGATTACTTCCCGCGTGCTTCGATTCACCGGGCGGAGGAATACCGTCCATCTGCAGGAAACAGCTCTCGTGCTCGAAGGGGAATTGATCCGGTTTCATTACCTGGGACTCGAACGTCTCTTCGCCCGGGCGTTGGCCGAATGGACCACGATTACGATCCCGTACAGCCGGCTGATTCGGGTGAAGTACAAAAGCCGGAGGTTTCTCCGGCTATTCGTGGTACTCAGTTTCGTACTGATTATTGGTCTGTTGAGCTTCGGGCTTTTCAGCAGGCATGCTTCTAACCCTGAGTTGACAATCCTCCTACTTTCGGGTGGCGGACCAATCCTCGGGCTCCTTTGCTGGGTGATGTTTCGCGCCATCTTGCCCGGCTTCGCCGTGACTTTTCGCGCCCGCGATGGGACGAAAACCCGGTTCCTGTTCCAGGTGAAAAAGAAGCCGCACCGGAAAGAATTCGGCGAAAGGCTCCGGGAATACCGCGCCGCCGCCAAAGCCTTCGTCGTTCCGGGGCAGGAGAATCGGGTATGAACGATCTAGGTACGGCTGAAATTTCGGTGCTGATCGGCGTTTTCGGATTCCTGATCCTCCTCGTCGTCCCCGTGGCCTATCAGGCCTATCGTCGGGGGTACAACCCGATCATCTGGGGCATCGTTGGATTGCTCACCTTTAATCCGCTTTTTCCGCTCATCATTCTGGCGATGGTCCCGCACCGGTCCCGGTTGCGGCTACGGGACCAATTTACCCGCGAACTCGAAGCGAAGCTGGCCGCACGGGTGGGGTCGAAAAGTCGGCCCACGTCCGAATCAGGTTCGCCCCGGACCGAAACCAGTACCGTCGGAGACCAGGTCACGGAACTTCCGCAAAATCGTTCGATCGGCGACGACCAGACACGGCTCTGATCCGTACTGGCCGAAACTTGCTTCGACACGACCGAACCTTCCGGATAAAATCCGAACGACCCCACCCCAACGCCCCCGAATCGGCCCGGAGACGATCCGATGGACTTCCCCTACTTCCTCGTCATCGCGGGCCAGGACAAAGGTCGGTCATTTCCCGTTCACCCCGGCTCCGGGCACTCGATGGGACGAAACCAGGAAAACGCCTACGTCATCAAGGACATGCGGTGTTCGCGATTCCACTGTGAATTCGCTTTCGAAAACGGCCAGGTCACGATCAAAGACCGTGGCGGCTCGGGCGGCACAATCGTCAACGGCCTGCCGGTGGTCGAGCAGGTGCTCAAGCACGGCGACCAGATCCAGGTCGGGGAAACGATGTTGAAGTTTCTGACCCGGGGCGACGACCCGACCACGGTGGGCCCGGGCGTGCAATCGGGGAATGCCGAGTACGACCCGAAGGCCAGCGAGCAACTGGCCGAGCTTTCCGGCCGAACGCTCGCCCGGTTCGAACTCGGCCAGCCGCTCGGCACCGGCAGTACGTCGATGGTGTTCCGGGCCAAAGACACCGAGAGCGGCCAGGCCGTCGCCCTGAAAGTCATGCAGCCCGCCTACGCCAAGAATGACGAAGACATGCAACGCTTTGTCCGGGCGATGAAGGCGATGCTCCCGCTCCGGCACCCGAATCTGATCGGCGTCTATGCCGCCGGAAAAAGCGGCCCCTACTGCTGGGCGTCCCTGGAACTGGTCGAAGGCGAAAGCCTTACCGCCGTCATCCGACGCATCGGCGTCGCCGGCATGCTCGACTGGAAATACGCCTTCCGCGTTTGCACCCATATCGCCCGGGCGCTGGACTACGCCCACGGGCACGGCATCATCCATCGCGACATAGCCCCCCCGAACATCCTCGTGCAGTTGCCGCAAAAAGTCGCCAAACTCGGCGACCTGATGCTGGCGAAGGCCATTGAAGGCGGGGCGTCTCAACAGGTGACGAAGCCGGGTGAGGTCGTCGGCGACCTGAACTACATGTCCCCCGAACGGACCCGCGGCCAGCACGAAGCAGTAGACGGCCGCAGCGACCTGTTCAGCCTGGGCGCCACCTGTTACGCGTTGCTTACCGGCAAGTCGCCGTTCGCCGGTAGCACGCTGGTCGAAACGATCACCAAAATCCGCTCCGCCGAACCCCTGGCTCCCAACACGTTCCAACTCGGTATTCC
>DASXPC010000361.1:0-4576 GCA_036493815.1 Fimbriiglobus sp. | reverse complement strand
ACTGCCGTCTGCTATAGTTCAGTACCCAATACCGTTGAGATTTCCTCCATGCGCCGCAGCCAACTCCGTTGTGATTCCCTGGAAGATCGGCTGACGCCGAGGGTCGGCTCGATCGACCCCGAAGTGGCGACACTCGGGTCGGCCTTTTTCGAGTACGGGCCGAGCGATTCCCTCCGCCAACCGGATGGGAAGCTTCTGCTCGTCGGGTCGGCCAGCCCGCTCAATAATTTCGGCTCGGCCATGGTTCGACTGACGGAGGATTTACAACTCGATCCGACGTTCGGGACGGGCGGCTGGATCGACCTCACGTTCACGTTCGTCGATTCGGGCGTGACCTGGTCGACCGGGGCCGGACAATTCGACGTGACCTCCGACGAAAAGATCACCCTCGGCGGCATGGCCTTTTCGACCCAATCCGGCGCCACGGTCAACGATCTCGCCGTTCTGCGGTTGACGCCAGGCGGAACGCTCGACCCGACGTTCGGAACCGCCGGCCACACCCTCCTCCACCGGCAGAGTCAGGCGTATGCCGCGGGAGGGTTCGTCCTCGACGCCCGGGACGACGGCTCCGTCGTCGTATCCGACTACCAACTCAATACATTCGTACTCACAAAATTAGACGGGACGGGCCAAGTCGATCCGACGTTCGGCACGAACGGCAGCGTTGCCAACGCCCCGGCGTCCGTTGCGATCGATTCCCAACCGGGGACGGGACGAATTCTGCTCTTCGGGGCCGCTTCGATCGCGGGTCTGACGACCGGCAGCGACATGGTCGTTTACGGCCTGACGCCGACGGGCGCCCTCGACCCGACGTTCGGGCAAGGGGGCATCGCCCACGCCGGAGCCGACCTGCCGAGTGCGAACGGGGACGGGTTCCGGACCGCCTTTTTCGACGCCGACGGGTCCATGACCCTCGTCGGAGCAACCTACCCGGCCTTTCCGTCCCCGTTGCCGATCGACTACGAATTCGCCCGGCTCACGCCGAACGGATTACTCGATCCGGGATTCGGGACGAACGGCATTACCCTGGTCCAACCGGCAGGCAATTCCTTCCTCGGCCTCACCGGCAGTTCGACCGACGGGTATTTCGTTTATTCGACGAACAACTTACCCCCGGTCGGCTCCTCCCAAACGTTTGACGGCGTCGCCACCGTCGTCCGGGTGTCAGCGGAGGGCCAACTCGACCCGACGTACGGGTCCGAAGGCACGTTGCTCCGCCACGTCGTCACCGGGCAGCCTTGGGTGACGCACAAAGTCTATGTGACCTACACCGGCTTCCTCCTAGCCGGCGGACCGAACGCGAGCGGGCAAGTGGCATACACCCTACCCACGGACCCATTCAGCCACCAGTACGGGGGGACGTCCTTCTACGCCGTCCAATTCTTCCTGCAATACGACGGCCCGGTCCGGGTCACGCTCGCCGATGTGAACGGGGATGGAACGCCCGACATGATCGCCGGGGCCGGACCGTCCGGCGGGCCGAACGTCATCATCGTGGACGGGAAGACCGGCTGGGGGATGGCCGACTTCTTCCCGTTCGAAACGACATTCACCGGCGGCGTGTTCGTCGCTGCCGGCGATATCAACGGCGACGGCAAGGCGGACTTGATCGTCACCCCCGACCGCGGCGGCGGGCCGGTCGTGGCCGTATACGACGGAGCGAAGCTCACCGCCGGGCTGAACGAAGCCGCCCAGATCGCACGGTTCTTCGGCATCCAAGACCCGAACTTCCGCGGCGGCGCCCGCGCGGCGATCGGCGACGTGAACGGGGATGGGAAGGGAGACATCCTCGTCTCGGCCGGGTTCCTCGGCGGGCCACGGGAAGCCCTCTTCGACGGGGCCGGGCTGACGCCTTCGGGTGCTCCGCCGAAACTCGTGCCCGACTTCTTCGCGTTCGAGGATTCGCTGCGGAACGGAGCCTTCGTCGCACTCGGCGACCTCACCGGTGACGGGAAGGCCGATCTCGTCTTCGCCGGCGGACCGGGCGGGGCACCACGAGTCCGCATCTTTGACGGGGCGAAGCTATTGGCGGCGGGGTCGTTCCAATCCCTCGACCAGATTCCGGCCGCCCAGTCGGCCAACTTCTTCGCGGCCGATGCGTCTATACGCGGCGGTATCCGGCCTGCGGTCGGAATGGTGGACGGGCAAATGGCGTTGATCACCGGCAGCGGCGAGAACGACCCGGCCGAGGTCCGCGTCTTCACCGCCCCGACGCTCTTCGGCTCCCCCGAACCCGCCCCGGATCAAATCCTCACCGTATTCGGCGGAGCCGAACTCACGGACGGCGTGTACGTCGGTTAGAGGCCTTTCAATCGGAACAAGATCGACTAATCCGCAACAACGAGAGGAGTTTCGGCTACTGGCGGAAGGAGCAAGCTTTCCAGGGGAGCCGACGGCTTCTTCGACTGGTGCGATCGTTCGGGTCGGTCTCCGGAGGTGCCGCGGGCCAACCGCTCGGCCTCGCCCTCGTTCGTGATGCCCGACTGGATCAGCGTAAAGACTCCGGGCCGATCCCGTTCCATTGCTTCCCACTCGCTTTCTTCGCACACCGCCCGCATCATCTCGGGCTTACCCTTGATCGACAGTTGATAAACGACCCACGACCCGACAAGTTTCTGTCTCATGCGATCCTCCGGTGGGTCATTATAGCAGGGCGGTAGAGTGTTATCGTCGCACGGACCGGACGAAACCACAAGGAATGGGTTTCGCCGCCGGTGCGTCGACCGGTTCTTCCCCTGCGATCCGGACGGGAAACAAAACCGATTGATCTATCGGACGAATCTCGAAAAAAACGTCCGGGCGACCGCGAGTCTTATTTTTCCGGAAGCGCCAGGGCGAGTGCCGCGGCCGCCCAACCGCTGGCGCTCGACGAGATGAATTGATCCTTTCCGTGCGGGAAGCCGCTTTCGTAATAGGGCTGGAACGGTTTACTTCGCGAGTGGACGAGCCAGGTGCCGTCGGCCCGTTGGGCGGCGAGAAGGAATTTCACGCCGGCACGGTAGGCGGGGTGCGCGGTCTTCAATCCGCCGGCCGAGTGCAACGCATACAGGGCGGTGCCAGTGGCGTACGGGTCGCTGGCCATGTCTTTCGTCTGACCCCAGCCGCCGTCGGGCCGTTGCGTGCCGAGCAGGTCGAACGCGGCCGCGGCGACGTCCTTCTTCGTCGCCCCCGCTTCCTGTAGCCCTAGCAGCCGAAACACTCGATCTTCCGTGTCCGCCGGCGTCGCCTTCGTCAGCCAACCCCGGGCCGCGTCGATTCGCTTTTTCGCCGTCGCTTTCTGATCCTTCGTCTGCCACGTCTTCAGCCCGCGGACTGCGAGGCAAGTCGTGGTGAACGAACTGACCTCCGTCGGCGGCCGGGTCGACGACGAGGACGACCAGTGGTCCTTCCCCGGCTGGGATACGAGTAAAAAGTGGACGACCGCCGCGGTGGTTTCGTCCGGTTCGTATCCGGCGAGTTCGAGAACGAGCAGGGCCGCCCCGGCCGAGTCGGCCTGGCCGCCGGTCCCCTTCCCCGACCGGAACTCGTCGCGGTGCTCGGTCAGAAACGCCGAAACGTGATCGGCCTGATCCTTCAAGACCGCGTCCGCCACGGCCAGACCCCGACTCCGGGCCGTCGCGAACGCCAACGTCGGGTACGTCTGATTGTGGCAGGCGAAGCAGGTTTTCTTCTCAATGTGCCCTGCCGCGCCGGCTTCCAGTGGAACGAGAGCCTTCACTACCGCCGCCCGAATCGCCTTGTCCCCGGCGTACGCCCCGGGCGGGACGAGCGAGGTGATCCAAGCGAGGAGAAGTGGAACCATGACAAGATACTACCATATTCCGACGAAAAGATTGTAGGTCGTGCCGAGTCTTCGAGGCACGACCTACGGATCCCAAACCGTCGATTAATCGTCGCTGTACGGACCGCGGAAGAAGAAACTCCGGTCCACCCCCGCGTACTTCACGTCCAACAGCGGGTCGGTCATCGGTTTGCCCCCGTCGGCCGCGGACCGGTGGGCGAAGTCGAGAATCGTGGTCGTCAAGAGCGTCCTCTCAACCGGATAGGGCGACCGGCCGGTGGCGATCAGTTTTTCGATGTGGAACGTGAGCGGGTCGAAGAACCGGGCACCCGGCGGGGCGGGGAGGACGAAAAGCGTGCTTTCGATCTTCGGGTCGCCGGCAAGTTTAACGGCGGCGGTGATGTCGGCGACGTAGCCGTGCAAGTTGAGTACGGTGGCCTTGGTGCCGTCGCGGTATTCGATCAGAAACGCGACCGGGTTTTCGCAGTAGTCGCTCGGCTTGCCGAAGTCCCGCGTCGCGCTCCGCCGCAGGGCCTTTTCGGTCAACGCCTTGCTCCACGCCCCGCGGTCCCACGCCTTCCAGACCGCGTTGCCCTTCAGAGTCGTCACGCTCTTCACGCCGGTCTCGCCCCCCTTCCGCCGTTCCATCAGGCACTGTAGCGTTTCGAGGCCGTGGAACCCATAAACCTCCATGTCGCCGTAATGGCAGACGACCGCCTCCTCGACCTTCGCCCCGAACGGCATCTCCCACTCGGGACGGCGGAACGTGACGGGCAGACTCGACCCGGCCATGAA
>DASXPC010000360.1:0-32801 GCA_036493815.1 Fimbriiglobus sp. | reverse complement strand
CCAGGGCGGATGCGCGATACGCAACGGGGATTACACCAATGATTTCGACGTCACTGATTTTCGCCATCGGGGTCGGCCTGCTCGTCATGGGGTGCGTCATCGCGCTCCTGTTCGCCTTCACCAAGGGGGATTCGTCCCGGGTGACGGAGCGGCTGGACGTGATCGTCGGCCGGGGGGGGCGGAAGGATTCGTCCGCCGACTTGTTGTTGAAGCAGGCGTTGCAGGAGGTCGATAAGAAAACGATTTTGGACAAGCTGACGCCGGAGTGGCTGAACCTGAAAAAGGTGATCGAGCAGGCGGACGCGAACATCCAGCCGTCGAACCTGGTCGGGGTGGCCCTCCTGGCCGGGTGCGTCGGGGCGGCGATGAGCGGGTGGCTGGTGAACGTGTACGTGATCCCGGTCGGCGGCGGGTTCTGCTTCTTGGCCCCGTTCCTGTGGGTGTTCATGAAGCGGAAGAAGCGGCTGTCCCGGTTCGGGAACCAGTTGCCGGATGCCATGGAACTGACCGCCCGGGCGCTCCGGGCCGGGCACTCGCTGGCGGCCGGTATGCACGTGGTGTCCGAAGAGTTGCCCCCACCGGTGTCGAAGGAGTTCTCCCGGGTGTATGAGGAGCAGAACCTGGGGATCCCGCTCGAAGACGCCCTATACGGGATGTGCGACCGGGTGCCGAACCTTGACCTGAAGTTCTTCGTCACCAGCGTGGCGATTCAACGGCAGACCGGTGGTGACCTAGCGGAAATTCTCGACCGCATTGGTTACGTAATTCGCGAACGGATCAAGATTCAGGGTCAGGTCAAGGCCCTGAGTGCGGAAGGGCGGCTGTCGGGCGTCGTGCTGATCGCTCTG
Source organism: Fimbriiglobus sp. (assembly GCA_036493815.1). Lineage (GTDB taxonomy): Bacteria > Planctomycetota > Planctomycetia > Gemmatales > Gemmataceae > DASXPC01. Next base: position 31,953 of record DASXPC010000360.1, on the reverse strand, counting down.
CCGATCGGCCTGTTCCTGCTGTTGCTCTGGATGAAGCCGGATTACATCAAGCTGCTCTGGACCGACCCGATGGGGGTGAAGATGTCGATCTTCGCCGTGGTCCTGATGTTCATCGGAGCGTTCGCGATCCGGAAGATCGTGGACATAAAAGTATAGTTAATTGTTGATTGTTATTCGTTACATGTACGGGTAATGACGATTAACAATTAACGATTTTCAAATAACACGAGACGACCCGCACCTGGGAGATTCACCGTGACCCCGCTGTTCGGCTTTCTGACGACGGAAGATTTGCTGCCGGTGTTCGTGTTCGTCGGGATCATGGCCGGCACGTTCTGGTTGCTCGGCCTGATCTCGCGGCGGAACAGCCTGGCGGAAGACCGGTTGGAACGCATCGGCCGGCCGAAGTCGCTGGTCGAGATCGAAATGGACACGCAGGCTTCCCGCCAGCGGTTCGGGAACGTCAAGGACGCGTTCGCGAAGGTCGGCGAGGCGATGCAGCAAAACGAGCTCGAAAAGAGCGGGCTACGGGTCCGGCTGATGAACGCCGGGTTCCGGAGTGAAAATGCCGTCGCCATCTACCAGGGGTTGCGGTTGATTTGCCTGGTGGTGTTCCTGTTGCCCGCCGCCGGCGGGTTCCTCTGGGCCTCCGGGTTCACGCTCGGGGCGGCGTGGAAGATCATGCTGTTCGGGTGCGTCGGGTTTTACCTGCCGCAGGTGGCCCTCGCCTTCATGCGGTCGGGCCGGCAGAAGGAGATTTTCCTTACCCTGCCGGACGCCCTCGACTTGTTGGTGGTGTGTACGGAGAGCGGTCTCGGCCTCGACGCCGGGCTGCGGAAAGTGACCGACGAGATGAAGAGCCACGCGAAAGTGTTGTGCGAGGAGTTGACGTTGGCAAACCTGCAGATGCAAATGGGCCGGCCCCGCCGCGAGGTGCTCCACGACCTCGGCGTCCGAACCGGCGTGGACGACTTGCGGAGCCTGGCCGCGATCCTCATCCAGGCCGACCGGTTCGGGTCGAGCATCGCCCAGGCCTTACGGGTCCAATCCGACGCCATGCGAACCCGGCGCCGGCAGTTGGCGGAGGAAAAGGCGGCCCAGGTGGCGGTCAAGTTGATCTTCCCCCTGGTGCTGTTCATTTTCCCGGCGATTTTCGTGGTCCTGGTCGGCCCCGCGGCCATCCAGATCCAGAAGCAGCTGTTGTCGAAGACCCCCGGCGGATAACCGAAACTGCAGGGCAGGGATGCCCCGCGGCCTTCAAGGAGGAAAGTGATGACACGTTCGACAAAGACCGCGGCGGCCGGATGCCTGCTCGCGGTGTGGGGAGCTCTCGGGTGCGCCTCGGCCGACCGGCCCAGCGCCCAGGACCGGCTCGCGGACTACGTCGACCCCTGCTGGCCCGAACGGTACAGTTCGGTCGCCCGCCAGGAAGTCCTCGAACCGTTCTCCGCCCAGGCGATGAACGGCTCGATCATCGACGCGACGGTGTGGAACTACCACTTCGAGCCGCAGTCGGACAAGCTGACGCCGGCGGGGCTCGAAAAGATCGACTACCTGGTCCGTCGCCGGCCCGCCGCCGAGACGCACCTGTTCATCCAGACCGCCCGGGATCTGGCCTATAACCAGAATGTGCCGACCGAACTGGCGACGAAGCGGTCGGAACTGGACGCGAAGCGGATCAAGGCGGTGAAGGACTACTACGCGTCCCAGGCAGCGGCCAAGGGGGTCACGCCCGATATTCAGGTGATCGACCCGGCCGACCCGAGCATGCCCGCCCGGTACATGACTCCGGCCTTCAACGCCTTGCCCGGTGCCTATAAGTCCACAATCGGCACCGGCGGCGGTGGCGGCGGAACCGGCGGTGGCGGCGGCGGAACCGGCGGCGGGCGGTAAGTAACTGTGGCAAGGGTCACTGGCCCCGGCTACACGCTCGCGGACGGGGGCAAACGTTCCCGTCCGCGATGCGTCCGTGCGGCCGACGACACTCCGAGAGCTTCACCATGTGTCCTTCTCTTTTCGCCAGTTATTTCAGTCGATTCGTCGACCACTGGTCTACCTCGCTGAAGACGCAGAACGCCATGGTCATGTCGGCCATCCTGATCGGCATTGCCGGCGTGGCCATCATCACGTTCGGGACGAAATGGAAGAAGTAACGGCCGGTCCGACCGCGTTTTCTGTCCTACACTTCGTTCGCCCGTCGCCCCACTCGGATAAGGCCTCCGCATGACCACGCTGACCTCGACGCGGTACGCCGCCACACCCGCCCCGGGCGACTGGGACGAAAATCCGGCCCCGGAAGCTCCCACCAGCCCGGATTCCATCCGCGAAGCCGGACTGACCGGTGCGTTCATCGGGGAAATGATTCTCCGAACGATTTACGCCCGGGGCCCCATGGTCGGCCGTGACTTGGGGCAGTACCTGTGCCTTCCGTTCAAAGTGATCCGCGAACCGTTGAAGTTTTTGAAGGACGAGAAGCTGATACAGATCGACGGCGGGGATCTGGTCGGCGAAGTGAGTTACCGGTTCAGTCTGACCGACCTCGGCCGGCAGCGGGCGCACGACGCCACCAAGCAGTGCGCGTACGTCGGCCCGGCTCCGGTGCCTCTGGAAGACTACGTCGAACAGTGCTACCGCCAGGCCGTGACCGGGCTGCAGTGCTTCCCGGAGTCGTTAAAGGCTCCGTTCGCCCATCTGGTGTTGAAGGAGGAGATGTTTACGAACATCGGTCCGGCCATCATCAGCGGCCGGAGCGTGTTCATCTACGGCCCCCCGGGTAACGGCAAGACGGCCATGGCCCGGGCGATCGGCGACTTCATGAACACCGCCGGCGGGTCGATCTACGTCCCCTTCGCCTTCATCGCGGATGGGAACATCGTGACCGTGTTCGACCCGTCGCTGCATACGGTGGACGAGGCCGCGGCCGAGTTCGGCGACGACGGCGATACCGCGGTCCGGAAACTCCTCTCCGACGGGGCGATGGACCGACGGTGGGTCCGCATCCGCCGGCCGGTTATCGTCACCGGCGGCGAACTCAACCTCGGCATGCTCGACCTGCGGTACAACGCCGAGGCCAACTTTTACCAGGCACCGATCCATTTCAAAGCGAACGGCGGCGTGTTCCTGATCGACGACTTCGGCCGGCAGTTGTGCAGCCCGAAGGAACTCCTCAACCGATGGATTCTCCCGCTCGAAGACCGCCACGACTTCCTCACCGTCGCCAACGGCAAAAAGTTCCAGGTGCCGTTCGAGCAACTCATCATCTTCAGCACCAACCTCGACCCGAAAGACCTGGTGGACGATGCCTTCTTGCGCCGCATTCGGCACAAGGTGGGCATTCTGGCCCCGGCCCGGGACGTGTACGAACGGATTTTCTTCAACGTGTGCAAGAAGCTGGGGATGAACTTTTCGGCCGAGGCGGTGGATTACCTGTACGAACGTTACTACAACCGCGGTCGAACGCCGCGGGCGTCCGACTGCAGGGATTTGTTGGAAATCGTGCAGTCCATCTGCCGATACAGACGTCAGCCCGTGCATTTAACGCGCGACCTGATCGTCGAGGCGTCCGCAAGCTTCATCGCCGAGTTCCAGTAACTCCGCGGCAAGGCCCGGCGTCCCGCAAGGAGGCACCGATGGCCCGCCGAGCCCGTTGGCAGTTACTCTTTTCCAGTGGCCTCCTGGCCGCCGCCGTCGGGTGCGGGGGAAACGATAAAACCCCGCGCCTGTTCGGACTCAATCGGTCGTCGAGCAACCCCGTCGTCACGCCCGACCCGGCCTTCCAGGCCCAGCCTCCCGAGACGACGAAAACGAGTTTCTTCGGCGACGCCTTCTCGTCGAAGTCGAAGACCGGGTCCGGCATCAAGCCGGACACTGAGGTCGCATTCGCCGATACGCAGGCCGAAGCCGCACTCGCCGAGGGCCGCAGCCCGTCCGACCGGGACCAAATGCTCGACAACGCTCGTCAGCGGTATCAGCGGGCCCTGAAGGACGACCCCAAAAATAAGGGCGCGTTCCTCGGCCTTGCCAAACTCTATGCGAAGATGGGGGATTACCCCTCGGCCATCGGCACCTACCGCCAGTACCTCGACATCAACCCGAGCGACCACGCCGCCCACCACGAACTGGCCATTGCCTACGGCAAGACCCAGGACTGGGCGAACGCCGTTACATCGTGCGAAGCCGCGTTGGCCATCGATCACGAAAATCGGGTTTACCAGAAGACCCTGGGCATGTGCCTCGTCCGGGCCGGGAGGTACGACGAAGGATACACCGTGTGGTTGAAAGTGATGCCTGAGGCCAAAGCCCGGTTCTTCCTCGCCCGCGCACTCGAATACACCGGCAAAATGGACTTGGTGAAACAGCAGGTCCAGCTCTGCCTCGCCGCCGATCCGACCTACCAGCCGGCGAAGGATTACCTCGCCTATCTGAACGGCGAGCAAGCCGCTCCGGCAACGGATACCGTCCAGACCGGGTTCAACGGGGGGAATTGATTGCCGTAAGGCAATCTAACGAGCCGAGATGCGGAATCGCCCCGGATCATGGAATGAACGGACGGATTCACGAAATGGAACGAAAAATCGGCGACCCCCACGGTGCCAGGCACCGAAAATGGGGGTCGCCGATTTGTTTATACTAGGCGAGCATTTCGGACAAAACACACAGGACTACCACCACCGATATGCCAGCGGACCGGGTAATATGCGGTACGTGTAATAGTACTGGTTCGTGTAGGGGTAGTATCTCTGGTAGAAAATTCCCCTTCGTGCGGGCGTGATGTATCGTTCCGCCGACCAGAGGTAGGGCGGAGTATACGTGTATGGCGATGCGTTGAAATAGGTTGGCGTATACGCCGAGGTCGTGACGTAAGGGTAAACGTACGAGGTGCCCGTCGGCCCAATCCGAACAACCTGGGCCTTTGCGACCGCGGCCCCGGCACCGGCCATCAATATGAGGGCGAGTGCAAATTTCGGTACGATGCTTCTCATGATTGTTCCTCCAAAAAAGTACGACCGGCATGACCGAGCCTACCCCACTCCTGCTGGGGTCGGCCCGTGCGTGACGATCCCTTCGTGAATCCAGGTCGACGCTTCGGCGGCCTTGCTCATGTCGAAATAGCGAACCTTGGCGGTGGTGAACGGCTTGCAGAATACGGCCATCCCCGCTTCCCATTTTTTGTCGCCGACGAGCGCCAACCGCTCGATGTGCGTGAAGTGATGCAAGCCGAATTTAGCATCCTCCCAAACGGCACCCATCGTCCAGCCGTGGAAGTCGTGCATCCGGACCATCATCCGGACCTTGCCGTGGACCTTAACCGCCCGTTCCACTTCCGGAGTGAAGTATGCGTAATCTTCCTTCTCGAGTTTGCCCGTTAGATTCAGGATCAGAATTTTGCCTCCTGCTTCTTCGATTAATTCAACGGACATGACAACCTCCTTCACGTCGTGTGAACACGTATCGTTCGCAATATTCACGCTCTAATATTATACGCTTGCGGGTATTAGACGGTCTTTGAGACTTCGACGAATTGAGCAACTGATTTCCTCGTTCTATTTGTTGATCGAACCGAAGTGCAGAAATATTCTGCGGTTACAGGAACGACGTTTTTTTCATCCGTCGCTTTGAGAATGTGAATACGAAATGGGTTTAGCGATCGTATTCCCGCAACAAGATTTCCGCTTCGACCCGGGCGTCCCATGAAACGGGTCGGCCGCTGGTGGGAATGGCGGCGAGCCAGGCGGCGGTTTTGTCCCGCCAGGGCTTGGCGAGCACGGGCTTGCCGTTCTTCTTGAGTGCGAGGGCGTAGACCATCCACGCCGACGGCCGATCTTCTTTGGAATCGCAGTACGGTCTCAATTTGTCGGAGGCGAGGCCGGGCTTGCCGGTGCGGAGAAATGCCGCGGCGAGTACCGTCTGGGCGAATGCGTCGGTGACGTCGGAGGTGCGTTCGGCCACGGCGAACACGGCGGACGGTTCGACCGAAGACTCGGGGGACAGGCAACAGGCCCATGCCGCTAGCCTGGCATCCCGGCCGTCGGGGGAGTCTTTGTACAATTCAAAGTCGTCCTTGGCGGCCTTCTGGTAACGGTCCACGTCCCGCTTTTCGAGTGCCACCTTTGCAGCCACGCCGATGGCGGCGGACGGGTCCTTCAGTTCGACCGCTTTGGCGAGGTCGGCGGCGGCCGTGTCCCACTGTCCGAGTTTGCCGCGGGCGAGGCCGCGTTGGTACCAGGCTGCGCCCGACGTAGGCCGGGCGGTTACGGCATGGTCCGCGTCGCTTGCCGCCCGCTGCCAGTCGCCGAAGTTGGCGGCGGCTTGGGCCCGGCGGGTGAGGAGTTCTCCGTTGGTGGGGTCGGCGTCGAGGAGTCGGTCGAGGTGCCAGCCGGCGGCGAACCACGATCGTCCCTTTTCCGCGGCCGCGGCTTGAACCGCGTGCCAGGCCCGGACCCGTCGGTCGGACACTTCGAAGCGGTCCGGGTATTGGGCCCGGAGCTCGGCCAGGTCGTCGCGTTGTTCGGTGGGGTCGAGGGGTCGGATGCCTCCATTTTCGGTGAGTGTGAGCGCCGAGAGAGCGCGGCCGATGGCGAGAAGGTCTTTCCCGGGTAGCGTGGTCGGGACCTGGTGTTCGGTCCAATCGGTTCGGGTGGGGAAGGGCGGGGTGAGGCGTTCGCCGGTGTCGGCGTCCCAGAGCGTGGCGTGACCGAGGGGGTCGGCGGTATAGAGGATGGTTCCCGTGCGGTCGAAGCGGAGGTCGAAATAGCCCGCCCCGACGCGGATGGGTGGAACTTTCGCCGCGCCGGTGGCGGCATTCCAGATGCCGACGGAGTTGTCGTCGCTGCCCGTGGCGATGGTGGATCCGTTGGGACTGTAGACGAGGGATTGGACGCGGGTGGCGTGTCGGCCGGGGATCGGCCAGAGCGGTTTACCGTTGGTGGCGTCGAAGACGAGCACGGCCCCGTCTTCGTCGCCGGTGGCGACGGCGGCCCCGTCCGGCGAGAACGCCGCGGCGGTGATACCGGCGCCGGACCGCAACGCGGGGGTCACCGGCTCCTGGTCGCCGGCGCGACGAATGCGGACCGACTGGGCGTCGCCAAAGGTGAGGGTCAGTCGGCCGTCCGGGCTGGTGATGGTCTGGACGGCGTCCGGTTTCGCCGGGGCTTTGAAGCCGGGGTCAGTAACCCCGGCTACAGGACGGTCAGTGACCCCGGCTACAGGACGGGGAATCGATTCTCCGGCCGGTACGATCAGTTCCCACAAAATGGCGCTCCGGTTTCTGCGGGCAACGAGCAGTTGGTGGCCGTTGGGGGAGAATCGGACAGCCGTGGGAATCGCGTTCCCGTGAAATGGTGGCGACACGGGGTCACCGGAACTCGCGTCCCAAAGGTGGACGGTGTTGTCGTCGCTACCGGTGGCGAGAGTTTGGCCGTCCGGCGAGAAGGCTAACAGGGTGACGCCGCTGCCGTGAGTGACCGGTCGCCCGATCGGTCGGCCCGTACTCGCGTCCCAGACCTGGGCCGTGCGGTCCAGGCTGGCCGTGGCCAGTTGCTTGCCGTCGGGGGAAAACGCCACGGCGGTGACGCCGTTACTGTGTTTCAGCGGCGCGGAAAGGACGGGCACTCCGGTCGCGGCGTCCCAGATGACGGCGGTGCCATCGGCCGAGGCGGTGGCCACGTGTTTGCCGTCGGGGGAGAAGGCGACGGCGACGACCGGCCCGGCGTGCTTGAGTAAAGGTGAGACCGGCTGACTGGTGGCGGTATCGTAAACCCGGGCCGAGCCGTCGACACTGCCGACCAAGAACCGCTTGCCGTCGGGGCTGAACGTCACGCCGGTGGTACGGTCGGTGAACGCGGCCGTCATCACGGAGACGTCCTTGCCGGAGGGAATTTCCCAGATGCGAACCCGCCCCGCGGCGCCGCAAGCGGCGACCTTGGTTCCGTCCGGCGAGATGGCGAGGCCGGTGAACTGGACGGAGAGCGGGGCGGCGAAGGTGGGGGCCGCGGTGGCCGTCGCCCAAACTTTGAGCGTGCCTTCGGTCCCGGCGGTGGCGGCGTATTGGCCGTCCGGCGTCAGGGCGGCGAATTTGACGGAGGATCCGTGGCGGAACGGGGGTCCGACCGGCCGACCCGTTTTCGTATCCCAGACTCGTGCGATGCCGTCGTCCCCGGCGGTAATGGCGAGCCGGCCCGCCGCGTCGAATCCCGCCGCGGTCAACATGCCTTCACTGGTCCAGGACTGGGCCGGCACCGGGCAGCGGTCCAGAACTGCCGCCAACCGGATTCGGTGCATCCGTTCGCGCTCCGGGCCGTCCGCTTCCAGCCGGAGTGCCTCGGCGAACCAAAGGACCGACCCGAGATATTCCCCGGAATCGAGCATCCGCGAGCCGGTCGCGACGTCGAGGTGGACCATCCGCCGGACGCCCTCTTCGAGGGCGGCTTTAGCTTCGAGTCGCGACTGTTCGGCTTCCTTCGCCCGCTTGGTGACGGCGAAGTAGGAGAATACGCCCAGCGCGATCATGGCGGCCGCGGCTAGCGTTCCGGTCCCGATCAGGACCGCAGTCGTCGGACGGCGGCGGACCCACTTGACGAACCGCTCGCCCGACCCGATCGGCCGGGCCTGGATCGGTTCCCCGTCGAGGAATCGGCGAAGGTCTTCCGCCATCGCCTCGGCCGAGAGGTACCGGCGGTGCGGCGGCTTCTGCAACGCCTTCAGGCAGATCGTGTCCAGATCTTTGGGGACCGTGTGGAGCAGCACTCGCGGCGACACCACCTCCCCGTCCAGGACGTGGCGAATGGTGTCGATGGCCGATTCCCCGCGAAACGGCGGACGGCCCGTGAGCAGTTCGTAGAGAATGGCCCCGAGCGAATAGATGTCCGTTGCGGGGCCGATGTCCTGCACTCTCCCCGCGGCTTGTTCCGGGGACATGTAACTCGGCGATCCCAAGATCGACCCGGCGTTGGTCACGCCGCTTTGGGCGTTTTCGGTGTCTTTGGCCAGGCCGAAGTCGGTCACCTTCGGCTGGCCGTCGAGCGTCAGTAGGACGTTGGCCGGTTTCAGGTCGCGATGGACGATGTTGTGCAGGTGGGCCGCGTGGACGGCCCGGCATAGGGTCTCCACCGTTTGGGCCGCGAAGGTGGCGTTCTGCGGTTTGCCGTTCACCTTCTTCGCCAGATTCCCCCCTTCCACCAGTTCCAGTGCGATGTACGGGCAGCCCTGGTGTTCGCCGACGTCGTACACCCGCACGATGTTCGGGTGGTCCAGTTTGGCGATCGCCTCCGCCTCGATGCGGAATCGATTGTAGTGTTCCGGCCCGACCCGCGCCCCGCCCAGGATCATCTTGAGTGCGGTAATACGGTTCAGGTGGACGTGTCGGGCGCGGTAGACGACGCCCATTCCCCCCTTGCCGAGTTCGTCGAGGATTTCGTACGGACCGATGAGGGCTTCGGCGGCGATGTGCGTTCCGGACGAGGTCACGACCGACGTGCCGGGCTGGGAGAAGGTGGACCGCGACGGCGGTGATCGGGAACCGGTGGACGAATCGGCCGAGGGTTGGGCCTCGTAGCCGACCGTCTGGTCCGGGGCGGGCGTGCAGACGGAGTCCGTCTTCACGGCTTCGTAACCGAGCGTTTGGTCCGGCGTCGGGTTCTGGGGATCGTTCATGCGTGCGGGTCGAAACGGCGTTCCTTCCTATTCCTGAAGTTACCGGGTCCGCGGCCCGACTAGAAGGGAACACCCGTCGGGTTTACCCGTTCGGTGCGGACTCGCCGACCCGGGAAGTTCCCCCACCCGGCACGACCGTAATGGCCGGAAGAGTGGGCCGGGATTATCGGAACGTGTGCAAACCCGAGTTTCGGCCGCGTTCGTTCGGATGGGGTAAACTGTAAGGGCATCGAACTCGTCATCCGGGTTGCCCCCCGGCCCGGGGTCGGTTAGTGTTGGGCGGTTTCGTTCCGCAGGAGGCAGGCCGATGACCAGGTTCCTTTTCCTCCTTATTCTCGCCCTCCCCGTTTCCGCCGGGTGTTTGAGAAAATACGCGCAATCCGAAGCGAATCGCACGCCCACGGCCCACGGAGCCGGGGAGCTGACCAAAAATAGCCCCGCGAGACCCACGCCGGAGTCGCAGACCGGTTCTCCGGGTATAGACGCCGCAGCCCCGGTGCCGCTGCTCGAAGCGCCGCAACTGGTCCGGGGGAATGAAACCCTGGCGGCCGGGGCGGTCGAGCCGGCCGATCCTCCACTCCTTCCGGGAAAAGAGAAGCGGATTGAACGCCGGGAGCAGCGGCGGGAGAGGAAAGAGGGTTCGCCGGCCGAAAAGCCGAAGCTGCCGTCGCCGTTCGTCGCAAATCCGACATTACCGGAAACGACACCGAAAACGGCCGTGCCGCCGGCTGGGGGGCCCATTAATGACTTGGAGACGATCAAGAAGTTCTACGCCCTCACCGTTGCACAATGGGCCAAAGTGAACGACTTCGAAGCCCGTCTGGTGAAAAGGGAAGTCGTCAACGGCAAGGACATGCCGACGGAAGAAGTGCTGTACCGTTACCGCAAGTCGCCGATGAGCGTCTACATGAAGAACATCGGCGAACGGGGGAAAGGCCGGGAAATTCTCTACGTGGACAAGCCCGGGGCCAAGATTCACGTCGTAACCGGCCAGGGCGATCAGCTCATCATGCGGCCCGGCCTGTACCTACAGCTCGATCCGGACAGCCCGCTCGTGACCGGGAAGAGCCGGCAGAAGATTTCCGAAGCCGGATTCTCCAAGGGCATCGAGCAGGTCGGAAAGCTGTTGGCCCTTGCCGAGAAAGGGCAATTCAGCGGCTTCAAAGTGATCGGGGAAACGAAGCGGAGAGAATATCCCTACCCGCTTCAGGAATTGGAAATCCATCTGAAGCCGGGCGAAGATCCGAACCTGTCGAAGGGTGGCGTCCGGGAAGTGTACGTCGACCCGAAGCCGGATTCGCCGAGTTACGGATTGCCCGTCGTCGTGCGGGCGCTCGATCACTCCGGGCGGGAAGTGGAGTATTACGCGTTCGACCGGTTCAAGATTCCCGCGAACTTCACCGACGCCGACTTCAGTCCGGAGCGGTTGAATCGGCGGCGATGATCGCCGCCTGCCACGCTGGCAGTTAGCTCCCTCCTGGCAGCCCAACCCCCCCGGCTTGGGCTTGCAGCCAGACCGCGCATCCGGTTGAATGACAGCACCTTACAACCCGCGGGCCGAGTCCGTCGGCCTCGGCACCCGGTTTGCACTCTATTCTTAACTGTCCGTCCGTGCGGGACTTCGGGCGCGTGCCCGGAGCTCCTGCCGAGGTTGCCGGAATGACACTGACTCTGCCGACGAAAACCGAAGCCAACGCCCCCTTCAACGTCCTTATCGCGGACGACGACAAGGGGAATCGTGAGACGTTGCGCGACCTCCTCGAGGCTCGCGGGTTTCGCACGACGCTGGCGGCGGACGGCGGCGAGGCAGTCGAGATCGCCCGGGTGCAGCTCGTCCACGTCTGCGTCTTCGACCTGCACATGCCCCGCCTCACCGGGCTGGAAGCGGTGCAACTCGTTCGGCAGATTTACGAACTGCTCCCGGCCATCCTGATGACCGCCGACGCCACCCGCGAAGTAATGCGGCAGGCGCACGACGCCCGGGTGTATAGCGTGATTCCGAAACCGGTGAACCTCAACGTGGTGCTGCACACGCTGGCGAGCGCTCTCGCCCGGGTGTACGGCTCCCCCGCGGACGCAACCCCACCGATTCCCAACCCCCCGACCGGAGACCCGACCCGATGAAAATCGTCCCTTTGAACGACAAGATCGTGGTGGAACGGCTCGAAGCCGAAGACAAGACCAGCGGCGGCATTCTGCTGCCCGATACGGCCAAGGAAAAACCGAAGCAGGGCAAGGTGCTCTCCGTCGGCGACGGCAAGCTGCTCGAAAACGGCAAGCGGGCGGCGTTCCAGGTGAAGCCGGGCGACCGCGTCCTGTTCACCAGCTACGCCGGGTCCGAAGTGACCGTTGACGGCAAAGAATACATGGTGATGACCGAAGACGACCTGCTCGCGGTTGTGGATTAATTCCACGAGCCGGAAGCGTAAGCGGCGGTTTTTTCGAAAAGACCGTCGCTTACGCTTCCGGCTCGTTTCGTTCCGGTAAATCCCCTTCGCCGATTCGCCCCCTCGCGTCCGCCTGCCAGTAGTGCCAGGAGGCCACGTCCAGGCAGGTCAATTTCCCGCCGCGGTAAGCCGCGGTGTCGATGCAGATCGTGTCCCCCAGGTCCCAGATAGCTCCCGACCGCTGGGAGGTGTGGCCGCAAACGACCGTTTTGCCGGAAGTGTGCCGGATCGGCCCGGTCAGAAATTCCCAGAACAGCATGAGTTCGTATTGTTCCGACAGCGGGAGTTCGGGGTCGAGGTTGGCGTGCACGAAGATCGTCGAGTCGGTCTCGTGGTAGTCGACGCAGACCCGTTCGACGAAATCCCAGTGGGAATCGGGCACGGCCGACACGTCGGCCATGCGGCCGCGGATTGGACTGTACGACGCCAACGTTTCCGATCCGCCGACCGACATCCACATCTTTCGCTCGGCGGTGTCGTGCCGCGACCGCTGCATCATCAGTTCGTGGTTGCCGCGGAGGCAGATCACGTCGAACTGGTCTTTCAGATTCCGCACGCGGTCGACGACACCGCGGGTGTCCGGTCCGCGGTCGACGAGGTCGCCGAGGAAGATCAGGCAGTCCCGGGGCGTGGGATTCACCGCGACAAGCAGCGCGTCGAGGTGGTTCGAGCAGCCGTGGACGTCGCCGAAGGCAAGGATGCGGGACATGCCGTCAGTTTAGCTTCCATTTGAACCGGATTGGTTTCCCTGGCATCCGGCCCATGAAAAAAAGGCACGGGCCGAAAGCCCGTGCCTGGAGCGAACCTCACGTCCGTTACGGGTTACGGCATCTTCACGTGTAGTTCCTTTACGAGAAACGCCCACTGGTCCGACACCTCTTCGATCATTTTCGACGTCGGCTTCCCGGCCCCGTGGCCGGCCTTGGTTTCGATCCGGGCGAGCACCGGAGCAGTCCCCGCCTGGCAGTATTGGAGCCGGGCTATGAATTTGAAGCTGTGCCCCGGAACGACCCGGTCGTCGTGGTCGGCGGTCGTGACCAGCGTGGCCGGGTATTTCACGCCGGGCTTTAGATTGTGGTACGGGCTGTACTTGATGAGGGCCTCGAAGTCCTCCTTGTTGTCGCTCGACCCGTAGTCATCGGTCCAGAATCGCCCGGCGGTGAACTTCTGGAACCGGAGCATGTCCATGACGCCGACCGCGGGCAGGCAGGCCCCGAACAGGTCGGGCCGCTGGCACATCACGGCCCCGATCAGCAGGCCGCCGTTCGACCCGCCCTGGATCGCGAGCTTCGGTGTGGAGGTGTACTTTTCTTTGATGAGGTACTCCGCGGCCGCGATGAAGTCGTCGAAGACGTTCTGCTTCTTCGCTTTGGTGCCGGCCCGGTGCCATGCTTCGCCGTACTCGCCGCCGCCGCGGAGGTTGGCGACCGCGAGCACGCCGCCCATTTCCATCCATTGCAGGCGGGAAACGCTGAACCCGGGGGTGAGGGAAATGTCGAACCCGCCGTAGCCGTAAAGCAGGCAGGGGTTCTGGCCGTCGAGCTTCAGGCCCTTTTTATGGGTGATGAACATCGGGATTTTGGTCCCGTCTTTGCTCGTGTAGAAAACCTGTTTCACCTCGTATTGGTGCGGGTCGAATTTCACCTTGGGCTGCTTCAGGAGCCGGGTTTGGGCGGTTTTGAGGTCGTAGCGGTACGTGCTCGGCGGGGTGTTGAAGCTGGAGAAGGAGTAGAAGGTTTCGGCGTCGGTCCGTTTGCCGCCGAACCCGGCCGCGGTGCCGATGCCGGGCAGGCCAACGTCCCGGACGAATTGGCCGGTGAGACCGTAGACCTTCACCGCGGTTTTGGCGTCTTGCAGGTAGATGGTGAAGAACTGATCGCCCAACAGGTTGGCCCCTTGCAGCGTGTCTTTCGTCTCGGCGATCACCGTCTTCCAGTTCGCGGGGGCCGGGTTTTTCAAGTCGATGGCAACGATCTGGTTCTTCTTCGCCTTGTAGTCGGTGGCGAAATAAAAGGTGGTTCCGTCGTTGTCGATCAGCGAGAACTTGTTGTCGTGGTTGGCGACCAGATCGATCACCTTGGCGGCTGGGTCGGTGAGGTCTTTGTAGGCGAGCCGGACTTTATCGCTCGTGGTCCCGTCGCCGATGCTGATGAGGAGATATTTTCCGTCGTCGGTGACTTGCCCGCCGACGTTCCACGCCGGGTGGTCGGGTTCCGCGAAAACGAGTTTATCCTCAGCCTGGGGCGTACCGAGTCGGTGGTAATAGAGCGTCTGATTAACGTTCAGGCTCTGAAACGCGGCGGCCTTGTCCGGCTCCGGGAACCGGCTGTAGTAGAAGCCCTTGCCGTCCTTGGTCCAGGAGGCGCCGGAGAACTTCACCCACTTCAATTCGTCGCCCAGCGTTTTGCCGGTGGCGATATCGAGCACCTTCCAGGTGTTCCAGTCGCTGCCCGCCTCGGCGAGGCCGTAAGCGGCGTACTTCGCGTCGTCGCTGACCACGAATCCGGCGAGGGCGACCGTGCCGTCCTTGCTTAGCGTGTTCGGGTCGAGCAGCATCCGCGGCACGCCGTCGAGCGTGTCGGAGACGTACAGGACGCTCTGATTTTGCAGGCCGTCGTTCTTCGAGAAGAAATACTTGCCCCCGTGCAGCGAGGGGGCGCTGTACCGCTCGAAATTCCACAGGTCGGTAATCCGTTTGTTGATGGCGGCCCGCTCGGGAATCGCTTCGAGGAACTGGTTGGTGACCTTGTTTTCGGCGGCGACCCAGTCGGCGACGGCTTTCGACGTGCGGACGTCGTCTTCGAGCCAGCGGTACGGGTCCGGAACCTTGGTCCCGAAGTAATCGTCAACCACGTCCCCCTGTTTCGTTTCCGGGTAGATCAACTTCTTCTCCTGCGCGAACGCGGCGAGCGCCACCGCCCCGAAGGCTGCGGCCGCCAAACATCGGACTGTCCATCGCATGGCAGCTCCTCTTTCCGGTTGAGGGAATGCGATTCAACCCCAAGAATGATTTATAGAGCAGAAGCCATAACGTGAATTTCCCGTGAGGCCGCTCCTACTTCTGGCGGCATCGGCCTACCCTATCTCTACTTGCATTTTCGCGGAGCCGTGAAATGAATCGTCGCCTCTTAGCCGGGTTTGTGGCGTTCGACGTGCTGATCGTCGCCGGCGTTCTGCTCTGGGTATTGAACCCGTTTGCATCGAAAGGGGTCGATCATCCTCAGACCAGCCAAGTCATCGATCCTTCCGCGCCCGGCCCCGGGAAAGCGGACGTGGTGGCCGACCCGTCGCAGGCCGTCGGTCCGCCGAAAGTGAAGCTTGCGGTATTGGTCGTGTTCGATCAGATGCGTGGAGACTACGTGGACAAGTGGCGGCCGCTGTTCGCCGACGGCGGGTTCAAGCGGCTCGAGAACGACGGGGCCTGGTACAGCCATTGCTTGTATCCGTATGGCACGACCGTTACCGGTGCGGGGCACGCGTCTATCCTCTCGGGTACGAGTGGATGGAAGCACGGGATTATCGAGAACGACTGGTACGATCGGAAGACGGGCAAGAATGTGTACTGTGCGGGCACGGACCGGTACGCGACGGTGCCGCCGAAACCCGACAGCAAGGTCAGGGAGAAGTATTCCGGTACGCCGGACCGGTTTATTGGCGATACGCTCGCCGACGTTCTGAAATCCGCGACGTCGGGAAAGGCCAAGGTGTTCGGGCTTTCGTTGAAGGATCGGTCCGCCATATTTCCCACCGGCAGACATCCGGACGGGGCGTATTGGTTCAACGGCCAGTTCGTCACCTCCACGTATTACCGCGATGCCGTACACCACTGGGTTGCCGCGTTCAATTCCGAAAAACTGGTCGACTCCTGGTACGGACATTCCTGGACCCGATTCCGCCCGGACTTGAATTACGAACCCTACAGCGGACCGGATGACGCCACGGGCGAGTCCAAACGGGACGGCCTGGGAGTCACATTCCCCCATCCGATGACGGGAGGGAAAGACAAATTGGGGAAGGAGTATTATGAGGCGCTCGAATATTCACCTTTCGGAAACGACCTCTTACTCGCTTTCGCCAAGCGGTGTATCGTCGAAGAGAAACTCGGCCACCACGACGCACCCGACCTGCTCACGGTCAGCTTTTCGTCGAACGACCTCGTCGGCCACACGTTCGGACCCGATTCGCAGGAAGTGCTCGACACCACCCTCCGCTCCGATGCCATCATGCAAGACTTTCTCAAGTTCCTCGACGACAAAGTCGGGAAGGGCAACTACGCGATGGTGGTGACGGCGGACCACGGGGTATGCCCGGTGCCGGAATTCCGCAAAGCCCACGGCGAATCCGGCGGTCGGCTGGCCATCCGCGACTTGCTCGTGGCCGGGGAAGATGCGTTGCAGGCCAAGTATGGCAAACTCGAAGGGCATTTCAAACCGGGAGCCAGTTCGAAGAAAGCAACCTGGATCGAGGCCCAGGCGGTGCCGTGGATCTATTTGAACGACCGGTTGATCGCGTCTCGCGGTTTGAACAAGGACGACGTGGCCGCCACGCTCGCCAAAGCCCTCCTGACCGTGCCGAATATGGAAGCGACGTACACCCGCGCCCAACTGACCGGCGACCTCGCTTCGCTCGACGCGATGGGAAAAATGGTGAAACGGTCGTTCTACCCCGACCGGTCCGGCGACGTGTACGCGGTCGCAAAGCCGTACTATTTAGTCGAAGCCAAGAGCTACGGCGGCGGCACCAGCCACGGCACGCCACACGACTACGACCGGCACGTCCCGCTATTGGTCTTCGGCCCCGGTATTCCCGGCGGGGAACGCAAAGACGAAGTACCCCCGCAATCCGCTGCCGCCATACTGGCCCACTTCCTCGGCATCAAACCGCCGTCCAACGCCGATTACGGAATACCGAAATCGCTGTTCGAGGATTGATTCCCTAAACGTAGTGGGATGGGAACCGTCCCGAACCTGCTCTCCCTCTCGCGGCTGCCGTTGGCGGCCGCACTCTTCGTTTTCATCGCGAACGATCTCTGGGCCGCCGCACTCGTCACCTTCCTCCTTGCCGCCGCCACCGATTGGCTCGACGGCTGGTGGGCCCGCAAGTTCAACCAAGGCTCCGCCCTCGGCCGGGCACTCGACCCGCTTACGGATAAAGTGCTCGTCTGTGGGGCGTTCATCTTCCTGATCCCGGTACGCGGGGCCGGACTCGAACCGTGGATGGTCACCGTCGTCGTCGCCCGCGAACTGCTCGTGACGGGCATCCGGGGAATGGTCGAATCGGCGGGGAAGAAGTTCGGGGCCGACTGGTTCGGCAAACTGAAAACCGTCCTGCAATTGGCAGCTTTGATTGCAATTCTGGTGGAAAAAACCGTCCGTTCGACGGCCCCGGAAGGTTATTCCGACGGGCCGAAGCCCGTAACCGAAATCCTCATTTGGGCGATGCTCGTGGCGACGGTAGGCAGTTTGATTCAATACACGGCGAAGGCGGTCAAAGCTTTGAGATGACTTAGAAATACAGTCATTGACCTGGACTTCGAGAATACCCATGCCCCCCTTCGGCTTTGCCCTCGTCGGCTGCGGTATGATCGCCCGGTATCACGCCCGAGCGATTCTGGAAATACCCGGTGCCCGCGTCGCGGCCCTCGTCAGTCGCACGCTCTCCAACGGCGAGACGCTGATCCGCGAAACCGGCATTCCGCACTGTCCCACTTTCACCTCACTCGACGAAGCACTGAAGGCCCCGGGCGTCGATGCAGTCATCATCACAACACCGAGCGGGGCACACCTGGAGCCGGCCACACTCGCCGCGGCCGCGGGAAAACACGTCGTCGTTGAGAAGCCGCTGGAAATCACCGTGGACCGCTGCGATCGGATCATCGCGGTCTGCGACAAACACAAAGTTCAACTCTGCACCATCTTCCCCAGCCGGTTCGGCGACGCAAACGTCGCTCTCAAGGCCGCAGTCGATGCGGGCAAATTCGGCCGGCTTACCCTCGGCGAAACCGCCTGCAAATGGTGGCGGACCCAGGCCTATTACGACGAGGGCGGCTGGAAGGGCACGCAGGCCCTCGACGGCGGCGGTGCCCTCATGAACCAGGCCGTCCACAACGTCGACCTCCTCCTCTGGATGATGGGCGACGTTTCGCACGCGTGCGGATTCACGGCCACGCTCGCCCACGAGCGGATCGAAGTCGAAGACACAGCCGTCGCCGTGTTGAAGTTCAAAAACGGCGCACTCGGCACCATCCGCGCCACGACCAGCGTCCACCCCGGTTATCCGAAAACCATTGCCATCCACGGCGACAAGGGGAGTGCCGAGATCGAGCAGGACGACGTAGTCCGCTGGGATTTCACACCGGAAACGGACGACGACCGCACGACGAAGGCGAAGTTTGCCGCGAAAGCCGGCGCCAGCGGCGGCGCCGCCGACCCGAAAGCCATCAGTCACGAAGGCCACCGCCGCCAGCTCGCCGAGTTCGTTGCCGCGGTGCAAGCCGGCCGGACGCCGAAAGTCGACGGACGGGAAGGACGGAAATCCGTCGCCCTCATTCGCGCGATCTACGACTCGAACGGAACGGGGCGGGTGGTGGAGGTCGATTGAATCGGCAGGCGGAAAAGTTCCCGGTACAATTCCCATTCGGTAATCGATACCGCTCCAAGAGAGAACATCATTATGACCGTGCGAGACCTCACCCCCATTCTCAACGTCTCCGATATCGCGGCCAGTTTCGAATGGTTCGAGCGGGTCGGGTGGAAAAAGCTCTGGGACTGGGGCGACCCGCCGACGTTCGGGGCGGTGGGGAGTGGGGAGTGTGAGATCTTTCTCTGCCAGGGGGCGCAAGGGTCGCGCGGGGGACCGATGCCCCGCCACGTCCGCGACGACGACACCGGCGGCGTCTGGATGAGTTGGTTCCTTTCGTCCCGGGCTGCGGTCGACGAGGCCCACGCCTTGGCCGTCGAGCACGGGCTCACGGTCACCATGCCGCCGACCGACGAGCCGTGGGGCATCCGCGAATTCCACCTCCGCCACCCGGACGGGCACACGTTCCGCGTCGGCGCGGGGGACGAGTGCGAGTAATGATCCCTGAGACCCGAGCGTCCCATGTTTGCCGACCTCTGGATCGACGAGTTTCGCGTCCCTCCCGGGAAGAAATTCAAACTGAAGAATTATGACCCGGGATGGACCGGGGGGAAAGAGTTTGCCGACCTGGGCAAGCACGCAGCCAAGGAACGGGCGGAGGCGATTTTGGCGGAGCGGGTGAAGGAACTGACGGACGCTCAAGAACTGCTTTATGCCGACAACCGTTACGCGGTGCTTGTCGTACTGCAGGCGATGGACGCCGCGGGAAAGGACGGGACGATCAAGCACGTGATGTCCGGATTGAACCCGGCCGGGTGCCAGGTGTTCAGTTTCAAGCAGCCATCGGCGGAGGAACTGGACCATACGTTCCTCTGGCGTTTGGCGCGGTGCCTGCCGGAGCGAGGCCGGATCGGCATCTTCAACCGGTCGCAATACGAAGACGTATTGGTGGTAAAAGTGCATCCCGAATACCTACCGACGGGGCGACTGCCGACGGGCAAGGTGAACGACAAGTTCTGGGCCGCCCGGTACGAGGACATCAACGCCTTCGAGCGGCACCTGGTCCGTAACGGTACGGTGGTGCTTAAGTTTTTTCTGAACGTTTCAAAGAAGGAGCAGAAGAAGCGGCTATTGGCCAGACTCGACGACCCCGCGAAGCACTGGAAGTTCGAAGCCGGGGATTTGGCCGAACGCGCCCGATGGGGCGAATACATGAAGGCCTACGAAGATGCCATTTCCGCCACCAGTACGGAGTGGGCCCCGTGGTACGTGATCCCCGCGGACGCGAAATGGATCACTCATGCCGTGGTGGCGGCCATTCTGGCGAAGACAATCAATGAGTTGGATTTGCGGTTTCCCGTGCTGTCGTCTCAGGACGAGGCCGCCCTGGTCGCGGCGAGAAAGAATCTGGAGGGGAAATCGGATTCGCCGCAGTTCGGCGAGCCGGGAACGTGAGCGACCGGGTGTTTTTCATTCCGGTCGCTCACACTCCCGGCAGTTTTCCAACTACCTCTCCATCCGCTTCGCCATGGCGTCGAGCATTTCGGAGCGGGTCCAGCCGCCGTTGCCGTGGCCCTTTTTCGGCTCAATTTGGACGGTGCCGTCGAACGGCGGGTTGCGAAGGCGGGCGACGGTGGCCTCGAACCGGCGGACGGCGACGTTCAGGAAGTAGTCGTCGGCGTCGCCGACCCAGACGTGAACTTTACCGCCGGCGAGTTTGGGGCCGAGGGTCGACCAGTTCCGTTCGAGAACGGATTTCAGGTCGTACTTCCGCCAGTGGTTTTGTACAGTCTCGTTCATCCTGCCGGTCTTGCCGTCCCAGAGCGGCACGGGGCGGCCGTCTTTCCCGCGGGGGCCGTAGACGGCGTTCCAGCTCGACCAGTCCCGTCCGCCGAGCTCCCAATGACCGCCGCGGGCGAGAACGCATTCGAGCAGGCATTCGTGCCGGACGCTCGAAATAATGTCGCCGTCGATGGTGCGGGTGCCGGGCCGGTCGCCCCCGAAACGGTTCACGTAAGCGTTGGCATCGTTATAGACGTCGATCAATTCGAACCGTTCGAACGTGACCGAGTCGGGGCATTGCGACCAGCACCCGTTGAAGAAATCGGGATAAAAGACCTGCAGCGCCAGGGAGACCCACCCGCCGGTGGACGCGCCGCAGGTGAATCGGGATTTCGGCGTGCCGAGGCAGCGGTAGGTTTTTTCGATGTACGGGATGACTTCGGTGGTGAGGGCGGCGCCGTAGGGCCCGTTGTTGTCGGAGTCGACCTGGTACGGGTCGCCGTACGGGCCGGCGCCGTCGGGCAGGATCTGGACGAATCGCGGGTCGGGCCGAATGCGGGCGGCGCCGGTGTACCGGGAGCCGAACCCGCCGATGTGGACGACGAGGCCGTAACGTTTGTTCGGCTCGTTGGCGAAATTGGGCGGGAGGACGATACCCACGCGGTAGACCATCGGCCGGCCGTGAAAATCGGAAAGCCGTTTGGATGGGAACGACAGGAACTTCGTGGTCGCGGTGTTTGCCGGAACTCGATCCGCGAACTTGCTGTCGAGTGTGAGCTTCACGGTCGTACCGGCAGCCGGGTCGTAATGGAACGGCGTGATCGCGCTATGCGGATTGCCGGGGGCGGTCGGCAGGTTGATGTCACGGTTGGTGGCGAAGATCGCTTCGGCGACGTAATCGCCGGCCGGAAGCTGCGCCAGCCCGCCGGCCGGGAAATTGTCGGATTTACCGTCGAGCACGATCGTCTTATCGGCGGTGAAATTGTCGGCGTCCGCCCCGAGTATCGGCAGCTTGGGCGGGCGGTAGTCGGTAAAATCGAGCCGGCGACTGCCGGCGGCGGCCACGCCCACCACCACCCGGCCCGATTCGGGCACGGTCCCGACCACGCCGGGCGCGATTTTCACCTCGAACCGGAGGCCGCCCGGCTGGGCGAACGCCCCCGCCGGCACGAGCCACAATGCAATCACCGCGAACGCTCGACAACGCATGATTTATCCCCGGGAATCCAAATCGTAGGAGCATTGTAAGTAAAAGTGTGCCGGCAGAAATCGACCCGGGAGTGTAGAATTTCCCCGTCCCACCATTCGTTCCGGGAGGCGCCATGGCGTTCATCCTCACCTCGACCGCGTTCTCGCAAACGGGAGCTATCCCGACCGCATACACCTGCGAAGGCTCGGACGTTTCGCCACCGCTCGCCTGGACCGGCGCCCCGGCCGGGACGCAATCCTTCGCCTTGGTCGTCGACGACCCCGACGCCCCGGACCCGTTGGCCCCGAAAATGACCTGGGTTCATTGGGTGCTTTACAACCTGCCGGCCGCGACGGTTCAACTGGGCGAAGCCGTCAAGGCACTCCCCGCCGGGACGCGGGAAGGCAAGAACGACTGGAAGAAGACCGGCTACGGCGGCCCCTGCCCGCCGATCGGCCGGCACCGGTACTTCTTCAAACTCTTCGCCCTCGACGCCGTCCTGCCGGACCTGCACGAGCCGACGAAAATCGCCCTGGAAAAGGCGATGGCCGAGCACGTGCTGGAAAAGGCCGAGTTGATGGGGACGTATCAGAAGACGAAGCAATAGCCGTCGGTCGAACGTTATTTCCCCGTGCGGGGCTTGAAAATATCGCCGATCCGATCCGGGTACGCTTCGTCCCGTTGAAGGTGGGGGTGCTTGGCGCCCCCGGCATAATCGAGGGGATAGTTGGCGAAGAAGTCGCCGTTCTCCAGGAGCAGGTCCAGTTTCGCCTTGCCGCCCCGGGTCGCGGCGACGGCGTCGTTGAGACGGTCGGCGTCGAACCGGCGGCTGTTGACGGCGGTAAGCTTCATGTGCGGACCGATCCCGGCCTTGTCCGCGGCCGAGCCGGGCACCACGTCGGTGACTTTCCCGTCGGCCGTCAGCAACAGGCCGATCGAGGACGTCAGGTTCAGGGACTTGTTCTCGTCGTCGGTCGCTTTGCGCAGCCCGTTCGGCTCTGCCTTCATCGCCACCTTCCACCCGCCCCGTTTGATCCCGTCGAGCGGGGCGGCGGCGCTCGTCCCCTTCAACCGGACTTCCAGAAACCCTTTCCAGTCGTAGGGCAGGACGTCGTTCAGTCCCTTCACCACGTCTTCGACTCCGTAAGGCTTGACCTCCGGCGCCCCGCTCCCCCCACCGTGAAACGTGCGACAGAAGTCGTCCAGACTTTTCGCCCCGTTCGTTTTCTCGCGGATCAGCGTGTCAGCGTCGAGCCAAATGAGGGCGCCCTCGTCGTAGAAGTCGACGCCGCGGCGGCGGCGGGACCACTCGTTCCGCGACGCGTACAGGTGATTGGCGGCGGCGGTGTCCTCGAGCGGACGCCACGTCCGACCCTTCTCGTTGCCGGCCCAGTCCGCCACTTCGGCCCAGTTGTCCAACGCCCGGTCTTTGGGCCAAAGCCCGCTGCGGGCGGAGAGTACGAACCCGTAGTATTCGGTCAGGCCCTCGTACACCCAGAGCAACCGGGTCTTCATCGGGTCTTGGTAGTTGGAGGTGGCGAGGCCCGCGGGCCTGCGGTACTTCCCATTCCACGAATGCACGTACTCGTGCGCCGTAACCATCCCGGCACCGGTTTCCCGGTACTTCTCGTCCACGAACATCCTCTCCGGCAGCCGATTGTCGCTGCACTCGTGGTGCTCGATCGCGTTGTGCCCGAATTGGTCCGTGAGCGCAATCAGGAACCGGTACGACCGGTAGTGCCGGGACCCGAACAACACCCCCGCCTCCACGGTCAGCTTGCCGTACGCGGCGAGCCACTTGTCGTCGACCTTCAGCCCGTCCGGACTGTCGCAGGCGAGCGTGAGGAAATGCGGCGGTCCGTCTTTGGGACCGATCGGGATTTCGCGGAAGTACTGCCCGCACAGGGCCGGGGAGTCGAGGACGGTTTCGAGGGAGGCAGTCTCGTACTGGGTGAAGTTGTCTTTCGTCGATTCGATCGGCAGGGCCGTGCCGGCTTTCCACCCCGGCGGCAGCTTCAGACTCGCTTTCACCGGGATGTCGCGGACGTGCTGGCCTTTTTCCAGGGGGTACAGGGTGAGCAGGTACCAGTTCAGGATCGCCAGTTTCGCGGTCGCCGCCGGCCCGGCCCCGTAGCCCCCCTTGTCGCCGGGCACGAGGTATTCGAGCGAGACGTCGACGGCCGAGGCCCCGTCGGGAACGGTGCAATGGAAATCGTTGAGTGCGACGTCGTCCCGCGTCCAGGCGATCGGTTTTCCGCCGGCGGACATCCGCACGCCGGAGAGGTCGCTGATCGGCCCGTCCGGCTGGTGCTCGCCCTGAATCCAAAGCGGGTAATGCAAAGTCAGCGGCCCCGGCTTCGCGGGAATCGTCAGCGTCGCCTTGAACAGTCGCCGGGACGCCTCGGTCAGGTCCGCGTTGATCACAATCGGCTCAGCGGCCCTAAGGGGCAGCACCCAGACGAGCAGCATGACCGCGGATAAACGGACCATGAGTATGACTCAAAAGGGAAATGAATTCGGGACGATAAGGTTGAAGGAATCCGTCCGCTGAAAGCGGATTCCCGACCGTCAGGTCGGGAATCCGGAATCTTCCTACTACTTCTTCCCCTGAATCTCGTCGGCGAGATCGGCCGCGTCGTACACCTTCCGAAGCCCTTCGATGATCGCGCGGCTGTCGACGCTCACGGCGCGGGCCACTTCGTCTTCGTAGCAGAAGTCGAGGACGAGCGACTGGATGTTGCCGTCGAAGATGATGCCGACGACTTCGCCCTTTTTGTTGATGACCGGGCTGCCGGAGTTGCCCCCGATGATGTCGGCGGTGGAGACGAAGTTGAACGGCGTATTGAGGTCGATGCTCGCTTTTTTCTGTTCCCACCGGGCGGGTAATTCGAACGGCCCCTTGTTCCCCTGCTCCATGCTGCGCTTATAGAGCCCGCCCATGTGAGTGAACGCCGGCACGGTTTTGCCGTCTTCCCGGTAGCCCTTCACGGTGCCGTAGGAAAGGCGGAGGGTGAAGGTGGCATCCGGATACGTGTTGGTGCCGTCCAGGGCGAATCGGGCCCGTGCCAGGGCCGCGTACGCCTGTCGCTTCGGCTCTTCGACCTCGGATTCGTTCACCTTCCGAATCTTGCGGGCGTACGGATCGACCAGCCGGGCGAACGCGATCATCGGGTCGGTCGAGGCGTCCACCGCGGCCTTTCCGCCCTCGTACAGTTTCTTCCGCGTGGCCACGTCCTTTACTTTCGTTCCGCCGATCAGTTCGTACGCCCGTTCCCGCGGGCTCTTCCCGGCCAGAATCTTCTGCACCATCTCGTTATCCCCGCCGAACGTTGTGGCGAGCAGGGTGAGGGAGTCGGCGAGTTTGAGCATTTCGTAATCGTCGTAGAAGGGTTCCTCGGAGAAGAGTTGTTGTTCGAGGGAGGGCAGGCGCGCGTCGCCGAACTCGGGGAGCCGATCGCCGGCGGGCTTGGCCTTTTCGTCGGCCGCCCGCACCAAAGCCCGTGCGATCGCGAAATAGGAGGAAACGAATCCGCCGGGCGGGGCCAGACCGCGGCCGGTGCCTTCCAGGAGGACGTATTCCTTGTAAATCTCGGCCTGCTTCTTCTCGGCCGCGGCGATGGTGTCGAACGCCCCCCGGGCGGCTTGGGCTTCGATAGACTTGGCCTGATTCACGTAGATCTTCAGCCGGTCTTCCTCGGCCTTTTTCCGGGCCATGATTTTCGGGTCGAGCAACCCCTGCAACCCGCCGATGCGAGCTTTGCGGCTGTTCTGGATGCCGAAAAGTTCTTCCTCACACTTTTGGCGGTTCGACGCGCTCCGCTCGGCCCAACTGCCGATCAGCACTTCCAGCCGGAACAGCCGCTGCATCACGAACGGGAAGCCGGTGTCGCGGAGGAATTCGAGCTCGGCCATCGTCTGCTGCCGGTTCGTCCGCCCCGGGTGGCCGGAGACGAACGTCAGCTCGTTTTCCGCGCACCCGTTCGGGCTCCATTTCAGATAGTTTTCGCAATGGATCGGCTTGCCGTGCTCGTAGACGCGGAAAAAACAGATGTCCAAATCGTACCGCGGGTATTCGAAATTGTCCGGGTCGCCGCCGTAGAAGGCGCTCTGCTTTTCCGGGGCGAAAACGAGACGGATGTCGGTGTACCGCTTGTAGGTGTAGAGGTTGTACACGCCGCCGGCGTAGAGCGTGACCACGTCCGCCCGGATGTTGTTCGGCTTGTCGGTGGCCGCCTTCTCGATCTCGGCGATCTTCGCCACCCGGGCCTTATACGCATCCCCGGCCGCCATCCCCGGCTTCACCGCCGCGTTCACCTCGGCCGTCACGTCCTGGATACTCTGCAGCACGTTCAGTTCCAGCGCCTCGCACGGCTTCTCCTGGTCCAAAGTCCGGGCGTGAAACCCGTCCCGCAGGTAGTTGTGCTTTTCGGAAGAGAACTTTTGCAGGTCGCTCGCCCCGACGTGGTGGTTGGTCATCACCAGCCCGTTCGCCGAAATGAAACTGCCCGACCCGCCGGAGTTGAACCGGACGGACGACTTCTGCACGTGTTCGAGCCACTGCGGTGTGGGTTCGAAGCCGTACTTTTCTTTGAGCAGTTTGAGGGGCGGGTTGTTGAACAACCACATCCCTTCGTCGCCCTGAATCGGTTGGGTGGTCATGGTGAGGCCGGTGACGGCGAGTGCCGCCGCCGCGATACGGGTGCGGGAACGCATGGAGAACCTCCGGGGAAAGCGGGGCCGCGGCCGATCCGCAGGCACCCGGGCAGCGGAGGGTGTTATAGGGCGTTTGGGTCGAATGACCGGAGAGAGTCGATTGCCCCACCTCGCCTTGTCAGCCGATTCTCTTGCGGTGTAAAGTCCCGGCCTTCAGTCCTCAGGGCCGGCTCCATGCTGACGATTGCCCATCCGTTTGCGCGACTCCGGTCCCGGGCCGGCCGCTGGCTGCGGCGGGCCTTTCCTGCGGCCGAGAATCCGGCCCACGAACGACTCGCCGCGGAACTGCACTCCGTACAGAGCGAGCTGCAATTCCTGCGGACGTATCACGAGCCGTTCCACTTCCGGCCCGGCACGTTGGACCGGGCGATTTACCGCGAAGTGGTCGTCGAAAATGAATACAGACTCCCCGACCGGTTCGAGCCGACCGACCTGATCGTCGACGTCGGCTGTCACATCGGGAGTTTCGCGGCGGCGTGCCTGGGTCGCGGGGCGGGGCGTGTCGTGTCGTTCGAAGCCGAGGTGTCGAACCACACGATCTCTCGGCAGAACCTCGCCCGCTACGGGGCACGGGCGGACGTCCGCCGGGTGGCCGTCTGGCGGTCGGACGTGCCGGTCGAGTTCCTTTCCTTCGCGACCTCGCCGGACCCCGCGAATACCGGCGGCGGCCGGGTCGGCGGCGAGTCGGGCGGCCGCGTCCCGGCGGTGGCGCTCGATCAGGTGGTGAAAGAACTCACGACGAACGGCGGTCGGATCCGCCTGCTCAAACTCGATTGCGAGGGGAGCGAGTATCCGATTCTACTCACCGCCACGACGCTGGACCGCGTCGAGGAACTGCTCGGCGAGTACCACAACTGCTCGTTCGTCTCGCCGCAGGACCGGGTGGACGGCCGCGACCACTATACCGGAACGGATTTGAAAGCCTGCCTCGAAGCGAACGGCTTCCGCGTGGAATTGCGGCCGAACCCGCGGAACCCAAACGTCGGCGAGTTCTTCGCGAAGCGATAAGACCAGTCGGTCTTCCGTTCCACCCCGGAAAAATCGTAGCATCGGACTCGAAAGATTCTTCCTCGCAAGGAGTGCATCATGGTGAAGTATCTGTCGAGTCTACTGTTCGTCATCCTGATGGCGTCGATCGGTCTGGGTCGTCCTCCGACGCCGGTGCGGACGATCGAGGATGCGACGAGCGTGCTGACCGATTTGGGCAAAATCCCGCTGAAAGGAATCCCGCCGAAATTGCTGGAAGATGCCAAAGCGGTGGCGATCATTCCCGGAACGATCAAGGTCGGATTCGTCGTCGGCGGCCGCATGGGGCACGGCCTCGTTCTTACCAAAAACGAGAAAGGCGAATGGAGCGATCCGACGTTCATCACCCTCGGCGGGGCGAGCGTCGGCTTCCAGGCCGGCGTGCAATCGACCGACGTCGTGCTCGTCTTCAAAAAGAGAGAGTCCCTGGAAAAAGTCCTGTCCGGGAAAGACAAGCTCACGCTGGGTGCGGACGCGTCCATTGCCGCCGGTCCGGTCGGCCGGGAAGCCGGGGCCGCCACCGACGGGAAACTCCACGCGGAGATTTTCTCCTACTCGCGCGGACGCGGCCTCTTCGCGGGCGTCTCCTTTAACGGAGCCGCCATCATGCACGACCGGGACAACAACGAAATGTTCAAGGCCGATCAGCGTGCCGGCACCGCGAAAGCGGTGGCGAAGCTGAAGGCCGAGCTGATGGTACTCGGGAAGGAATTGCCCCCCGCGACCAATCCGCGGAAACGATAACGGGTTTTCGCGATCGAGCGGATGCGTATCGAACTCGACGAATCGGGCGAAGAGGTCGAATCCGACCCGCGGGAATACGGTCCGTATCCGGTATTCGTTTCCGAAGAAAGGTCGGTGGACGCGTTCGTGTTCCAAATGGTCGACATGCCATTCCTGTCGGCGGGGTATTACGACTTCCGCTTACAACTCGTTCGGCCGTACGATAGAGTGAACTTAGCCGTTGAACGGATCGAAGCGAGGGAATGACCGTGAAGAAAAAACTCGAAGACGGTCGATTCACGATTCTACCGCCGTTGCCGCCTAACAACCCCGATCCGGAATCGGTGAACTGGCGGCGAATTGACGATTCGACCTTGGAACCGTTTCCGAGCACCCTCACGGAAGGGAGCGGAGTCGTTTTACCTCAGGAAAAGTCGGTCAACGGCTCGGACGTGGCCGCACCGCCCACTCAAACCCCCATCGCGTTATACCCGCAATCGACATAGAGGATTTGCGCCGTCACGGCACTGGCCAGGTCGCTGCACAGAAATAATGTCGCGTTGGCGACTTCTTCGGGCTTGATCGCCCGGGGCAGCGGGCTTCGGCTGGCGGCGTATTCCACACTTTTTTCGAACTCGCCGGGGCGGATACTACGGGCCGCACGGCTGGCGTAGGGGCCGGCCGAGATCAGGTTGACTCGGATGTTCTTCGAGCCGAGATTCGACGCCAATTGCTTCGCGTCGATTTGCAGGGCCGCCTTGGCCGTGCTCATGCCGCCGCCGTAGTAGGGCACGACCCGTTCGCCACCCAAGTACGTCAGGCCGACGACGCTGCCCCCGCCGCGGGGGGCCATGTACGGCTCGGCCGCCCGGCACAAACTCGTGAGCGAATACGCCGAGATGCCGAGTGCCTCGGCATACGCCTTCCGGCTCGTCTCCTTGTGGCTCTTCGTGATCTCCCGGCTGAACGCAATGGAATGAATTAAGATGTCGATCCCGCCGAACTCCTTTCCCACCGCGTCCACCGTGCCCTGAATGCTGTAATCCGCGAACTTCGCGTACCGGCGGTCCCCCTTCACCTCGGCGGGGACGTCGTCCATCGTGTCGAAGCTGGCGTCGCAGGCGAGAACCTTCTCGACCTTGAATTCGCTGCCGTCGGGCAGGAACCGGGCCTCGCGGTCGACCTCCCGGGTGAGGAAGCTCTCGACGATGCCCATCACCCGCGGGTGGCAGGCGAGCACGACCTTCGCCCCTGCGAATTTCAGCGTTTTCGAGATGAACCAGGCGAAGCTCTCGTTGTCGCCGACGCCGGTGACGAGGGCGACCTTGCCCGAGAGGTCGATGGGGATCATGGCCGAGTCCTTGGAATGCGGTAACGACTCGCGGCCTGTTTTACGGATAAAAAGCCGGGCGGGAGCGCTGGAAGAGAACTCCGGCCCGACGCGCCCGGCTCGCCAAAACGCCGCGATTCGGCTACCCTGTCTCTTCTTCCCGCGCGCCCGGTACGCACATGTTTCCGTATCGTCTGCTCGACATTCAAGACCCCCTCATCCACGATTTGATTTCGTTCTCTCCGGAATTGATCCTGATCGCTGGAATCGTATCGCTCTTACTCGCCCGGCTCGTAAAGGCGTTCGACGGCTTGCATCTGATTCCTCTGGCCGTGCTCGCTTGCGCGGGAGCATTGGCCCTGCTCGTGCCCCTGCTCGTGCCGCAACGCGGATTGGTGGTTGGAGGGACGGCGTTTACCGGCCTGCTCGCGCTCGACCCGTTTGCCGACGCCCTCCGCGGGATCGTCCTACTCACCGCCCTGCTCGTGCTCCTTCTGGGCCTCGCCACCGGCCTTCCCGATCGGGAAGATTCGGCCGATTATGGCGTTCTCGTCCTCGGTGCTGCCCTCGGCATGATGCTGATGGCGTCGGCGAACCACCTCCTGATGGTGTTTCTGGCCGTCGAAATGGCGAGTCTGCCGAGTTACGCCTTGGCCGGGTTTCTGAAGGGAAAGCCGAAGGGGAGCGAGGCAGCCCTGAAGTACGTTGTCTTCGGGGCCGCGGCGTCCGGGATCATGCTGTACGGCATCAGCCTCCTCACCGCCCGATTCGGGACCGGGCACCTGTTTGCGTTGGGAAAGGCGTTATCGATTCAACTGGCCACGGCCGGTTGGGACCCCCAACTGGCAGCGGGCGTCCTGTTCCTGTGCGTGGGGCTGGGGTACAAGATTTCGGCGGTGCCTTTCCATTTGTGGTTGCCGGACGTGTTCGAAGGAGCGGCCGCGGAAGTCGGGGCGTTTCTCTCCATTGCGTCCAAGGCAGCCGCCCTCGGCCTCGCCACCCGCATCGTCTACCGCTTGACCTACGGCCATCCCGACGGCCTGGCGGTCTACGACCCCGGCCTCAGCTATGCGATTCAGATTGCCGCAGCCGTCACCGCCACGGTGGGTAACCTTGCCGCCTACGGCCAAACGAACCTCAAGCGGCTGCTCGGTTACTCCACCATCGCACACGCCGGGTACATGCTCATAGCAATCGCCCCGCTCGGGGGCGACGGGTGGGCCGCGGTGCTCGGCTACCTCATCGCCTATCTGCCCGCCAACTTCGGGGCATTCGCGGTCGTCGCCGCCGTGCGAAACCGCACCGGATCGGAAGACGTCTCGGCCGTCCGCGGCCTCATCTCCCGCTCCCCCGTCCTCGGCGTCGGGTTCGCCGTCTGCATCATGAGCCTTCTCGGCCTCCCTCCGCTCGCCGGCTTCGCCGCCAAGTTCCAGGTCTTCTCCCTCGCCTACGATTCGGGCCTGACCTGGCTGCTCGTCGTCGGCGTCATCAACACCGTCGTCAGTGCGGGCTATTACCTGAAAATCCTCCGCACGATCGGCCTGGACGACCCGGCCGACCCTTCGCCCCTCGGCGAACCGGCTTTCCTCCGGTTTCTTCTCCTTCTCTCCATGGCCGCACTCTTCGTCATGGGACTACTCTGGGGACCGATCTCCCTCGGCCTCGCCATGTTTCATCTCGCCTAGCGGAATTGCGACGTGCGGATCCACCTCGGCTTGACGCTCGGCCCCCGTTTCCGGTCCAATCGATTGCCGAGACCGGAGGCCGTATGCTCGGATTTTTGACAAGACGTCGACCGTCTCTCGTCCCACCTCCCGGGGCCGAGGTCGCTCCGCCGGCTGAAGCGTATCACCTGCGCAAAGTCCTGACGGACGAGTTCCTGAACGATTCGGGCATCGAAATCGGGGCCCTGCACCACCCACTCGCCGTCCCGGCGGGGGCACTCGTCCGCTATGTGGATCGGCTCGACGTGGCCGGGCTGCGGCGGGAATTTCCCGAACTCGCGGCCTATCCGTTGACGCCCGTTGACGTGATTGACGACGGGGAGACGCTGCGGACTATTCCCGACGAATCGCAGGACTTCATCATCGCGAACCATTTTCTCGAACACTGCCAGAACCCGCTGGGCACGTTGGAGCGGCTGGTTCAGGTTCTTCGGCCGGGCGGCATCCTTTACCTTGCCGTGCCGGACAAGAGGGGGACGTTCGACCGCGACCGGCCGGTGACGCGGTTCCGTCATTTGGTGCGGGACTACGAGTGCGGCCCGGCCGGATCGTACGAGGGGCACGTGCGGGAGTACGCCGAACTCGTCGATAGACTTTCCGGCATTGCGCTGGAACAGAGAATCCAAAGCCTGATCGCCCGCGATTACCGCATCCACTTCCACGTCTGGACCCACGACGCGTTCGGGGCCACGCTCCGCCGGGCCGTTCGGCGGTTAAGGTTGCCGATCGAATCCCGGGCCGCGGTGTTCAACCGAAAGTTGTCCGAATCGATTCACGTTTGGCAGCGAT
>DASXPC010000359.1:0-7606 GCA_036493815.1 Fimbriiglobus sp. | reverse complement strand
AATCCCGCCTCCACGAGTTTGCCAAGGGAGCGGTAAACGGTGGCCCGACTAACCCGTCGGCCGGCGGCTCGCAGATCGTCCAGAAGTTGTTCGGTGTCGAAATGGGAGTGCCGGGCAAAAATGTGCTTGACCAGTTCTTTTTGCTGATCGGTGAATCGTTGAGCCGGCCGGCGGCTCGAGAGGTACTCCCGGAACCGGTCTTCCGGCGTTTGTGCGACGGTTACGGCGGGCAGGGGCACGGCAGACTCCGGGCGACGCCCGTAGCAGGTCGGTTCGGAGGATATCGATATAAGGAACCATCCCCCGGCAGGGGTGGCAACGCCTTAACAAGAATGCCCGGTAGAGAGAGTCGGGATTCGGATTAATGGGATTATAGCGAAGGGATTCGGAAGGGTGCTACCGGGAATGGACGACGGTACCGCAAAGGCGGTCTTCCGCGATTCGCCACTTTTCGTCCGTATCGTATGTTCCGGCCGCGATTTCCGCACGGACCCGAGCCACTAACCCGTGACGAATTCCGTCCGGTCCCGGTGCTTCGGCCCGCAGGGTTTCCATCGATACGCTTTCGGTCGAGGGGGCGGTGCGCTGGAACCGGACCGCGGGGTCGGCGGCGGCCCCGGCCGGAGCCACCCGCCAACTCAGCCACCGTGTTCGATCGGACTTACGCATCAGTGTCTCGTTTTTATGCCGCCGGCCCGATCTTCGGGTCCGACCGACATTCATTTGCTTTCGGGCCGGATCAATCCGCCCGTCCGGTCCGTTTCGGATCGACCCGCCGGGCTCACTCGTCCACGCCCCGGGCCGCCCCCATTCTACACGCATACCTATCGTCCACAACCAACCCGCCGCCGGAGATTTCCGAACCCCTTCCCGTCCCGTTCCTTGGGCCCGCGGTAGGCGGGCGGCGGTTGTCCGTGAAGTTCCAGCGAAACCGGTGCCGCACCCGAACCCGACCGGAACATCTTCCCACCTTCGGCGTTTCGACTCAAGGTCTCTCATCAACCGTCCGCAAACCATCTCGGCAACCCAAAAACCGGCCCATTTCCCAGGTTCGGGAGCCTCCCTGCGCATGCAACTTCAGCGGATTTCCGTCCCGATGAGATGATTCGACCAACCCCGACCCCGCGTAACCGGCCCGAAGGCGGTTTACCGTCGTTCCAACCGCGGCTCGACGTTAGCTAGGAAAGTATCCGGCCCGGGCCGGCTGGCGAACGGCAGTTTGTGAGGAACCGTACCCGCGGTGCAAATGCGAACCGGTAGTCCCGGCATAGTCGCGCGTTCCTGCCTTTCGCGCGCCGTTACCCCGCCGTGTGGTACGCTTTATAGATCGGCGCAAGGCCCATGGGAGCCACCCGAATGTCGGATAACGACTGTCCTGCGAGCCAGGAGAACAGGTCCGGCAGTGGGCCACGGTAGTCGAACGACAACCGACCTTCGACAACGGCCCCCTCGGGTAATGCTTCACCCTGCGGCCCCGCAACTGGCGGTGGGCCGCGCAACGATGCCGAGACGTGCCGGCCTTCCTGAAGTTCCTCCATTCGTTGCTCGTGAACCAGTTTCCCCTGCTTGAGTATCAGTACCCTGTCGCAGACGGCTTCCACTTCCGGTAGGACGTGCGAAGAAAACAGCACGGCCTTCCCTTCTTCCTTTGCCACCCGGAGTTGGCGAATCAGTTCGTCTCGCATGGTCGGGTCGAGCGTGTTGGTCGGTTCGTCAAGAAGGACGAGCGGAACACGAGGCACCAAAACGGCAACCAGGGCGACCTTCCGCTTCATGCCGGATGACATCCGCGCCAGCGGCATGTCCAGGTCGATATCGAGTTGTCTGGCGAGGGTGTCGGCTTCGGGCCCGACGGGCTGGGCGCGGAGGTCGCCTAGGAATCGCACCAGCGTGCGGCCGGTCATCCCTTCGTACAACCGCAATTCCCCCGGCAGGTACGAGACGCGCCGGCGGACCTCGACCGACCGGGTCCAGCAGTCGAACCCGTCCACCCGGGCCGTACCGGCTGTCGGCCGGAGGAACCCGAGAACGAGCCGAAGGGCGGTCGTCTTCCCCGACCCGTTCGGGCCGAGTAGGCCGACGACTTCACCGGGGGCAATGGCGAGGGAAAGGGCGTCGAGAGCCCGAACGGGGCCGTAGTCTTTGGTAAGGTTCTCGGTGGTCAGGATGGGAGGCTTCAAATCTTCACCACAAGACACGGAGACACCGAGAAGATAGGAAATTGAGATTAAGCGGGCCTCCGAGTCTGCGTGCCTTTGTGGTAAATCTTCGGGATAGAATGGGCCAGAGACTTACTCGAGAGAACGAACAATGGACGCCTTTCTCCTTTCTGCCGTGCGGACGCCGATCGGGAAGTTCCTGGGCGGGTTGGCCGAGTTTCCCGCCCCGAAGCTCGGAAGTATTGTGGTCGCGGAAGCGCTGAAGTGGGCCGGGGTGAAACCGGATCAGGTGGACGAAGTGGTGATGGGGCACGTGGTGCAGGCCGGAGTGGGGCAGAACCCGGCCCGGCAGGCGGCGCTCTTCGCCGGACTGCCGGACACGATCGCCGCGTATACCGTGAACAAGGTATGTGGTTCGGGTCTCAAGGCGGTGATGCTGGCGGCCCAGAGTATCAAGGCGGGGGATTGCGAGGTCGTGGTGGCGGGGGGGATGGAAAGTATGAGCCAGGCTCCGTTCCTCCTGCCGGGGGCGCGGGGGGGGTTCAAGTTCGGCAATCAGAAGGTGCTCGACGCGTTGCTTCACGACGGACTGTGGTGCCCGTTCGAGAACTGGCCGATGGGCGAGGCGGCCGAGCATGTCGCCCTGAAATGCGTAATCACCCGGCAGGACCAGGATCGTTTCGCGGCGCAGAGTCACGTGCGGGCTGCGGCCGCGTGGGCGAGTGGGGCGTTCGCCAAGGAAGTGGTGGGTGTGGAACTGGCGGGCGTCGGCCGTAAGACCGCCGGCAAAATCGAGCGAGACGAAGGCATCCGATCCGATTCGACCGCCGAGGGCCTCGCCAAACTCAAACCCGCCTTTCATCCGCAAGGGACGGTGACCGCGGGGAATTCGTCCCAACTGTCCGACGGGGCCGCCGCGGTTGTGGTCGCGTCGCAGGTCGCCGCGGAAAAATCGGGCACAAAGCCGATGGCCCGCATCGTCGCCTACGCCACCAGCGGCGTCGCACCGAAAGAGATCTTCCTCGCACCCGTCCCGGCTGTGCGGATGGTATTGGAGAAGGCCAAGCTCACCCTCAAAGACATCGACCTGTTCGAGTTGAACGAAGCCTTCGCCGCTCAGATGCTGGCCTGCGGTAAGGAACTCGGCCTGGAGGAAGCCAGAGTCAACGTCAACGGAGGAGCCGTGGCGTTAGGCCATCCAATCGGAGCCAGCGGGGCGCGGGTACTCGTGACGCTGGTGCACGCCCTGGAAGCGAGACGTTTGAAGCGGGGGTTGGCGTGTTTGTGTTTGGGAGGCGGGAACGCGGTGGCGATGGTTGTCGAGAGGGTTTAACCATGATCGCGAAATGTAAACGACCGAACTCGACAACCTCCGGCACCGACAAAAGAATCACACTGCTAAGAACAATGGCAAATAATTAACCCGGCTCCCCCGCCCCCAGCCGGTAGTCGCCGTGCACCTGCGTTAAGTTCGGGTTGTAGTACGGGTCCCGCTTCATCGTCTCGCCCCACCGGGCCACGAACTTGTCGACCTCGACCTTGAACGTCCCTTCTTTCGACACGCCTTCGAAATGATAGAGCATTGCGTGCGGCTGATATACGATTCGTTTGCCCTTTTGCCGTAGCTTCAGACACAGATCGATGTCGTTGTAATTGAGCGGAAATTCCGGATCGAATCCGCCGACGGAATGATAATCATCGGTCCGGACTAATACGCACGCCCCGGTGACGGCGGAATAGTTGCGGACTAACAAATTGCCGTGCCAGTATCCCGGGTAATCCCCCGGGGCAGCGTAGAAGTGGTGTAACGGGACACGACCGATTAGAGTGACGCCCGCGTGTTGCAATCGACCGTCCTCGAATAACAACTTCGCCCCGACCGCCCCGACTTCGGGCCACTGGCCGAGCTCCAGCATCGACTCGATCCAGTCGGGTGTAATAATCTCCGTATCGTCATTCAGCAGCAATAAATAGTCTCCCTCGGCCTTCGCCGCCCCGAGGTTCATCTTGTGGGATAAGTTGAACGGTTCGGTGTACGGGACGCGGCGAACGCCCAATTCGTCGAGTTCGCGCTGGAGTTGCGGGGCCATGTCGTCGTTGTCGACGACGACGATTTCGTAGTTCGCATAGGTCGATTCCCGGCGGATGCTCTCGACGCAGTTCAAAACGAACCAGGTGTCCCGGCCACGGACCGCCGCCCGCCGGCCGGCACTCGGAATGACGATGCTCACCTTCGGCTCGCCCCGGATTTCGTACCGCACCCGGTGCAAGCCGACGGCCGAGCCGCGTTCGACCGTGCCCGGCCTCTTGACGCATTCCAGATAACTTTCGAGTGCCCGGCGGGCCGTGGCCTCCGCCTTCGGTTTGGCCCTGGCCGAGAGGGCCGTGCTCGTCGGCAGCATCCGCCAGTGATAAAGCACGTCCGGCACGTGGACGATCCGGCTTTCCTCCGGCAATCCACCCGCCCGCGCTTCGTTCTGAATCGACGCGACATACCGAAGCGCCATGTCGAAGTCCTGGGCCGTGTCGAAATCGGAGCGATACCCGCCGATCGCACGCACTCGGACGGTGCGGTAAATGCCGAGGTGGCAGGTGTACATGCAGGAGAGGAAGAAATCGGGAGACCAGTCGGGCTTGAAGAACGGATCGACGTGGGTGCCTTCGGGCGTCATCTTGTCTTCGTCGGTGTAGACGTATTCGGCCTGCGAATTCGTTCGGAACGCCTCGGCAACCTTGAACAGACAGTGCTCGGCCAGTTCGTCGTCGTGGTCGAGACCGCCGACGAACTCTCCAGACGCCTGCTCCAGTGCCAGATTGCACGCCTTCGCGATCCCGCCGTTCTGCGGGGCGAAAACAACGGTGATTCGCGAGTCGGCCGCGGCCTGTTTCTTGAGAATGGCCGCCACTTTCGGGTCCGTCGATTTGTCGTCGCACACGCACAACTGCCAGTGCGGATAGGTCTGGGCGCGGACCGATAGGATTGCCTTTTCCAGGCAATCGGGCGGCGGGTTGTAGACGGGCATGAGCAGGCTGATCGTCGGCGGGTTGGTCCACGCGGCCGATTCGGTCCGTTGCCTGGCTTTTTCCGTATCGGTGAGTGCCCGCCGGCGCCGCCAGACGTCGTAGCTGGTGCGGGCGGCCATGCTGGAGGGGCCGAGCCGGCGGTCGTCGCCGAAGGTCTGGGTCAGCTTGCCCGCCATTCGGCCGAGCCGGCCGGTGCAGAGCATTTTCAAGCCGTTCCAGAGCGTTCGTCCGGTCAACTCGTACATCTTCAGCAGCATGACCTTCTTCACCAGCGCATGGGCGAAGATGCGCGGCCCGGCAAGCGGCGTGGCGCTGAACTCGTGCAACTCGAACTTGCCGGGGCCGCCGAGCGGGTCCAGCCGCAAGCCGAAAACGGGCTTTTCGAACTTCACGACGACATCGACGGACAGATTCTCTTCCCACTCGAAAGTCTCGACGCACCCGGCCGTCTGGAATCCGTCCCCTTCGTCCGCATACACTTCGGTCAACCCCCGGCTGATGCCAGACATCCGGAGTTTCAACCGCACGTAGCCCGGCGGCAGCACCACCGGCAGAACGAATTGCGGGTCAATCCCCACCGACTCCCACTCGACCGGGAACGGCCCCGATCCCGGCCCCTGCCAGGTGCCCTCCTCCGACAGTTTCAGTTCAAACCAGGGTTTGAGCTCTCTTTGGGTGAATGCCCTCGGGGCAATCCACCGTTGCAACACGCGGAATGGGTAGGCGAGTTTCCAGGGCGTGGTGCCCGTGAGGAGGCGGATGCCATTGGTGAGCAGGTACGCCCGCTGGTTCCAGGCGGAGAGTTCCCGCCGCATTGCCTCGATGTCCTCGACCCACCGTTTCCTTTCCGCCGCGTGCCGACCGACTTCGGCTTCGAGCGACTTCACTTCTTTCTTCCAATTCGATGCCAGGTCCGCCACGGCCACTCCTGCGGCCCGGCAGACCGTAGGCAAGAGGTCGGCGGTTTCGGCTTCCCCGTCGCTTGCGCTTCCGGCTCGTGCGACGGTCCCGAACGGCGTCTCGAACGGTTCGAGTGCCCCCGTTGCGTCGAACACCTTGGCCGCGACATAGATATTGCGATAGCTCGCAGGGCGTGGGTCGGGCGTGGTTCGGTCGAACCGGTCGAGCACCTCCCGAAGTTGTTTGTGGACCCAGTCGGGGGCAAACTTTTCGCTCAGGGGTTCACCGAGGACGAGGTTGGCGAGCCAGACGTCCGCAGGGGATTGCTGCCAGACCGCATAAGGTATGTCGAATGAAGTCAGGTGCCCGGTAATCTCCTCGGTCGTGGGCAAGCCATAGTCCGCGTGTTCCTGAAGGAACGGATGCGGCTTACCGTTGCGAAGTGCATACGTGGCCGAACCGACTGCTTCGGCACGTCGAATCTCGGCCACACCGTTCGGGCAGGTCCATACGCAGCCCCGCCGGCTCACCCGCAGGCATTCCGAGAGGAAGAACCGCCGCCCCTCGGCCGGGACGTGCTCGAGCACTTCGAGCGACACCACCGCGTCGAACGCCCCG
Organism: Fimbriiglobus sp.; assembly: GCA_036493815.1. GTDB lineage: Bacteria > Planctomycetota > Planctomycetia > Gemmatales > Gemmataceae > DASXPC01. The sequence goes on along the minus strand of DASXPC010000359.1, from coordinate 905 downwards.
TCCGCGAACGGCAACGGCTCGCCGGGCGTAATCTGATGATAATCCGGGTCGTCCGACACGTTTGCGAACGTGTCGCACCGTGCCACCCGTACACGCTCCGGGTCGAAGTAGTTCGGCAGCAGTTGCAGGACGTTGCACCCGACGTCGAGAATCTTCGCCGGCCCCGTTACGCCGACGAGGAGGCGGTCGAGCAGTTGGGTGGCGAGACCGAACCGCCGCACGGTGTCGAAGTCGAGCTTGTCGGGAAGTTTGGGTGTCGGGCGGAGAAAAGTGGCGGTTGGATTCGACGAGACCGGTTTCCGGGTTCGAAGCGAGTGCGACATAACCGGCCCTCCTGGCCGAAAACGGACCATCCTGTTCCCGAAAGGGTCGATGTTTCAATTGGGGTTGTCAAGCCCACCCGCCTTTCGGCGAAACCACCGCGGCGGATACATCAGAAGGGCCTGGACGATCAACGCCCCGAACGCGAAATGCATGACCTCGACCGTCTGCTGGGAAACGTTATCGAGGAATAACAGGTCGTGCATCAGTCTGCCAACGAAAGTCTGCCCGGCGGTGACGGCCTGGCCGCCCATTTCCCGCAGTTCCTCTTCCCATACCGTGAGCGGGCAACGAACGCGGGCGATTTCTTCACCGACAACGATCAGAATGGCCGTCAAATGACTGTATCGGAACCAGGGATTTCGGCCCCACTGCCGGCGAAACGTGCCCGCGATCAGAATGACCGCCTGGCCCAACACGACGTAAGCCACGTACAGGACGTGAACGAACACGACCACATCGGCCCACATGCCGTAGGACATCGCCGCACCTGTTGATGGGGGAATACCGTTCGTTTCGATTTGGTCCGACACCATACTGATGCGCGATACCCGGTTTTATTCCCGAACTCGTACACCACACAC
>DASXPC010000358.1:0-2439 GCA_036493815.1 Fimbriiglobus sp. | reverse complement strand
CGCACGGTGGAACCCCATTAATCCCGCAACTTGATCGCGATGTACTTGGTTTCCAGGTAGGCCTCAAGGCCTTCGTGTGCCAACTCCCGGCCCATGCCCGATTCTTTCATGCCGCCGAAGGGGCATTGCGGCGTGGCCGGGACGGGGTCGTTGATGCCGATGATGCCGGCCTCGATCCCCTCGGCCATCTTGAACGCGACGGTCAGGTCGTTCGTGAACACGTAGGCGGCGAGGCCGTATTTGGTGTTGTTGGCGGCCGCGATCACCTCGTCGAGCTTTGAGAAGTCGAGCACCGGCATGACCGGGGCGAACGGCTCGTCGGTCAGAATCTTCGCGTCGGGCGAGAGGCCGCCGAGGACGGTCGGTTCGAAGAAATAGCCGCGTTCGAACCGGTCGCTCCGCTTGCCGCCGGTGAGGCACTTGGCCCCCTTCGAAGTGGCGTCGGCGATGAGGCCGAGGGTGTTGTCCATCGCTTTCATTTCGAACATGGGGCCGACGACGACGCCTTCGTCGAGACCGTTGCCCATCTTGAGTTTCTTCGCCTCTTCGACGGCCACTTCGGTGAACTTTTTGTGGACGTCCTTGTGGACGAAGAACCGGCTCGGACTGATGCAGACCTGGCCGTTGTTGCGGAACTTGCCGAGCACCGCGGCCTTGGCGACGGCCTCCGGGTCGGCATCCGGGAAGACAATGAACGGGGCGTGCCCGCCGAGTTCGAGGCTGAGCCGCTTCACGTGGTCGGCGGCCTGCCGCATCAGTTGCTTGCCGACCTCGGTCGAGCCGGTGAAGCTAATTTTCCGCACCGCCTCGTTCTGCATGAACTCGGCCGAGATGTCCTGGGCCGGGCCCATGACAAGGTTGGCCACGCCCGCCGGCATCCCGGCGTCGATCAGGCACTCGAACACGCCGATCAGCGACAGCGGCGTTTGACTCGCCGGCTTGCAGACGATAGTGCATCCGGCCGCGAGGGCCGGGGCGATCTTTCTCGCTTGGAGTGTGATCGGGAAGTTCCACGGGCCGATGGCCCCGACGACGCCGACCGGGTGCTTGATCGTCAGGTGCCGCTTGCCGGGGGCACTGTTGGGAATCACCTGGCCGTACGCCCGCTTGCCCTCTTCCGCGAACCATTCGAACGTGTCGGCCGAATGCAGCACCTCCGCCTTCGCCTCCGGCACGGGCTTGCCCTGTTCCATCGTCAGCGTTTTGGCGAGATTGTCGGCCCGTTCCCGCATGAGGTCCGCGGTCTTCTTCAGCACCTTGGCCCGGTCGTAGGTCGTCAGTTTCATCCAGGCGGGCATGGCTTTCGCGGCAGCGTCGATGGCCTTTTTGCAATCGTCCCGCGTACCGAAGGCGACGTCGGCAATGACCTCTTCGGTGGCCGGATTGTCCACGGCGAGCGTTTTCCCGGATGCGGCGGGACTCCACTTGCCGCCGATGAACAGGTTGCGGTTCTGAACGGGGACGGTCGCGGTGGCCATGTGCAAACTCCGGGAGGGGCTGAAGAAATGTTACGAACTCGGCGGCTTGCTGATCTTGTCCGGCCCTTTCCCGAACAATTTCTGGTACTTCCCCTGATCGTTCTTCACGTATTTCGTGAACCCGGTGCGTTCCAGATTTTTGTCGCTCGATGCGTTCTTGCTCTGCGACGCCGTCCAGGTCCGCGGGGCATTCGGCACGCCGAACACCCGCCGCACCGGCTCGCCCGATTCCGGGTGCGCGGTCAACGGCGGGTCGCTCATCGGCTGCAACACCTCGAATACCTCCCCGGCCGACCCGTCGGGGAGCACGACTTCGTATTCGTACAACGGCATCACTCGCTCCGCAATTTTGACGTGGGACACGTTTCCAACGTGTCCGCAACGTCTTCCATCGGCACGTTGGAATCGTGCCCCACATCAATCAGGTCGACATTTCCTTGCGAATCTTTATCAGCAGCGCCTTCGTCTTCCGGATGCCGTCGGCTTCGGGAATCTTCGACCCTTCGTACTCGATCCCCATGAATCCGGAGAACTTGTGCTTTCGGAGAATGATGTCCAGCATCTTGCGGTAGTCGGTATGGGATTCGTTTCCGTCGGCGTCGAAGTCGTGGGTCTTGGCGGAAACGCCCTTGGCGTACGGCATCATTTCGTCCACGCCCTTATACCGGTCGTACTTGCCAAAGTTACCGAAGTCGGGCAGGGTGCCGACGTTTTTGCTGTTGACCTTTTTCATGACCGAAACGAGCCATTCCCCGTTGCTCGACAGCCCGCCGTGATTTTCGACGATGACGCCGATCCCGTGCGATTCCCCGAACTCGTTGAGCTTCCCGAGGCCGTCGGCGACGCGGTCCCGCTGCTCGTCCGGTGTGCCGGAAGAGTACGCGTTCACCCGGATCGAATGACACCCAAGGTACTTTGCCCATTCCACCCACCGCTTGTGGTTGTCCACCGCCGTCATCCG
>DASXPC010000357.1:0-2556 GCA_036493815.1 Fimbriiglobus sp. | reverse complement strand
GCCGGGAATCGTCACGGAACACGGCCTCCGATTCCGCGTCGCCCCGGGCAGCAAACACAAGACCGGATTCTTCCTCGACCAGCGTGACAACCGATTGTCGCTCAGCTCGTTTTGTGGCGGAAAGCGGGTGCTCGACCTCTGCTGCAACACCGGCGGGTTTGCGATCAATGCGAAGGCGAAAGGCGGCGCGGCCGACGTTACCGGCGTCGATCTCGACGAGCAGGCCCTCGGCCTCGCCGCCCAGAACGCCAACCTGAACCAGGCCCGCGTCCGGTTCGTGCAGGCGGACCTGTTCGCCTGGTTGCGAGACGTCCTTCCCAACGGCGAGCGGTGGGACGTCGTCGTTCTCGACCCGGCGAAAATGACCCGGGACCGCGAGGCCGTCGACGAAGCGCTCCGCAAGTACGAGGACATGAACCGTCTCGCCCTGAAAGCCGTGGCCCCCGGTGGCGTCTTCCTGACGTGCTCGTGTACCGGCCTGGTGTCCGAGGCGGATTTTCTCGTGATGCTCAAACGGGCCGCGTTTCAGGCCGGTCGACAAATTCAGGTGTTCAAAATCGCCGGCGCCGCCCCGGACCACCCGTTCCTCGCACACGTCCCCGAAGGGCGGTACCTGAAGGCCGTCTACTGTCGCGTCCTCGATGCGGAAGGAACCCGAACGTGATCCGCTCATCGGGAATCTTATTGCACCCCTCGAGCTTGCCCGGGCCGTTCGGCATCGGCGACGTCGGCCCCGTTGCCCACCGCTGGATCGACACGCTCGCCGCGGCGAAGCAATCGTGGTGGCAGATCCTCCCACTCGGCCCGACCGGTCTCGGCGATTCACCGTACATGTCCTTCTCCGCCTTTGCCAGCAACGTCAACTTGCTCAGTCCCGAACTGATCGAGAAAGACGGGTTGATTGCGAGTTCGGCCTGCGCCGGACAATCGTTCCCGGATGGCGCGGTTGACTTTCCGAAAGTCGCCGCATTCAAGAACGGCATCCTCACGGCCAGTTGGGAAGCGTTCCGCGACGGTAAGGCCGCGGGACTACGACCGCAGTTCGACGATTATTGCAAACGGGAATCCGGCTGGCTGGACGACTACGCCCTGTTCTCGGCCGTCCGGGAAAAGTTGAGCTTCGCGGAGCGTACCCGCTGGCCGACGGACATTTTGAAGCGGAAACCCGGTGCCCTGACCGTACTGCGGGGGGAACTCGAAGCGGACGTGTTGCGGCACAAATTCGGGCAGTTTTTGTTCGACCGGCAATGGGCCGCGCTGAAAGCCTATGCGAAAGAAAAGGGCGTCGGCCTCATCGGCGACGTGCCGATCTTCGTCGCCGGCGATTCGGCCGACGTCTGGGCGAACCCGACCCAGTTCCTCCTCAAACCCGACGGCACGCAGACCGTACAGGCCGGCGTGCCGCCCGACTATTTCAGCGAAGACGGCCAGCTCTGGGGCAACCCGATCTACGACTGGACGGCCATGAAGGCGGACAAGTACCGCTGGTGGATCGCCCGCCTGCAACGCACCTTGTCCCAAGTCGATCTCGTCCGGCTCGATCACTTCCGCGGATTCGCCCAGGCGTGGCAGGTGCCGGTCGGCGACACGACGGCGAAGGATGGCAAATGGGTGGACGGACCGGGGACGAAATTGTTCCGGGCCGTGAAGACCGCCCTCGGCGGACTCCCATTCATCGCCGAAGACCTGGGCCTGATTACGCCCGACGTCGAAACGCTGCGTACGGGCTTCGATCTGCCCGGGATGCGAGTGCTGCAATTCGCGGTCGGGGACCCGAAAAACCCATACCAGCCGCACAATTTCGAGCCGGCCACCGTGGTTTACACCGGCACCCACGACAACGACACGACCGCCGGTTGGTATGCGGCCTTGAGCGATCGGGACAAGAATTTCTGGGCGGAGTACCTCGGCCGGCCGGTCGCCGACCCGGCCTTCGATTTCATTCGCCTGGCCTGGTCGTCCGTCGCAGTGCTCGCGATCGCCCCGCTGCAAGACGTTCTCGGCCTCGGCAGCGAAGCCCGGATGAACATGCCGGGACGGCCCGACGGAAATTGGCACTGGCGGTTCCGCCCGGAACAATTCCAACCGGGCATGATCGAACGATTGGCGGAGTTGACCGTGCGGTACAGACGAGATGGCCGGGAATAAAACACGCCGAGCCGCGTCTTGTGAGCAGGGACTCATTCCCGCTCACGTCGTGGAGGCCGGCCATGTTTCGTGCCTTGGGCCTTTCGTTGTTTTGTATTGGTTTCGGGTTTCTCGTCGGCTGTGGGGGTCAGCAATCTTCCCCCCCGCACAGTCCCAACTTGGCCGTAATGAATCCCGGTGCGAAGCCGGCACCGCAAGCCGCTCCGGCAAAGCCCGGCGACCGCGAGAACGCTCCCGCCGGCCTCGACCTGCCTGCCGACCGCAAGATCATCTTTTCCGGAACGCTCGTGGTCGAGGTCAGGGATTTCGACGTGGCCCGCACGGCGCTCACCGCACTCCTGCGCACCCACGGTGCGTTTTTTGCCAAGACCGATGTCACCGGCGACTCGGGAAAGAAGCGGGCCGGGA
>DASXPC010000356.1:0-10776 GCA_036493815.1 Fimbriiglobus sp. | reverse complement strand
TTCTCCGTCGGCTGCTACTGCGAGGAGGAATCTCACTGCCACCGCTCCGTGCTGCGGACACTTTTGGAAGAGCGGGGGGCGGAGGTGGTGTAGTTACGGTTTCAAAAACCCCTTCGCCCGCATCCATTCCTCGCACGACTTCGTCCAGGTGGAGTAAGGGCGATCGCTCTTTCGGACGCCGAAATCGTGGGCGGTATCAGCGTAGATGTGTAACTCCGCACTGACGCCGGCGCGCTGCAGGGCGAGGTAGGCGGCCACGCTATTTTCCGGATCGCTGATGAGGTCGGCGCCGCCGTGGACGAAGAAGACCGGGGGTGTCGTTTTCGGCACCGTCAGCCCTGGGGCGAGTTCGTCTTTGTCATTCGCTTTCAGGTAACCCGAGTAAACAGGGACGGCGAAATCGGGCCTGCAGCTAACTTTGTCTACGTCGTCGATCGGTTTGTAAGTCCGTTTTTCGAAGCCCGTGGCGGTGGCGAAAGCGAGGTGGCCGCCGGCGGAGAAGCCGACGATGCCGATGCGGTTTGGGGCCAGGCCCCACTCTTTGGCCTTGCTCCGCACGAGGCTGACGGCTCGCTGGGCGTCCTGTAACGGCCGGCGGGCCGGCTCCCGCTGCGGTTCGTCCGGCCGGCGGGGCACGCGGTACTTGAGCAGAATGCCGGTCACGCCAAAAGAGTTCAGCCAAGCCGCCACTTCCTCGCCTTCCAGCTCCCAGTAAAGATTCCAATACCCGCCGCCGGGGCAAATGATCATCGACGTGCCGGTGTCCTTCGCCTTCGAAGGGCGGTAGATCGTGATCGTCGGTTTGGTGACGTTCGTTACGAGCAGCGTAGACTCGGTCACTTCGACCTGCTTCTTGTCGAGCTTCGGCGAAGGGCGGGTCGTCTCGTCGCCGATGGTGCCGGGTTCCTCGGGCGGCCTTCCCAGCCAGACGGCGACGACCTGCGGTTTCTCGGCCGCGAGGGCGGGGACGCCAATGAGGAGCATGCCGAAAAGGGCAAAACGGATCATCACGCACTCCGGGTTACTTCTTCCGCAGCACTTTCCACACGACGAATATCCCCGCGATGGCAACGAGCGGCAAGAGCCCGGCCAGGAGGCCGACGGTGGCGAGCCGCTGGTTGGTGATGTCCACGTGGACGTATTCCATTGTCGGGGGGCGTTCAACGGGGGTGGGGTCGGCGTCGGGGCCGAAGTAGAGTTCGTCGGTCGCGGGGCGGGGGAAGGACCGGTCTTCGAACTCGGTGAGTACCCAGGCCCGGTCGGTTTGCAGGCCGGGGAGTTTCGTCGCGGAGCCGATTCTGTCGACGGCGGTTGGGTCGGCGACGCCGGCCCAGACAGTGCGGCCGGGCCAGGCCCGGGACGCGTCGCCCAGGCCGATACGGCCCTCGCTTTTCGCACTGGCCAGCACGAACACACGCAGCAGACGGTCGTGAATCAGTCCGGCCTGAGCCGCCGCGTCCACCGGTTCGCGGTACGGGAAAAACGGCCGGTCGGTCTGGAAGCTCATTCGCACCAGTTTGTTATCCACCCGGAATTTCCCGTCCCCATCCGGTTTCGCACCGGCGCCGAGTTTGAACGCGGTCACGATCCACTTGTTCTTCGTGTACCACTCGAACCAGGCGGCGAGCGACGGCCGGCTGACGTAGCCGTTCTTCCCGAGCCACTCGTTGAGTTTCTTCGGGTCGTCCGCCTTTAGGCTGACCGCGTTCAACCCGGCCACGTTCACCTGCTGAAGTACGTTGACATGCCCGGCGGCGGACTCGCCGAAGGCAGGAGTGACCGCTTTTACTTTTGCGTTCGGGGCCAAAATACACCCGAAGTTCGTCGTCTCCACCCGCCGCACTTCGACCTTCGGCTCGGTCAGTTTCGCCAAGGTGGCGAACACGTCGGGGCTCGCCTCGACCAGTTCCGGCAGCGTCGGCGTCGGCACGAGAAAGCCGAAGTCGGCCGAGGTGGATTCGAACGTCGCCCGGCGGATGAAGTATTCGGTTCTCGTGGCTTCGTCGAAGACGACGACCGCGACTTCATCGGCGACGTCCACGCGGCCGTTCGGGCCGGGGGCAACGGCGCAAGCCGATGCCGACCGCGGGTCGGGGACGAATGCGATTCCACTTGCCAGGACGGCCAATGCCACGGGGGCCAGGAGGCGGCGGGACATGGTACTCCTGCTCTTTTGAGTGGAATGACCCCGCCATGTTACACGCTTTCGGGTTCAGCCGGGATACCGGTCTCCCCGCGCGCCCGGATTCGTAAAACGGAAAGTATTCCCACCTACGGACGGGCTTCCCATGGCCGCCGGCGCGTTCGCCCACCTTCACTGCCACACCCACTACAGCCTGCTCGACGGGTTCAACCGCATCCCGGAGCTCGTCGCCCAGACGAAGAAGCTAGGTATGTCGGCGTGCGCCATCACCGACCACGGCAACCTGTACGGGGCCATCGAGTTTTACCAGGAGTGCAAGAAGGCCGGTGTCAACCCGGTGATCGGGTACGAAGCGTATTTGGCCCCCGGCGATCGGCGGGAGAAAAAGGCCAACCGTCAGGGAGAGGCCTACTCGCACCTGACGCTTCTGGCGAAGAATAATACGGGGTTCAAAAACCTCATCAAACTATCCAGTATCGCATATCTGGAAGGGTTCTACTACAACCCGCGGATCGACCGGGACGTGCTCGAAGCCCATTCGGAAGGCCTGGTTTGCTTGAGCGGGTGCCTGGCCGGGGAATTCAACCAGTACATCCTGCAGGACAAGCCGAAGGAGGCGGAGGGCCTGGCGAAGTGGTTCGCAAAAGTGTTCGGCGAAGACTTCTACATCGAAATTCAGAACAACGGCATCGACCTCCAGGACCAGTGCACGCCGGAGGCGGTGCGGATTGCGGAGAAGTTGGGCGTTCCCCTCGTGGCCACGGCCGACGCGCACTATTTGTGCGCCGACGATGCCGAGGCCCACGACGTGCTCTTCTGCATCAACACCGGCAAGAAGCGGGACCCGAACAAGAAGCAGTACCCGGAGGGTCGGTTGCCGAACCCGTACTACGTCCGGAGCCCGAAGGACATGTACGCCCTATTCCCGGATCATGCCGACGCGGTCGCCCGCAGTCAGGAGATCGCCGCGGCGGTCGATATCGAAATCGACTTCAAGAAGCGGCACTTTCCCGCTTTCACCCCGCCGAAGGGGAAGTCGGCCGAGGCGTATCTGAAAGACCTCTGCCTGAAAGGGGCGAAGGAACGCTACGGTGACCCGGTGCCCGCAGCGGTGAAGGACCGGCTCGCCCACGAACTCGGCATTATCAACACGATGGAGTATGCCGGGTATTTCCTCATCGTCTGGGATTTCGTGCGGTTCGCCCGCGAAGAGGGCATCCCCGCCTCCGCCCGTGGTTCCGGCTGCGGGGCGGTGGTCAGCTACGTGCTGTACCTCAGCCACGTCGACCCGATGGAATACGACCTTCTGTTCGAGCGGTTCCTGGACCCGAGCCGGACCGAGCCGCCGGATATCGATATCGACTTCTGCCAGGACCGGCGGGAAAGGGTGATCCAGTACGTGAAGGAGAAGTACGGGGCCGAATCGGTCGCCCAGATCGGCACGTTCGGCACGCTCGCGGCCAAGGCCGCGCTGAAGGACGTCGGCCGGGTGCTCGACATCCCGCTCGACCGCGTCAACCAGATGACCAAGCTCGTGCCGATGAAAGGGGCCATTGCCGCCAGCCTGACCGAGGCCATGGCGAACCCCGATTTCAAGCGGGAATACGAGGGGGATCGCACGACCCGGTTCTGGGTGGACGTCGCGAGGAAGCTGGAAGGCTCGAACCGTAACGCGGGCACCCACGCGGCGGGGGTGGTGATTGCCAACGGGCCGATCACCGATTACGTGCCGGTGCAGCGGGTGGTACGCAAGACCGACAACCAGGAAGGGGCCAAGGGCGAAGTCTCCGTGACCACGCAATGGGAAATGGGCGTCCTCGAAAAAGTCGGCATGCTCAAGATGGACTTCCTCGGATTGCGGACGCTGACCCTGCTCGACAACGCGGTGAAGCTCATCCGGCGGACCCGCGGCATCGAAATCGACGTGCAGAAACTGCCGCTCGACGACCCTCCTACCTACGACCTGCTGCAGAAGGGCGACGCGAAGGGCGTTTTCCAGTTCGAGTCCGACGGCATCCGCGAACTGCTGAAACGGCTGAAGCCCGACAACATCCGCGACATCGTCGCCTGCACGGCCCTCTACCGCCCCGGCCCGCTCGAAGGGGGCATGGTGGACGAGTACATCGAATGCAAGCACGGGCGGAAGAAGCCCGAATACCCGCACAAGGTGATGGAGGAGGTCCTGAGCGAAACCTTCGGCGTGATGGTTTATCAGGAGCAGGTGATGCGGATTTTGAACCGCCTGGGCGGCATCGAGCTGAGCAGTGCGTACGCCTGCATCAAAGCCATCAGCAAGAAGAACGAGTCGATCATCAACGCCCGCAAGGTGGACTTCGTGGCCGGGGCGAAGAAGCTCGGCCTGGCCGCGGACAAGGCGGAAGACATCTTCCAGATGATCGTGAAATTCGGGGGGTACGGGTTCAACAAGAGCCATTCGGCCGCCTACGCCCACATTTCGTATCACACGGCGTATCTCAAGCGGCACTACCCGGCGGAGTTCATGGCCGCCTTGTTGTCCAGCGAGATCGACGACGGCAACAAACGTGACATGCTGGTGGACCACATCGCCGACGCCCGGAAGATGGGCGTGGACGTGCTGCCGCCGAACGCCAACCGCGGCCGGGCCGACTTCGACGTGGTCGACGGCAAAGTGGTGTTCGGCCTCACGGCCATCAAGGGCCTCGGTCGTGGGGCGGCCGAGGAAATCGTCAAAGCCCGCGAGGCTGCCGGACCGTTCCACGACCTGTTCGACTTCTGCGAACGGGTCGACCTCCGCATCGTCCCCAAAGCCGGCATCGAACGGCTCATCAAGGCCGGTGCCATGGACGCCTTCGGCTGCCGCGCCTCCCTGTTCGCCACCCTTCCCCGCGCCGCCCAAGCCGCGGAAGACCTGGCCTCCGACCGGCTGCGCGGACAAAGCAATCTGTTCGGCAGCGGCCCGGCCGACGAAAACGGCGCGGCCGCACATTCCGGCCTCCTCGACATGCCCGAATGGCCCGAACTCGAACGACTCAAGTTCGAAAAGGAAGCCCTCGACTTCTACATCTCCTCCCACCCGCTCGCCCAGTTCGACGACCAGCTACGCCGCTTCCGCACTCACGACGTCAATCAACTGGCCAAACTCGACCACGGCACCGACGTCCGCGTCGGCGGCATGCTCACGCAACTCGTCACGAAAACGACCAAGCAGGGCAAGCGATTCGCCATTTTCCGCGTCGAAGACTTCACCGGACAGTGCAAAGCCGTGACTTGGAGCGAGGAACTGCAACGGTACAAGGACGACCTGGTCGAGGACCGCATTAACCTGTTCGAGGGCATCGTCGAATGGCGGGAAGGCTCCGGCGAACCCGACCTGATCGTCAAGCGGGTTCTGACGGTGGACCAGGCCCGAAAGGAACTCACCCGCGGGCTGGTGTTGCGGCTGCCCTATGCCGAAGACGATTCCACGCACCGCAAAGTCGACGGCATTGCCGCCGCCCTCAAACGCGCCCGCGGCTGTTGCCCCGTCTTCCTTTCAGTAAAAGACCCGGCCGGCAAGAGTGCTCAGTTCAAACTTGCCGCCGACTTCGCCATCGACCCCGTTAAAGTTCCCGTGGAGGAATTGGAACTGATCCTGGGCAAGGGGCACGTGATCTTCACGCGATAAATCAGGTGGCTTAGAAGACCGCGGGCGTCCCGCCCGCTCTTCTTTGGGCCATCACCCAGACGTCGGCAAGTATTACTGGATGTGTCGAAGGGTAGAATTGCTGTACTGAGAACTTGGCATATTCAACGACCCCCGAACTCATTCAAAACCCCAGAAGAGCCGGTCGAGCCGGCCGCAGTCCGTAACGGCCGGGCACTCCGGTCGATAATGCCGACGCGCTACTCTCCTTCAAAGCCGGGCATGAGTTTGAGGATCGTTTGAAACTCATCTTCAGCGTAGGCGCGGATGAGCTGGGTGCGGACGAACCCCTGGCGGTGCATGTGGGCGGACAGTGCGATGATCGGGGCCGACTCTTTGGCGGACAGGACGACGACGACGTCGAACTCGCCGAGCACCCAGAAGAGCGATTCGATTGTGACGCCGAGCTGCCCGGCCCACTTGCGGAACCACTCGGCCCGGCGGGTGGTGTTTTGGATTTGGGCGGCGCCGGTTTCGGTGTACTTGACGAGCATCAGGTAGCGGACCACGGCACACCTCCGTCCGTCGGGGAGAGAATCGGTGGGGACTACGCCGATCGCACTGTACCGCGCGGCCGGGCGACGGTCCCGAGAAATCCGGCCAGCGCGGCCGGCTTGATTCCCGTACACCGACGCCCTAACATCTGGTATCGTAAATAGGACGGGCGATTTTCCCGTCCGTCCCGCCCCGGAGATAAGCCGATGCGTTCCCGACTCCTCGCGTGGGTGGCTGCATCGATCCTGACCGCCCCCGCTTTCGCTTACGACGGCCCGGAATCCGAATCGTTCGAGACCGCCGACGGGGTGAAACTCCAGGGGATCTTCTACAAGGCCAACCCGGCGAAATCGAAGAACAATTCCTGCGTCCTGCTGATCCACGCCTTCAAGGCCGCCAAGCCGGGAAAGGGGCTGGACGACCTGGCGAAAACCCTTTCCAAGGAAGGGTATAACGTCCTCGAGTTCACCCAGCGAGGGCACGGTGCCACCCCCACCGATGTGGATCCGGATTTCTGGCGGTTCAAGTTCAACGTCGACTGCGTGTCCGGATCGGGTCGGAACCCGCCGAAGTCGTCGATCACGCTGAAGGACTTCCGGAACGAACGGGAGTATTATCCGTACCTGGTGAACGACGTGATGGCCGCCCGGGTGCTGCTGGACCGGAAGAACGACAACGGCCAGGTCAACACGTCGAGCGTCTATCTGGTGGGCGTCGGCGACGCGGTCAACCTGGGCATTTTCTACGCCACGGTGGAGTGGTATCGCGAGGCGAAAAAGCCGAACCTGCCCCCGGCGTTCGAGCCGAAGATCATCGATCCGCGGCGGCTATTGCAGGACACGGAAGTGGCCGGGAAAGACATCGCCGGCGCGGTCTGGATCAGCCCGGCCAAGTTACCGGCCATGAACGATTCGGCTGTCAAAGCCTTCTTGTCCCGATACGCCGTACGGCTCCGCGAACAAACACCCATGCTGTTTATCAACGACGAGAAGGACCGGAAAGGAAGGGCGGCCAGCAATTACTACTTCAACGAAGTTCTGATCGCCAATCCCCGTTCGGGAACGAGACTGGCGAAGCTCCAGCAGACGTTTCACCGGGAATTGAAGCCGAGCGGGAGAACGAAACCCCTCGTCGGTGTGGACCTGATTGGCGATAAAACGGGACTGGAAGAGATGGTGATCAAATTTCTGAACAAGGTGCACGAGGAGCGGAAGGACATTCCCCCCATTCCCACGCGCGGCTATACGAAGCCGTTACTCGTGAATCCCCCGGCGTTCGGAGTCGGCGGCGGGAATTGATTGGCACTGCCGAAGAGAAGCGAAAGGGGTCGGGGAAATGATCGCCCCTTTCGACTACGGCCGTCGACCGACTTACTTTTTCTTGACGTCCTTTGACATGTTTCCTTCCCCTGCTTTCCGGCCCGGGGGTATCTTCACCGTTCCCATATCCGGGTTGTCCGATGTGGAGTCGCTTTTGCCGCCGCACCCGATCTCGGGCAGCACGAATAGACCCATCAATGCGAGCAGAATGAGACTGCGAAGGAACGGCAAAAAGCTGGACGGGCCGAATGGTCTCGTTTCCCCTTTTTGCCGGGATCAGCAACGACCCTGCCGATCCGCACACCGGGCGATGGAACGTCAACGGAACGCTACGCGGCCGGAGGGGAGGTCACAAAACCCGACCGGCGAGAATGAGAGACGGAATCCTTCGAACCCGGCCGCATACCATTTCCGAACCGCACGGGTGCCTCATGCCACACAAGGCCCACGATCTAACGAAGGGGGCCGATCGGAACGGGTTCGCCCGGCGATTTCCGCCGCCGGGCGCGTATTTCTCATCAAGTCTGACGGGCCGGGCCAAACTGACCCCGCGCGCCCCGGGATTCAATTCGACGGCCTGTCCGAGTTCGTCACGACTTGGCCCCACTGGGGGCGAAACGACAAAACCGATCCCCGTTCATCGGGATCAGCGGTTGTTGGGAGAGGACCAATTCCCGATCGGAATTCCGTGGCTATTTCGGCGCCCCAGGCACTCGTCCGCCGCCTCCCGCCCCCGGTTTCGGCGCACCTTTGCCCATGCCCGAGTCTTGTGGGGTGGCGGGCGAAGACCCGGATTGGCTCGATCCATTGCCGCAACCTGCGAAGGCGACGAGCCCGAACGTGAGGACAAGGGCGGCAGTCAGTCGCGTTTTCAAGTGTAGTGTCCCAGAAAGAGATGTGATGTTAGGGTTAAGAAGAAACCGACTCCCGCCCGCGGAAGTACCGCGGGCGGGGGATGCGGCACGAACTAGTTGAGGGTAAACACTTCGCCGCCGCTCCGGGTGGAAAGAGCGGGGAGGATGTTGTTATTGGAGTACGAGACAAATCGAGCGGAACCGTCGCAGTTCAGGAACTGGGCCCCCCCGGTGTGGAAGCTCCAGTAGTGGGCTCCGTCACAGAAGTACTTCGGCTGGCCCGGTTGGAGGCCGACCAGGTTGGCCGCGACCGACGTGTAGCACGGGGTCACGGTACCGATGGCGTTCGAAGAGTTCAGGAAATAAGTGGCGATGGCGAGGTCGTTGGACGTCATTATACAGTCGCCGTTACCGCGGCCGTCGTACCCGTAGGCGGCGAACCACCAGCCGAAATCGAGGTCACTGCTCGGCGGTCGCTCGCCGACGAGAAGCGTGTTGCTCGTGCCGTCCGCAATCTGCTCGATTTTGACCTTCGAACCTTGGTAAAGCACGCCATCGTACGATGTAGACGTTGTACCAGAGTTACCGAGATACCCGGTGATGGCCTGGTCGTGGCCGGGCAGCCCAATCACTGTGCCGGAGGCCGATTGACTGCCGCGGCTATCGGACGGGCAATTGAAAATCTTCATCTGGAGGGAGGTGATCGGGTTATACCAAGAGTACCAATTGGTGCCGCCGCCCGTCGAAAACGTGATCGCCGTCCGGTAAGCGTTATCCTGTTCGAGGTAAGGCAGAACCTGGGCCATCCAGGACCACGACCCTTGGTAAGGGGCCACGTTGCCCGCATACAGCGTGTTGCCGTCCGGAAAGTGTTGGTACGTGTCGTGGTAATTGTGCAGGGCCAAGCCGAATTGCTTCATGTTGTTGATACATTGCGTCCGGGCCGCAGCCTCACGGACCTTCTGGACGGCGGGGAGGAGCAACCCGATCAGTACTGCAATGATCGCAATCACGACCAGCAGTTCGATCAGGGTAAAGCCCCTCCGCAATCGACGAAACGCTGCCATTGCGAAATCCTCCGGCACACCAGTGAAATGATGAAACAACGACCAAGAAAAATAGGCCCGACACGCCAGGGAATCGGTATTTCCGCAGGCGGAAGTTTTCCTTGCCCGACCGGGTGTGCCCACGGCAAGCAAAAGAAAATGGACGTGAGGAGCGGGGCAGTGTGGCCAGGAATTCGTGCGAGTCGAGTGCGAAATCCCGGTCATCCGCTCGTCCGTCCGACTTCCGGCAGCGCCGGATTCCTCGGTTTGTCAGTGGACCCGGAAAACAGAGAGCGAGTCTGTGGGGAAGATTAACCGACCGGGAAACGTGCCGCAAGAAGGATTCTGATAATTTGATGAATATTGCCCCTACATCTTGCATCCGTGGGCAAGAGTTCACCAGACGTCGCTAACCGCCCGACCCGTCAGATCGTAACCGTCGGCTGCCGTTACCTTGACGCGGACGAAATCTCCCGCCCGAAGATTCTTTCCCTTAATTCGAATGGCGCAATCAATGTCGGGGGCGTCCGCCGTCGTACGACCGCGGGCGTGGTTGGCGAATTCCGGGTCCGGTCCGTCCACAACGGTCTGGACTTCTTTTCCGATTTGACGGGTTGCCCAGTCGAACGCGACCCGTTGCTGGGCTTCCATGAGCGCGGCAACGCGCTCTTGTTTGACCTCGTCCGGCAAGTGCCCGTCCAGTTTTCCGCTCGGCGTATCCGCCTCAAATGAGTAGGGAAATACACCGGCCCGTTCGAACCGGAATTCCTCGACGAACTGCTTCAACTCTTCGAACTCGGCGTCCGTTTCGCCGGGGAAGCCGACAATGAAGGTGGTGCGCAAGGCCAGGTTGGGAACCGCGCGTCGCAGCCGGGCGAGCAACGATTCCGTGGCCGACCTGTCCACGCGGCGGATCATCCGCCTCAGCACGCGGTCGTTGATGTGCTGCAAGGGCATGTCGATGTAAGGAATAATCTTTTTCGTTGTGGCGAGCACGCCGAGAAGGTCGTCGGTCACGTGTTCGGGGTAGGCGTAGAGCAGGCGTATCCACTCGATGCCGTCGACGGCGGCCAGTTCGTGGAGCAGTTCGGCGAGGCGGGGCTTGCCGTACAAATCCATGCCATAATACGTCGTGTCCTGCCCGACCACGATCAACTCCCGTACGCCGTCGCCGGCCAGTTCCTTCGCTTCGCGCGCGACGTCTTCGATCGGCTTGGTCGCATGTTTGCCCCGCATTTTGGGGATGATGCAGTAC
>DASXPC010000355.1:0-7176 GCA_036493815.1 Fimbriiglobus sp. | reverse complement strand
AACGTCACGGGTCGGTTTGCTCATCCGCGATATCCTGGACGTGGTGAACGAACCACCGACGGCCCGGTCCGAAACGGCCCGGCCGGGCGTACTCTATTCCGCCGTCGTAAACGGGAAGGTGACGGAATTCCTGGACGTCGATGCAGTCGTCCGGGCGGCCGCCCCGGACGACCGACCGGAACGAGGCCCGCCGTGACCGACGAACGCCAATTTTGCACGTTCCATCTGGGCGACCTCTGCTTCGGCGTGGACGTCCTCCGCGTGCAGGAGATCATCCGCGAGCAGGCGATGACCCGCGTGCCCTCCGCGTCGCGCGTTGTCCGAGGACTCATCAATCTCCGCGGGCAGATCGTGACCGCGCTCGACCTCCGCCGGCGGCTCGACCTTCCGGATCGCCCGGCCAACCAGCCGCCGTTCAACGTCGTCGTGCAGACCGACGACGGGGCGGTCAGTCTGCTTGTGGATCAGATCGGCGACGTGCTCTCCGTCCACGACCGCGACTTCGAGCCCCCGCCCGAGATACTCCGGGGGACTGCCCGGGAACTAATTCGCGGGGCGTACAAGTTGAACGGCCGGCTGCTTCTGATTCTCGACCCGGATCGGACCGTAACGCTGACATCGGACGGGCGGGGCGACAACGCTCCGGCCGATCGACCAACCCCCCCGCTCAACCCCTACCCCGAGACCACACCATGGTGAAGGCCACTTCCCGTTCCGCCCGCACCGCGACCCGTCCCGCCGGGTCGCCGTCGGCGGCCCTTCTCCCGGCAACGCTGGACGCCGCCCAAGCCAACGTGCTCATCGCCGACCCGGCCATGACGCTCGTCTACGCGAATCCGCGGGCCCTGGCGTCGCTCCGCGCGATCGCCGGGGAACTGCGGGCGGCGTTCGGAATCGAAGTCGACGACGTCGTCGGGAGTTCGATCCACCGGTTCCACAAAGACGCGCGCCGGGTCGAGGCGATCCTCCGGAGTCAAACCGCGCTTCCACACACGACGGAGTTCACCTTCGGAGCGACGACGCTCGAAGCCCGCATCAACAGTTACGCGGCATCCGACGGACGGGTCGCCGGGTACGTCGTCGTCTGGGAAGACGTCACGGAACGGGAGCGACTGAATTCGGACTACGTCGGTCAGATCAATGCGATCCACAAGTCGCAGGCCGTCGTCGAGTTCGCGCCGGACGGAACGATCCAGGGTGCCAACGAAAACTTCCTGCGTGCGATGGGCTACTCCGTGGACGAAGTCCGCGGCCGACACCACGCGATCTTCGTCGAGGAGGGCGAACGGACGGGCGCGGATTATCAGTCGTTCTGGGCCCGGCTGGGCCGCGGCGAATTCTTCGCCGGGGAATTCCGGCGGATCGGAAAAGGCGGCAAGGAAGTCTGGCTGCAGGCGACGTACAATCCGATCCTGGGCCGGGACGGCAAGCCGTTCAAAGTGGTCAAGTATGCCGTGGAAATCACCGATCAAGTGAAGTTGCGCGGCTCCCTCCAGACGCTCCTGAAGCAGGTGACTCAGAGCGCCACCGTCCTGGCGAGCGCGTCGTCGGAGCTGACGGCCGTCAGCCAGCAGATGGCGGCCAACGCCGAGGAGACGGCGGCGCAGGCCAACGTGGCGTCCGCCGCCGCCGAACAGGTCAGCCGCAACGTCTCCACCGTCGCCACCGGCACCGAGGAAATGGGGGCGAGCATCAAGGAAATCGCCAAGAGTGCGAACGACGCGGCCCGCGTCGCGACCACGGCCGTCAAGGTGGCCCAGACCACCAACACTACCGTCGCCAAACTCGGCGAGTCGAGCGCCGAGATCGGCAACGTCGTCAAGGTCATCACGTCGATCGCCCAGCAGACCAACCTTCTTGCCCTGAACGCGACCATTGAAGCCGCCCGGGCCGGCGAAGCCGGGAAAGGCTTCGCCGTCGTCGCCAACGAAGTCAAGGAACTGGCGAAGCAGACGGCCAAGGCCACCGAGGACATCAGCCGTAAAATCGAAGCCATCCAGACCGACTCGAAGGGGGCGGTGGAGGCGATCGCGAAGATCGGGACGATTATCAACCAGATCAACGACCTCCAAAACACCATCGCCTCGGCCGTCGAGGAACAGACGGCAACGACCGGCGAAATCAGCCGGAACGTCGCGGAAGCGGCCAAGGGGAGTACCGAGATCGCCCGGAACGTCACGGCCGTCGCCCAGGCCGCCCGCGGCACCACCGAGGGGGCGGCCAACACGCGGACGTCCGCCGACGAACTCACCCGATTGGCCGTCGACCTCCAAAAGCTGGTCTCGCAGTTCGCCTAAGCGGAGGACGCCCGATGCGGGCCCTGGTCATCGACGACTCCCGCGCCGTCCGGGCGTTCATTCGACCCATCCTGCGGGAGATGAGCCTCGACGTCGTCGAAGCCGGCAACGGGCGGGAAGGGCTCGACCGCCTCCGCGAGTTTCCCGACACCGGCCTCGTCCTGGTCGACTGGAACATGCCCGTGATGGACGGCTTGGAGTTTATCCAAACCGTTCGGGCCAACCGGGCCAACGACACGGTGCGAATCGTCATGGTGACCACCGAAACCGAGAGCGAGCAGATGAGCCGGGCGATGGCGGCCGGGGCGAACGAGTACGTCATGAAGCCTTTCACGAAAGGCGTCCTGGTGGCCAAACTGAGCCTGCTCGACGTCTTCGGGGAGTGACCGATGCCCAGGATTCGGGTACTCATCGTAGACGATTCCGCGGTCATCCGCAGGGTGGTGATGGAGGAGCTGTCCGCCGACCCGGCTATCGAAGTGGTCGGCACAGCGTCGAACGGAAAGATCGCCCTTGCCCGCCTCCCGCAGGTCGGCCCGGACCTCGTGATCCTGGACGTGGAAATGCCGGAAATGGACGGGCTGGCAACCCTCAAGGCACTCCGCAAAGATTACCCGCGGCTCCCCGTCATCATGTTCAGTGCGGTGACCGAACGGGGGGCGTCGGCCACGCTCGACGCTCTTACTCTCGGCGCGACCGATTACTTTACCAAACCGGCCGGGCCGGGCGGGATCGAGGACGCCCGGCGAGTCATACGTGAGGAACTGATCCCGGAGATCCGGGCGATCTGTGCGCCGAAATCGCTACCACTCCCGCCTCCCGCTCCGACGGGCGTTCCAGCCCTTCCCAACAAGGGGCGGATCGAAGTCGTCGTCGTCGGGCTTTCGACCGGTGGACCGAACGCACTGGCCGAGGTGTTCGCGGGCCTCCCCGCCCAATTGCCGGTGCCGATCTTGATCGTCCAGCACATGCCTCCGATGTTCACCCGGCTGCTGGCGGAACGGTTGGCCGCCGCCACCCGACAGCTGGTCGCGGAAGCCGAACATGGGGCCGACGTCCTTCCAGGCCGGACGCTGATCGCCCGGGGCGATTATCACATGACCGTCGCCCGGGACGGTTTGCGGGTGCGGGCCTTGCTGGACAAGGATCCGCCGGAAAACTCTTGCCGGCCGGCGGTCGACCCGTTGTTCCGCTCTGCCGCCGCCGTTTATCGGTCGGGCGTGCTCGCGGTCGTCCTCACCGGCATGGGCAGGGACGGCCTCCGCGGGTGCGAGGTCGTCCGCGAGGCGGGCGGCCAGATTCTCGCGCAGGACGAAGCGACCAGCGTGGTCTGGGGTATGCCCGGATACGTCGCCCGGGCCGGGCTCGCCGACAAGGTTCTCCCCCTGTCCGCAATCGCCGGCGAGATTGCCCGTCGGGTCGGGAGCGCCCGGCCATGACCGCCGGCGACTACGCTTTCGTCGCCGACCTCCTGCGCGACCGCGGCGGGATCGCTTTGGAGCCGGGCAAGGAATACCTCGTCGAGTCCCGACTCACTTCTCTCGTACGCCGGCACGGGTTCGCCTCACTCGACGAGTTCCTGAACCGGCTCCGGCAGGCCGGCACGACCGGGCTTGCCGACGACGTCGTCGAGGCAATGGTCACCACGGAGACCTCGTTCTTCCGCGACGTGCATCCGTTTGAGACACTTCGGACGACCGTTATCCCGGAACTGATCCGTGCCCGTCGATCGGAAAAACGACTGGACATCTGGTGCGCCGCGGCTTCCAGCGGCCAGGAGCCGTACACCGTTGCCATTTTGCTCCGCGAGTACTTCCCCGAAGTGTCGAAATGGGCGATCACAATTCGGGCAACTGACATATCCGAGGACATGCTCCGCCGGTGCCGGGCGGGCAAATATTCGCAAATCGAAGTCAACCGCGGTCTACCGGTCGCCCTATTGATGAAATACTTCCGACAGGAAGGAGCCTTCTGGCTGATCCGCGACGACCTGAAGGCGATGATCGACTTCCAACAACTCAATCTGGTCGGGGTTTGGCCCCCGATGCCCGCCTTCGACCTCGTCTTCCTGCGAAATGTCATGATTTACTTCGCCGTGGAGACGAAGAAGCCGATCCTCCGCAAAGTGGGTCAGGTCCTCCGACCGGACGGATACCTCCTCCTCGGCGGGGCTGAAACCACGTTCAATCTCGACGACTCCTACCGGAGGGTGGAGTCCCTGAAATCCGGGTTCTACCAGAAGATTGGGGCGTGATATGGGCATCGACCGTCCGAATGAACCCGTGCCGCAACCCGTCGTCGACGCTTTCACCGCCGCCGTCGTCAATATGTTCGAAGAATTGTGTCAGACGCCGGCGACTCCCGGGGAGCCATTCCTGTCCAACGCCGATCCGATCGACACCGACGTCGTGGCCGAGATCGTCCTTCGACGGAAGACTCCAGGACGGCTGCGACTCGAATTCCCCAGGCCGGTTTTGGCGACCTTGGCCGTTCGATTCCTGCCCAAAGAACTCCCACTTTCGCCGGAAATACTCGACGACACGGCCGGCGAATTCAGCAACGTGATCGCCGGACAGGCGAAGACGATGCTGAAGGGCACTCCTTACCACTTCCTACTCTCGACCCCTCGAGTCGGAACGGATGTTCCCGTATCCGGTGAATGGCTCGTGCTTCCATTTGAAATCGGCGCAGGTGCATTTGCTGTTCTCGTCCAACTGCCTCCTTGTGAGGAATGAGGGAATTTCGCCCGGTACGACGCTTCGGAAGAAAACCGGTTGACGTTTCGGAAGAAAGATCGTCTCCGGTTCATCGTGGGCGGACGCGCCGCGATCCGCAAAGCCCTCGACATGGCCGCGCTGGCCTCGATCCAACACAACGTCTCAATGCGGGTCTTCTACGCGCGGCTCCGCGCCCGCGGCAAAGCCGGCAAGACGGCCCTCATCGCCGTCGCCCGCAAACTCCTCTGTATCGCCAACGCCATCCTCCGCACCCGCAAACCCTGGCGACAACCCGCCGCCGCAAATGCCTAAGAAAAAACTTGACTCGCCTGACAGTCACTCTTGACGGGGGAAGCCATCAACGGGTTCGGCGGCTTCTGGCAACGACGCCTGGAACCGCTTGCCTCGGCTCAGCGGGAGAACGCGCTCACTACTTCAACAGCAACGTCTGACGGACGAGGCTCTCAACTTCCCGCACGCGGTCAATCATCAGAAACCCTTCACGCAGGGACGCGTATTGACCGTCGTCCCCCTCAAACCTCAGATCCCCTGAGCCGTCGTCCCGTTCAACACATGCCATGCGGCTCAAGTCGGCCGGTGTGTACACCCGCAACTCGACGCGGCGGACATACGGTCTACAGAAGCAGATGATCGCACGGCGGGTAGTGAGCACGTACCGGTAGTTCCGCTGCACCACACCCAACCGCCAGAGGGCTGGCAGCAACAGCCCGCCGATGGCCAGAAACCACGATACGCCGGCGAGAACTCCGAAGACGGTCTGCAGGAGTCCTTCAGTAAGAACCGCAAGGACAGTGGCGGCGACCGCCAAGGCGAGAAAAAAGGCGATCCTCCCCCTCGCAACGGGACGATCCAGCTTGAGCCTGGGTTGGCCGACCCAAACGATGGATTCGTTGGCGTCCAGTTCCGCGGCGACCTTCGCGGCAAGACGATTCGGCAAGGTCGTACCCCACGAGCGCGGTTCGCTTGGCAAGGGTTTACCCCCGAATGTATTTCGCCGCCGAACGACGTCGCTCAGCAGCCGGGGCCGCTGGAGCGACACTGAATCCCAGAAAGCCTACATGCGGCCCCTGTCTGCTGCAGCGACTCGTTCGGCGCTACCGCCACAAGACAGCAGCCATTATCGCAATAGATGCCAGAATCAGAATCACGATTCGGATGGCGTGGTATTGGTCCCATTTTTTGCAGTCACTTTTCCAGTCGCCGGGAAGCGCATTCAAATCCCAAGCGGCCACACGGTTGTTAATCGGGACCAGACAGATCAGCGAGAATGGTACAGTAACGGCAAGTAACGCTGCGGATGATAGACACGTCCACCAAGACGAACTGCCGCTCGCGCGAGAGAGCAACGAAACAACGACAAGTAGTAGTGCGGTCGCGTACCAGAACGGCATGACCCTTCCCAACAGTCGGGCCAGCGGCTTGGCCGCCTCAGCGTGCGCGGCATCAGGAAGTTTTGAGAGCACGGGATGGACGAAGACGCCGATTGCCAACTCAGTGCCAGTGAGGAGAACTGTCACCAGCATCGAGATAAGGTCAATCGCTTGATTCACCGGCTCACCTCCGCCGCCGAAAGAATCCATGCATGCCGTGGGTGGGTTACCGTGAAGGTATCCCGCTCACCCCGTCCCCGGAGGCATGTCATGACCCCCACGATTCTCGCATGCGACCTGGGCAAGTTCAACTCCGTTCTCTGCTGGTACGAACCCGCCACCAAACAGACCGCCTTCCGCACCGTCCGGACCGAGTCCGCCGAACTCCGCCGCGAACTCACCCGGGAACCCGTAAGCCAGGTCGTGTTCGAAGCGTGCTCGCAGGCCGGATGGGTTCACGACCTGTGCGAGGAGTTGAAACTCGCCGCGCTCGTCGCCAGTACCACCGGAACCGCGTGGCAATGGAAGCGGGTCAAACGGAAGACGGACCGCGACGACGCGCTGAAGCTCGCCCGGCTCGCGGCCGTCGGCGAGATCGACGGCGTGCCGGTGCCGCCGCGGGCGAACCCGTCGGCCTTCCTCGACGCGGTGCAGCCGTTTCGCGACGGCTTGGAATGGCCGGACCGGCGGAACGGAGAGGTTTCGGGGAAGTCTCCGCCACGAGGCCATCTTCGACTCCGCGAGGAGTCGTGGGTGCCGATCCCGGAGAAG
>DASXPC010000354.1:0-10156 GCA_036493815.1 Fimbriiglobus sp. | reverse complement strand
CGGTTTCGTGCCGGCCGCGGTTGCGGGAAAAGGTTTCGTACGTCGGGTCGAACAAATCGATGACGGCGAGGTGCCGCTTCGCCCCGACGGCCTTGACGGCCTCGGAATACAGCTTGAGGTTCGCGTTCTCCTTCGTCCCTTCCGGCCAATAGGGATTCCCGGTGAATTCGATCGCCGTCGGCGTGACTAAGACGAATCGCGGGGGCGACCCCGTGTCGTCCCGCGGGTATTTTCGCGCGTAGTCGTCGAGGAACTTCTCGTAATCGATTTTGAACTGTTCGACGGAGTTGGGCCCCTTGTACGATTCGTTCAGGCCGAAAAAGCAGAGCATCGTGTCCGGGTTGAAGGCGTAGAGCGGATCGTCGAGACGGGTGTAATCGTTCGGCCGCTGGCGGCGGGCGACCTCGTCCGCCGGGCGGGCGAAGTTCCGCACCACCAGGTCTTTGTCCGGGAAGCGGAGGTGGAGATAGGTTTCGAAGTAGCCGTAATCGTTCATCCGTTCGGCCGTGCCGTTGCCGACAAAGGCGATGCGTTCGCCCTGAATGACTTCGAGGGGAACCCGACTGGGCGGGAGCGGTGCCTTTTTCGGCCGTGGGCCGGGCGTCATCAACCGGCGGGCCGTCGCCATCGCCGTGTTTTGTTTCTTCTGGGAGGCCTGTCTTTTTTTCTGGGGCTGCGCCGGGGAGGACGAAAAACTGGCGAGTATCACGAATCCGGCCGACAACGCCGACCAGCGGACGAGACGAGTCAGACGCATGGGAGAGAAACTCCGGTGCAAGGAAGGTGACGCCCGGCCTGTCCGGGTCGGTTGCGCGTGCGACTTACTTCTTCGCCGAGGGCCGGTCCGGGGGCAGAACTTTCCCCAGAGCGTGGTCGGCCGGGGTCAGGCCGCGGCGGTAACCCACATACCCTTTGGCGGTAGCTTTACTGAATGCGTAAGGCGACGGCTTGTATTCGTCCACGTAGCTCACGTCGGCTTTGGCCGGTACTTCCTTGTTGAACGCCCAGTAAACCGCGTTGACGACGAGGCGGCGCAGGCCTTCGTTCTGCATGTCCGTGGCCGCCCCCATCGTCGTGCAAAACACGCGATTCGTGCCGGTTTTCCCCCTGTTCTCCCGAACCCAGGCCACCGGCATCATCGGGTCGTTGGCCCCGTGCTCGGTCTTGTCGCTCGCCCATTTCTTTTTCCATGTGGCCGGCGGATCGGTCGCCTTCATCCCCTTGAGCACCTGCCCGCGCAGCAGGATCTTCGCGTCCGGAACGGGGTGCGTTTCGTACACCCCGCTGTCGCCAATGACGTCCGTCACGCCGCGAAGGAGCGGGTCGTTCTCGGATCCGGGTTCGACCACGCCGCGAGTGAGACCCTGCCGGTTGCCGCCCCAGTGATTCACCCAGTTTTCCCCGAGAACGTTGCGCCCGAAGTTGTTGAACCGCCGGTAAGACGTCTTGCTCTGGGCCGGGAAATTGAAGGCGTGCGTGCTCGTCCGCAAACCGATGATGGGAACCCCACGGTCAATCGCCGCGGCGAATTTCTTCATCACGCTGTCCGGGTACGCCCGGTAACGGAGTTGCATGACGATGCCGTCGGCGGAATCGAGCTGGTCGGCATCCGCGAGACTCGTCACCAGGTCCGGGTTGATGGTGCCGTCGGGGTTTAGCGGGAAGAGTACGGTGCATTGGAACCCATGCCTCTGGCTGAGGATTTTCGCCAGCATGGGAAGGCCTTCTTCGCCGCGATATTCCTGGTCGCCGGTGAGAAAAACGAGATGTTTCCCGCCCCCGGGTCCGGGCTTGGCGGGGTAGGTGATGCTCGTATCCGCGGCTGAAGCGGACGCCGCGACTAGCAAACTCAGAACGAGCGGTCGGACCATGGCGGAACTCGGAGAGGCGTGCAGGCAGAATGTTATTCTATACGGTTTAGACCGAAGCGGTATCGCCGCGGGCCGGGATAGCGACGTCGGGGAATCCGGCGGTGCGGAGGGCCTCGGCGAGCGCCGCCGCCCGTGGGAGTTCACCATGGACGAGGCGCACACGCTGTGTTGACCCCGCCAGGGGGCTGAGCATTCGCATCAGATCGCCGTGGTCGGCATGACTGGACAGGCCGTTCAATACCACGACTTCCGCCTTTAACGGGTAGATGCCGCCGAGGATGTGCAAGTCGGATCGTTTTTCGACGATCCGTCGGCCGAGCGTGTGCTCTGCCTGATACCCGGCGATCAGAATCGTATTCCGCGGGTCGCCGCAGTTGTGCTTGATGTGGTGCAGCACCCGCCCCGCCTCACACATGCCGCTCGACGAAATGATGATGCACGGTTCCGACCGGCCGTTCAGGGCGATGCTCTCGTGAACCGATTCGACGTACCGCACCCGCTTGTCCCCGAACAAATCGGGGTCGGCGGCGAACAGCGCCGCCGTTTCTTCATCGAAACACTCCGGGTGGGCGTGGAAGACTTCGGTCGCCTTCGTCGCCATCGGACTGTCGACGTAAACGGGCACGTCCGACAACCGGCCGGCGTTGACCAATTGGTGCAGGAAGTAAATCACGGTTTGCGTGCGGCCCACGGCGAACGCGGGGATGATCACCTTTCCCCCGCGGCCGATGGTGCGGGCGACGACGTCCCCCAGCTTTTCCGCCGTCTCGTCCACCGCTTCGTGAAAGTGTCCTCCGTACGTGCTTTCCGAGATCAATAGGTCGCACGGGGGGACCGGTTCCGGGTCGCGGAGAATCGGCAGTCCCGGCCGGCCGACGTCCCCGGTGAACGTCAACCGCCGCTCGCCCGCCGGTCCGTCGATCCGCACGTGGACGGTCGCCGACCCGAGCAGGTGCCCCGCGTCGGCGAACGTCGCTTCGATCCCTTTCCCGACCGAAACTCTCGCCCCGTAATTCACCGACTGAAGCCGCGTGAGCGTGCGGAACACGTCGCGGGCATCGTAAATCGGTTCGACTTTCGGCTCGTCTTTGCCCCGCCGGTTGTTGAGGTAGTTCGCGTCTTCCTCCTGAATTTTCGCGGCGTCGCCGAGCATGACCGCGGCCAGCGCCCGCGTGGCCGGGGTGCAATAGATCGGTCCGGAAAAGCCCCGCCGCACGAGGTTCGGCAGGTTCCCACAGTGGTCGACGTGCGCGTGGCTCAGGATCACCGCGTCGATGCCCTTCGCCCGAAACGGGAACTCCCGGTTCCGGCGAAACGCCTCGGAGCGACGGCCCTGGAACAGGCCGCAGTCCAGAAGGATTGTCTTCCCGGCGGCGGTCAACTGGTGCATCGACCCCGTGACCGTTTGCGTCGCCCCCCAGAAGGTGACGAGCGGGTCGACGGAAGTTTTCGGGTTGGCCATTATTTTGCCGTGTCGAACGCGTAGACCGTCGTCGTCTGGTACGTCTCGCCCGGATTGAGCACCGGGGACGCCCAACCCGGCTTGCCGATTTTATGGATCGCATCCGGGAACTTCTGGCATTCGAGGCAGAACGCCCCGTACTGGTTGTAAACGGCCCCGTCCTTGCCCGCCGTTTTGCCGTCGAGGAAATTGCCCGTATAGAACTGCACGCCGGGCTCGGTCGTGAGCACGGTCAACTCCCTCCCACTCTTCGGTTCGACCACTTTCGCGGCGACCGTCAACCCGTCGACTTTCGGTTCGCCGTCGAGGACGTAGTTCAAGTCGTACCCCTGTGGGTCGGCTTTGATCTGCTTGATCCGCTTGCCGATCGGCGTCATCGTCGTGAAGTCGAAAGGCGTTCCGGCCACGGGGGCGATCTCGCCGGTCGGAATCAGCGTGTCGTCCCCGGGCGTGTAGTTCTTGGCGAAGATCTGCAATTCGTGGTTCAGAATGCTCCCCGCATTATGCCCGGCGAGGTTGAAGTAACTGTGGTGTGCCAGGTTGCACACCGTTGCCTTGTCCGTCGTCGCGTGGTACTCGATTTTCAGTTCATTCTTCGGCGTCAGAGTGTAGGTCGCCGACACCGTCAACGTGCCCGGATAGCCTTCTTCGCCGTCTTTACTCACGTACGTGAGTTTCACGCCGGGGCCGGTCGGCTTCATGAATGGCTCGGCCTTCCAGACCTTCTTATCGAATCCGACCTTGCCCCCGTGGAGTGAGTGTTTGCCGCTGTTGGCGAAGAGGGTGTAGTTCTTGCCGTCGAGGGTGAACTGCGAGTTGGCAATCCGGTTGGCGCACCGGCCGACGTTCGCCCCGAAGTACGGGTCCCCCTTCAGATAACCTTCGAGCGAGCCGCACCCCAGCACCATGTCGGCGAATTTGCCGTTTTTGTCCGGCACCGACAGAGACGTCAGCAGGCCGCCGTAGGTGACGATTTTCGCCTTCATGCCGCCTTTATTCACCAAGGTGTACTCGGTTATCGCGGTGCCGTCCGGCATTTTGCCGTACGGCGTTTCCTCGTACTGTTGGGCCTGGGTCATGGCGGGGAGGGTGGTAAGGAGGAGGGCGGAGAGGAACCGACGCATGGGTAGACTCCGGGGGTGCGGGGCTGGCGGAAAGAATAGCAGTAACCGAGGTCCGGGGCGATAAGTTACTCATATCAAATACGGAAGCACCACAATGACCGACCCGTTCGCCGCCGACCCGGCCCTGTTCGACTTCTCCCCTTCCACCGCCGGGCCGAAAGGCCAACTCCCACTCACCGACGACCTGCTCCGCCACGCCCCGAGCGGCGACCTGTTCGGTTGGAGCCAAAACGTCGGAATGGGTTTGACCCCGTCCCTGCTCGGCCGCAAGGAGTTTCTGATCCTATCCACGCACGGCGGAGTCCGTGCGGACGACGGGTCTCCCATCGCCCTCGGCTACCACTCGGGGCACTGGGAAGTCGGCTTACTGGTGAAAGCCGCGGCCGAGGAATTCCAGCGGCAGAAGACGATTCCCTTTGCCGGGGCCGTGACCGACCCGTGCGACGGCCGGACGCAGGGTACGCCGGGGATGTTCGATAGTCTGCCGTACCGCAACGACGCAGCGACGGTCCTCCGCCGGTTGATGCGGAGCTTGCCCACCCGGGCTGGGGTGATGGGGATTGCCACCTGCGACAAGGGTCTGCCTGCGATGATGATGGCCCTGGCCAGTCAGCACGATTTGCCGACGATGCTGGTCCCCGGCGGCGTAATGCTGGCTGGGGCGGCGGGCGAGGAAGACACGGGAAAAGTGCAATCGATCGGAGCCCGATACGCCAACGACGCAATGACGCTGGAGCAGGCGGCCGAGGCGGGGTGCCATGCCTGTGCCAGCCCCGGCGGTGGGTGCCAGTTCCTCGGCACCGCCGCCACGTCGCAGGTCGTCGGCGAAGCCCTGGGCCTAAGCCTACCGCATTCCGCACTTGCCCCGTCCGGCACGCCCATCTGGCTCGACATGGCGAAACGATCGGCACGCGTTCTCGTCGAGCGGCAGAAGAAGGGGATTCTGACCCGGCACGTTTTGACCGACGCCGCGGTCCGCAATGCGATGGCCGTCTTCGCCGCCTTCGGCGGGAGCACCAACTTGCTCCTCCATACCCCGGCCGTCGCGTTTCACGCCGGCTTGCGACGGCCGACCGTAGACGACTGGACCGAAATCAATCGCCGCGTGCCCCGCCTGGTGGATGCGTTGCCGAACGGCCCCGTCGGCCACCCGACGGTGCGGGTTTTCCTCGCCGGCGGCGTGCCCGAAGTCATGCTCCACCTCCGCGACCTCGGCGTCCTCGATCTCACCGCACTCACCGCAACCGGCGACACGCTCGGGGAAATTCTTTCGGCCTGGGAGACGTCCGAACGCCGGGCGAAGCTGCGGGCACTCTTGCAATCGAAAGACGGCATCGACCCGGGCACGGTCGTCATGAGTCCCGAAGCCGCCCGGAAACGGGGCCTGACGAGCACGATCACGTTCCCGAAAGGTAACCTCTGTCCGGACGGGTCGGTCATCAAATCGACTTCCATTGACCCGTCGGCAGTCGATGCCGACGGCATTTATCGAAAGATCGGTCCCGCCAAGGTTTTCCTGACCGAGAAGACGGCGATCGCCGCGATCAAAGGGGAAGGGACGAAGCGAGTGGTGGCCGGTGACGTGCTGGTCTTGTGCGGTCGCGGCCCCCTCGGCAGCGGGATGGAAGAAACGTATCAGGTGACGTCCGCGCTCAAATTCCTCCCTTGGGGTAAGCAAGTGGCCGTGCTCACTGACGCCCGATTCAGCGGCGTCAGTACCGGTGCCTGTGTCGGCCACGTGTCGCCGGAAGCGCTCGCCGGCGGCCCCATCGGCAAGCTCCGCGACGGCGACCAAGTCCAAATTGTCATCGACCGTAACCGCCTGGAAGGCACCGTGGACCTCGTCGGCGACGAAGCGGGTGTGAAGGGGGTCGAGTGGGGTTCCGCGGAGTTGAGCCGCCGTTCGCCCCGTCCCGATTTAGCCCCCGATCCCGGCCTCCCGGCCGACACACGCCTCTGGGCCGTCCTTCAAAACGTCAGCGGCGGCGTCTGGGGCGGTTGCGTTTACGACCCGGATGCGGTGGCGGAAAGGCTGACGTCGAAATTAGCAGCCGCGGGATAAAACCCATCTCGGCGGTCGGGGTTCGACCCCGTACTCAGAGGGTATTCGTCGGCCCGGGTGCCTTGCAATGTTCTGGCGTCTGTCGCTCGCCTACACGCTTCTGCTTCTCGCCGCGGTCGGCATGTTGGACCTGATCGTCCTCGGTCGGGTCGAACGTGTCAACGTGGAGCGAGTCGAAGCCGATCTGCGCGTCAAAGCCATGCTGGTGAAAGAAATGGTGCGGGGGGTGGACCCGCGAACGTTGCAGTCCCGCGTGGCCGCACTGCGGACCGACACCGGCATGCGGGTCACGTTATTAGCCGACGACGGGATCGTGCTGGCCGATACCGACGAAGAACCCCATCAGATGGAGAACCACGCCTTACGGCCTGAAGTTTTACAGGCGCGGTCCGAAGGATTCGGATCCAGTATCCGTCGGAGTACGACGGTGCATCAGACGCTGATGTACGTGGCCCTCCGGACGCAAGACCTGAGGGACATCGCCTTCGTTCGGGTCGCCGTTCCCCTCGAAGACGTCCGGCACCAGTTGGCCGGGTTGCGTACGGTCACCGGGTCGGCCGCGCTGCTCACCGGGATTGCGGCCACGGCCCTCGCCTTCTGGGTCGCCCGCCGCTTCACCAAATCGTTGCACGAATTGGCCGCGGCCACGGAACGCATCGCCGCCGGCGAGTTCGGTCGGACTGTCGCCACCCGCGACAGCGGGGAAGTCGGAACCCTGGCCCGGGCGTTCAACCAGATGAGCGTTCAGCTCGCCGCCCAGTTCTCCCGGCTCGAAGACGACCGGCTTCAACTGAAACGGCTGGAAAGCATTCGCCAGGAATTCGTCGCCAACGCGTCGCACGAATTGAAAACGCCCCTCGCCGTCATTCAAGTCGCCGTCGAAACGCTGCAGGACGGGGCTGTCGACGACCCGGACACCCGGGCCACGTTCCTCAGCCAGATTGCCGAACAGGGCCACCGCCTGCACGCCCTGGTCATCGATCTATTGAGCCTGGCCCGGATCGAATCCGGGCAGACCACGCTCGAATTTCAACCCGTTCCCGTCGGCGCGGCGGTTGTCGCGTGCGTGGACCGGCACCGAGCCCGGGCGGAAGCGAAGGGAATTTCTCTCGAAGCCATTCCACCCGCGTCCGGCTCGGACCCCGCGGCCTGGGCGGACGAAGAGTCGATCGAACAAATCCTCGACAACCTGGTGGATAACGCCGTGAAATACACGCCTGCCGGCGGACGGGTCCGCGTGACCTGGCGGATCGACGGAAGCAACGCCCGCATTGCCGTCGAAGACACCGGCATCGGCATTCCCGCCACGGACCTCGAACGCGTTTTCGAGCGGTTTTACCGCGTGGATCGCGCCCGGTCCCGCGAAATGGGGGGGACCGGCCTGGGCCTTTCCATTGTGAAACACCTGGTTCAGGCGATGCACGGCGGAATTCATGCCGAAAGCCAGCCGGGCCGGGGCTCGGTCTTCACCGTCCACCTGCCCCGCCCGGCCGACGCACGAACTTCACCCGTCCTTCACAAAAATCGCGAAGCAATGCCATAGATTAGCGTCGACCGGATTCTCTTGAGGGTGGAACCCATGCCGCAACCTCGAATTCTCGTGATCGAAGACGAGAAAGCCTTGGCCGAGCTTGTGGCGTACAACCTCCGGCGGGAGGGGTTTGAAATCACGACGGCGGCCGATGGAAAGGACGGGTTGCAGAAAGCGCAGACGATCCTTCCGGACGTGGTCATTCTCGATCTGATGTTGCCGGAGATGAGCGGCCAGGACGTGTGCAAGGCCATCCGGGCGGGGGATCGCACCAAAAGTTTGCCGATCCTCATGCTCACGGCCAAGTCGGAGGAAACGGATCAGGTCGTCGGATTTTCGCTCGGGGCGGACGACTACGTTACCAAGCCGTTCAGCGTCAAAGTTCTGGTGCAGCGGGTGAAGGCGATCCTGCGGCGTCGGGACGTGGAACCGACTGCGGCCGTCAACGCCGTCGTCGAACACGCAAGCGTACGGGTGGACCGGGTCCGGCACAAAGTATTTGCCGAAAAGAAGGAAGTGGACCTCACGCGCACCGAATTCCGCCTGCTCGAATGTCTCGTTCGCCAGCCTGGCCGGGTCTATACCCGGCCTCAGTTACTCACCCAGGCGATGGAAGACGGGACCGTCGTGCTGGAACGAACGATCGACGTCCACATTAAGTCCGTCCGGAAAAAGCTCGGCAACCCGGACCTCATCGAAACCGTTCGCGGCGTCGGGTACCGATTTCGAGACGACGGGGAGTAAGTGGGGCCTGACAAAGGGTCGAACCGTCAGGCTGCAAAAAGCACTTTATCCACCGCACGTAAACTGAGGAACCAAGTGCCGAACGCGTTCGGACCCTATTTTTTACCACCATTTTGCCGCTTTTTAAGAATCTCGTCCCGCTGCTTTTCGAGGCGAACCCGGTCTTTTTTCCATCTGGCCTTCTCGCCGGCTGAGGCGTTCGGGTCGTTGACGTACGTGTCGCCGTCCGCAATCATCCCCTCGATGCTGCTCAGCGTCGCGGCTTCGGCGGCGTCGGGGGCGAGTTCCCCGTTTTTTGTCTGACTTCCCGAATCCGAACCCGATCCCGAAAAAAAGATAATCGAGACGACGATAACGACGAGCAGGAGACCACCGCCGAGATAGATCTTGATTTTCCTGTTGCGGGCGGCCTCGGCTTCCCGCTCTTTGCGGATTGCGGGGGACAGGAGTTTATCGGACCGATCGGACATGACTATCCGCCTCGGGAGGAATTCGGAGGGGGCTAAATTCGCCGAATTGAATTGTAGCAATTCGGCCCGCGTTCGCGAGTAGATATCGCCCGACAGCTCCGCAAGATATTACAGAAAACACGGAACCGTTACCTCCCTCCAAAGACGCCGCCGAAGGAGAAGCTGAACATCTGCTTTTCGTCCCACGGGGCGCGGACGAGCGGGAAGGCAAAGTCGAGGGCGAGCGGGGCTGGGCTGAGCGGGGTCATGATGCGGAAACCGAACCCGGCGGAGACGCGGTAGTTTTTGATTTCGACTGTCTTTTCCACGGTTCCATGATCCACGAACCCGACGAAGAAGAGCTTCTCGCTGGCGAGGATCGGGATCTGATATTCGACGCTATTGAGGAACGAGAACGTCCCGCCGGTAAATAGGGTGTTGTCGACCGGACCGACACCGCGGAAGGTAAATCCGCGAAGGCTCTGGTAACCGCCGCCGTAAAAGCGTTCGAACACGGGGGTGTTCGACCCCGCGACCGCGATCTGACTGCGGAGGGCGAGGACGTGTTTGCCGCGGCCGTCCTTCCGCTGGAGGAAGTCGGAAGTGAAGAATTGGGTGTATTCGGCGGTACCGATGGGAAACGTATAGGTTCCGAACGCCTGTTCGACGCCGACGTCAATGAGGCTGCCGGAGGTCGGCAGGATTGGAGAGTCGCGGGTGTCGCGGGTGACGCCGGGGCGGATGCCGACGAGGGTGGACTGCCCGCTGTAGTTGCTGATTTCGGGTGGGGCGTAGTAGGGGATGTCGTGGAGGTTGATCCCTTCGACGCGGGTGGAGACGTAGGCCCGCCAGATGGGGTCGAGCCGGCGGTCGAGGGTGAACCGGCCACCGAACCGGTCTTCGGTGTATTCGG
>DASXPC010000353.1:0-12748 GCA_036493815.1 Fimbriiglobus sp. | reverse complement strand
CAAGAAAATCCAGCCAGTTTGCGTCCAGTTACAGTCTTGTACAAAACCGGTAACAAGGTTGGGTCCAATCGTGAACAACTTGCCGACCGGACGCTATTCCCCTTGTTCGTCCGGGGAGTAAGCGTTGTGTCCACGATTCCGGTACTCAGGGAAGATGTCTTCCACCTCGGGGATGATTCCCGCGCCGGGCAAGGGTTCGTTGCCAGTGAGTCGCCAGCGTGTTGGCTTTCTTCCCTTGCCCAGGTCAACGATCTCGACCGCACCAGCATCGTGTAGCTCAGACAACCAGCCATGTACCGATGACTTCCCGGCTACTGCTACTTTTTTTGCTTCTGGCGTAGTGAATTCTCCAAGTACTGATCCCTTCAACTTCTCAAAGAATCGGAGAGCGGAATCCGATACACCGCCGCCCAGGGAAAGGGAAAAGGGCTTGGTGATCAAACGCCGGGCAATTTGGTAATCCGTAGCGGTCGCCAGCAACTTTCCGTCGGATGCAGTCTCCCGCTGCTGAAAGTGGAGCAGGGCGCACGCCTGGATCAGCGAGATGAGTTGCGGGAAGGCGCGACGGACCTCGACGCGACTGCAATCGATCCGCTCGCCGATTCGCTCGGCGAACGGAACCCGAACATCGACCGCCGGGAGCATCCGTTGAATGGCGTAGTGAATGGCCCGTACACGGTCGGCACAGTCATTGTGATGGGCCGAATGACTTCCGGCGAGTTGCGTGACGATCCGCCGAGTTTGGTCTTCGCGCTCATCGGTCCCGAGGAGAAGGCAACGGTTCGCGTCTTCCTCGAAGATGGTCGTTAGAGTCGTGGACTCGATGAAGGCGATGGGGCCTTCCTGTTCGATTGTCTGGGTTTCAATCCGACCGCCCTCTACCTTTACCGGCATCAACTTCGACAGTTTGCCCGCTGAAAGCATCTCCCGGAGTGCCCGCGTCGCTTCCGCCCGGTCGTCGTCTTCCAGCCGCGAGCGTTCTCCGGCGACCACCCATTTGTGCCGGAGCGAGTTCGGCGGCATGTGGAAGAGTGCCTGCGGGGTCATTTGCGTGGCATAGATCACAGCATCGGGCGGGAAAAGTGACGCTACCCTTTCGATGATGAAGGACTTCCCGGACGTCGAAGAACCGCGGACGATTCCCGCCAGGGGTTTGTTCAGCAGCCGGGACACCCCAATCAGGAAGACCGTCAGCCCTAACTCTCGTTCCCCGGCCACCCCGAGGGTGGCTACGTCATCGCAAATACGGCGAATTAGTTCGGGATCGGCGAGGATTCGATTGGCGTCGGCGAGTATGTCGGCGGGGGTTTCCGCGAGCGGATCCCCTGGAGCAAATCCGGCCGCGGGTTGCCGGGGCACTTCGGTCTCGATCCCGACTTTCAACAGTTCGGCTTCAATCGCATCCGCTGGGACGGCCGGGAATAGGGCCGTCACCGTCTTCACGTATTTCGCCCGCGCCGTGGCGATCGCCGGGTTGATGACGTCGATAAAGCCGGTTGCCCCATTCACTTTCACCGTAATCTTCCATCGTTTCCCGGACCGTTCGGCGACCAGTTCGACGGAAGGGTTTTCGAGGGCACTCATCGGTTCCCCCGAATCGTCGTTGAGATGAGGAGCCGCCGAGGCGGGGCGGACAGGATGACTTGTTCCACGTCGGCTCGACTTGCCCCGCTCAACTTCCATGCGCGAACGTCTTTCACCCCTGCCGGGGGTTCGATCACCCGGACCTCATGTGAATACGCAACCAAAACCGACGAGAGGTTTGCCGCCCCCTTTCGCCCGGCCTCATCGCCATCGGCGATGATCACAACACCCTGCGGACGTCGAATCCTTGTGAGGGTGACGAGGGGCTTGATCCCGCCAGTACAACTCGGCCGGCCGACGACGTTCGTGAATCCCAGATCGAGCAGCGCCGCGGTATCCGTTGCACCTTCGGCGATCAGTAGCGGCTCGGCTGGTTCCGGTTCGGTGGTCGGGATGAACAGTCCTTCCTTGCCACCTGTTACCGCGTATTTCGACCCGCCCAGGTTTCGCAGTCGAATACCGATCACCTTGCCGCTCGACGGTTCCATCATGGGGAACGTCCAAACGTGGTGAGCGTCCGACCAGCCGACTCGAAGTGCGATGAGTGAGTGTTCCGAGAGACCAAGCGACTCGGCAAACAGGACGCGACGTTTTTCGGGGAGTGACGACATGCACTGTTCAGAGAAGGCTGTGAAGTCGTTCAGCGGAGTTGACGGCCGTATCCGTTTGGTATGTGGCCGGGAAGGTCGGCTCGGTGGTGCGATCGTCAGCCGGTGGAACCAGCCGGCTTCCCCGCATCGCTTCGCACTTTCGATACGGGCGCAGATTGCCGCCGAGTCGTCGGTGGCGGCGAGGCACCAGTCGGGCTTGCCGCAAATGGGGCAGGGATTCGTGGATGACACGCGGCGCATGTTCCCGCGGTCGCATGGATCGGTTATACTGTTCATGTTGGAGTCCTTTGAACGGGCCGGGCGCCGCCAAGCTCCCCGGTCCGTTTTCGTTTCATGGTGTTGATGTTCAGCGGCCTGCGTGGCCGGGCTTCTTTTGCATGGCGGTCCAGACTGCGGACCATGTTTCGTTGTCATGTAGTTCGCCGTTAGGGGCCGGCGTTGTGATCCAGGCGACGACTTCGACCAGCCGAAAGCGGAGGGCACCCCCGAGGCGGATTGGCAGGGGTCCAATCCGCCCCGCTGCCCTCAACCGGTCGAATGTCGAAACGCCAATCGAGAGTCGGCGAGCAAACTCTTCCCGGTCGATAAGGCGAGCAAGATCGCCGGATTCGGGGAGTGGGTCGTCAACGGGGGAATTGGCAACAGGATCGCGGAGCGGGAGTATATCAGTCACGGCCGGCCCCCTTCGGCTTCGAGGGAGCGGCGACCTCATCGCCAAAAGCGATGCGGACGCCGAGGGCGTTCAACCTGCGACGGGTCACGCGCTCAAGGGCGCGATCCTTACTTCGGCGTGCTGAGAACAGAACGGCGAGTAGATAAAGAGGACTGCCGGAGCAGTCCGACGGGGGGTCGGTGCAGGGGTGTTGACGCACGGAGCTGGCTCGCAAGGTTTGGGACGTCCCAACGCGCCCCTTCACCGATTGCGAGCCGTCACGGTTTGTTCCCGTGAGGGACACGGAATACAAGGCAATTTGCGACGACTTTCCGTCATGACGGCTTGTGACGGCGTGTCTGGCGTCGCTGGTCTTCGGCCTGTGCTTCTATCAGCTCAAAAAGCTCACTGGGTTCATCGGGCCGAACGCAGGCGGCAGGCAGTATGGCTTGCATCGACTCTGGCAACCGTAGTTCACGAACACCTGGTTTCTTTTTCGCATTGCGTTTTTCTTGGAACGCTTTCCAAGCGGCGGATTTGCTAACATTTCCTCTACTCACACCTGTTTCGGCGGCCACGCCATCACGGAGCACAGCTCCGGGGTTCACCTTCGCGTTTTTGTTCAACCACTCACGCACGAGGATTTCGGCTTCCGCCAGAGGAGTCCCCTTCGGTTTACCCCTTTCACTTTTCTCCGGTCCATTGGCCTTTCGTGGCCAAGATCCGCCAGTTCGTCCCTTAATTGTTTCAGTTAAAGGCACACTGCGCTGTGTAGTGCAATCGGCCACAACAGCGGCGATTAACTCATCCAGAAGTGGAATTGGGTTGAATTCATCAAGCAGATTTGCGATATTCGCTCGCAAACTGATTTCAGTGGCTTCCTGTCCGTTTCGCGTAGGGTAAGGGTTTGCCAAATACTGAATAGTTGAAGCAAGTGCAGTAGCGATAGGTTCTATACTGGACTTAATCGCAAGTCCCGTTCGCCATGTTCTTGGCGAGTTGACTCGAATCAATTGTAGGGCTACGTCCGCCGATTCAATGCTTCGGCGCAAAGCATTGAGCCACGCAACGTACAATTCTCGACTTCCACGGCCCGAATGGTGAGACGATCCGCCGAGGTTTACAGCCACACTGGCCGGATCGAAAAGAGCATGAAATACTCTGACCCAGTCGTCGGATAAACCAGGAGGTGGAAGTCGATAGGCACGCAGAAGTGCAGCCAACTTTTGGCTGGAAGTAGGCATGATGCAACTCCAAGCGGGATTCGCCTGCCCCCGGCCGCGGGGAGTTGCAACCACGACGCGGGGGCAGGCCAGCCGGTAGCTACTCCGACTATCCCGTATGTGAATTGTAGTAGGCAGATAACGAAGCGCCATCCCATACGGAGGAAAGTCGCACTGTAGTAGAATCTAACTGCGAGAAGAAGCGAGTCACTTTTTGCCGAATACCTTAGGCTCCAGTCGAGCGGCTTCTTCTCGGTCTTTTTTCGCTTCGTCAATATACCCTAATTGCTCATATGCAACACTACGAAATGAGTGGGCAGCCGCCCTAGTGAAAGTGTCATTTTCAATATGAAGAACAGAATCGAAGTCATCAATAGCCTTACTGTATAACTTCGTCTCAATATATGCTCGTCCGCGTACTATATACGCCGCAACGTCGCGTGGGTATTGGTTGATTGCCTTTGTGCAATCCTCAATTGCATAGGTAAACTGTCGCTTTTCGAACCATATTGCACCCCTGCTGTGGAGGGCCTCATGGCTATTGGGAACAAGTGAAATGGCGGCATCCACTTCTTTCATGGCCGCGTCATAGTCCTTATTTTTGTACAGTGTGGTGCCTTTTTGCAAGTGGCGCTGCGCTTCGCTTATCGTCGCAGCCGGGGGGGTCGGGGATTTGGCATCGGAAGCGTTCCTAGGGAATTTGGTGGGGTCAAGACGAGCGGCTTCTTCTCTGTCCTTCTTTGCGTTGTCAAAGCTTCCTAATTGTTGCCAAGCTGCGCTTCGACTGGCATATGCGATTGCCTTAGTCGGGATGTCATCATCAATCCGT
This sequence comes from Fimbriiglobus sp., assembly GCA_036493815.1. GTDB lineage: Bacteria > Planctomycetota > Planctomycetia > Gemmatales > Gemmataceae > DASXPC01. Next base: position 7,849 of record DASXPC010000353.1, on the reverse strand, counting down.
ATGACAGTATTAAAATCTTCAATGGCGCGACTGTACAGCTTTTTTTCGACGCACGATTGGCCACGATATATGTATGCAGGAACGTCGTTCGGGTTCAAGTTTATTGCTTTAGTGCAATCATTAATTGCATTGACATATTGACCTTTGCCGAACCAGATCGAGCCTCTATAGCTATATGCCTCGGAGCAGTTTGGATCAAATGAAATGGCGGCATCAAATTCTCTCAACGCATTGTCATATTCTTCGGATTTGTAAAGTGACTTGCCTTTTTCCATGTGACGCATGGCGTCAATTGGAACTGTCGGCGCAGAGGATGTGGTCTGGTTATGCCGCCCGTCGTGGGCACTTAAATTGGGTGTAGGGTATTTCGCATTAATCCGTGCCGACTCAATCTCCACGTAGAATTCAAGTGACGCATCGATGAGGAATAGAGTGGATAAAACCGCAGCACCAATTCTCTTTTTTTTCCTAATTAAGACCAATGCTGGCACCCATAGTATCCCATGTCCCACAAGGTTGATTGCAACCAGGGCAGGATTCAATGGTTGTGCCCAAAGGAAGAGAATTGCGCCGACCGTAAATGCAATCCAAGCGAACACACCGAGAATACTTGTTCTGGCTGCTGTATCGGCCTTCACTGGAACCGTAGGCACGGAATCTTGAACTAGCAAGAAGGCAGCCGGAGGCGGAGTGGTTGAGTCGCAGTTCGATGCGTACGGTTCGTGTGATTGGTCGGGACGCTCCTGCCGAGTTCGGTTGTATTCGATCCGTTTTTGGGGATCACCCAGATTTGCAAACGCCTTGTCGAGAAGTGTCAACTTTTCAAACGCCCCAGCGTCGCCTGGCTGGCGTTCGCCATTCCACTTATCCACCAGCCGCTTGTACGCGGCTTCGATAAACTCGCCGTCCGCGTTCGGCGAAACCTGGAGGACTTCGTAGTAGTCGGGTGGAGTTGTTGACGTGTCGGGCATTGCCTACCCCGGGTGTATTTGTTTTACCCGGAGCGTAGTACGGATCTGAGTGTTCGGCGCGAACTGCCGTTACTGTTTGTTTCTGTCGGGAGTGCCAGACGCGATAATTATTGGTCGGCGCGAATTGGACGTCCGGCGCGGAATTCGGCCGAGTCCGTGCGATAGTCGGGGTTGCCGCCCAAAACGACCACCTTCTCTCGAAGGTCGGCGACTTGGCGTTCCAACTGCCCCTGTCGCTCCAAGGCGCTATTCAGCTTGTTTTGTAGGGTCGCGCCAATCTTTGCCGCGTCTGGCCGGGCGGCGAGTTCGGCGTCTTCCCGCGCTAGCTCATCGTGAATACTTCCGAGTAGGTTGTCGAGCAATCGCTCACATCGCTCCGCACCAACGTCTACTTCCTCAGCCTCACATGCATTCGTGGCAGCCACCGCCCGAGCCGCCAGGTCGGCTTTCTCCAACGCCATGAACCGATCGAAGAACTTGGTCTGATCCTTGAGGAGCATCCGGGCCAGCTTCTGCTCGGGCGTCCGGTCGTGGACCTTGTCGTTCGCGATGACGTGCCGCATAGCGGCCAGTAGCCCCTCTCCCTCGACGGGCACCGGATCGGGGACCGTTCCTGCCAAGGTCGCGGCCTCCCTGTTCGTCCGGTTTCGGGGGTCGTCCGGCCCGGTGAACGGCCTGCCGCGGGGACGATTCTTGTCCGCGGTCGTTTGCGGTCGATTTTGCGGTTCGAGTGACATATCCCCAACTTACTCACGAGTGGGAGTGAGGGGAACTGCAACATCTCGATATCCAGACCGATCCAAAGGTTCGACAATAGGTTGCGCACCGGTGGCGTCGCGCGGAGTTCGTACGGATTGGCTGTATCGGGGGTTGGGGCGTGAGTCTGGGCCCGGCCGCAGATCCTGAATAGCAGTGCGGGAGCGACCCCCCGAGATAAGCGTAGGGGTCCGTTAGTGGGAGGTGGTCAGCACGGCTTCCGGTTCGTCAGCAGCATCTTCATCTGGCAACGGTTTATTGGCTCGGTATTCCAAGATTTGTTCCCGTACTGAAACCCACCGAAGGAAGAACCGCAAGTAACCGACGGCGCTAAGGATGCCCCAACCGGCCAAGAAGGACGTCCAAGTCATCGACGTCAATCCGACCGCTGAACAGAGCAACCAGGCCGCGATGGCGGGCGGTAGATAGAAGACGGGAGTAAATGCCAGGCCGCCCAAAAGCGCCCGCCGCAGTTGATTGTCGATCACCTTGTTCACGCGATTCATAGACATCACCCCATGAGACAGCAAGCCGAACGGGAAATCCTAGTACAAAGACCAGAGTGCAGCCGTCTAATTATGCTTTGCAGGCGGCTCGGTCGGTGGGGGTTGTTGGACGATAACTTGAACGGGTGGTTTTGAAGAATTGTAGCAATTGATTGTGATGCTGCTGACGAGCGTAAGAAGCCCAATTACTAAAGCGATAGACCCGCCAACCCAAGCGCCGGCTTTTGATGCGGCGGTTGAGTTTTTAAGTGACTCGCTGCTTTGCCATGCCGCTAGAGACTTCGCTTGCTCAGCGGCTGCCTTCCTTAACGCCTCTTCCACTTTGAACTCCGCGTGTTGTCTAGGCCCCCATGCCGGGTTCCACTCTACCCACTTGTCACAGACTCGTTCATGGTCTCGGACCCGCGCGTTATCTTGTCCGTTCCTATCCTCCACCTCGAATTTGTTTTCGACGCATAGAAAGGGAAGGTGTGTTCCCTTGGGGTTAAACTGTTCTCGACGACTTTGTTCGCCACAGAAAACCGGTTCCATTATCTCGCTTCGCAGCGCCAACATGCCGCAGTCTCGACAGCGGACTTTTGCGGGCGCCGCTTGGAGCAGCGGGGTCATCGTGTCACCTTTGTTGGCCGAAGGACCGCGGACGGAAATCGGGGGAAAGGTGAACCCCCGAATCCCGTCCGCGGCTTTCGACGGGTAGCTACTCCCGCCGTCCGGCTTATACCGGAAATATAGATTAGGAGCACTTCGGCAATATCAGTCCAACTTCGTCGCGTTGACGAACAAGAGATAAGTACCAGTCGGAACCGCTCACAGTGGCCCTGGGGTCCGGTCAACTTTTCCACTCGGAATTACATCTGACAATCGAAAACGTGAAGCGGTGAACGGGACTTAAGTACGCATGGAACCGGCCCGCGACCCCCGGGGGGGGGTGCGGTTCAATTCCCCGCAACCGCCTTGCAAACAAGCCGAAAACAAACGTGTAATAGCGCATTAACAACGTCGAAATATAAAACGCAATATATATCAGAAAATGACATGTCGCATATTGACATACGGCAATCATACATACATGGTGATGGTGTCGGCATATCACCATGCAATGATACACACTCAATGAGGGCCGAAACATGGTCGAAACTGACGCGAAGCAAGGCGGGAACGAAGCGCCAACAGTGGGCCGGGGACCACTCACCGAACAGTACCGGCCCCGGACGTGGTCCGAAGTGGTCGGACAGGAGAAAATTGTTCAACGAATCCTGGCGCTTGCCAAACGGGGACTGGCGGGCCGGGCATTCTGGCTGTCGGGCGGTTCAGGTACGGGCAAGACGACAATCGGCCGATTGATAGCGGCCGAAGTCGCGGACGAAATCTGTATTCACGAAGTCGATGCGGCCGCGCTAACGGTCGCACAACTCCGCGACCTAGAGCGGGAGATGGGAATCCGCGGGTGGGGCGAGCGGGCGGGCCGGGCTTACCTGTTGAACGAAGCTCACTCCTTGCGGAAGGACGTCATCCGCCAGCTACTCGTCTTGCTGGAGCGCCTTCCCGCTCACGTCGTCGTCGTCTTCACCACGACGACGGAAGGACAAGAAGCATTGTTCGAGGATTACGACGACGCTTCCCCGCTCTTGTCCCGGTGTTTGCGGCTCGACTTGGCCCGTCGCGACCTTGCCCGGCCGTTCGCCGAACGGGCGAAGCAGATTGCCGAACGGGAAAGTCTCGATGGGCAACCCATCGAACGGTACGTGAGACTGTTGCAAACCCACCGCAATAACTTACGGGCGGCCCTTCAGGCAATCGAAGCCGGGGAAATGCTCGCCTAGCGACTCTGGCCCGGCCGCCGGTCGGGCCGTCTTCCGTGTTCTTTCCGTTTCCTTTTTCACCCCGAAGGGGAGAGGTACGTCGTGCGCGCGACGCGAGAGCAGATTCAACAAGAAGCCCTGTCCCGGGCCGCCGGCGGGCATTCGTTCGGGAACTGGCCGGCGATCCTAGCCGGGTTCGTGGCGAAGGGGATCCCGGCGGACGACATCCGGCCGCGGGAGAACGTGTTCACCTACCACGCTTGGCGGGCGCTCGGCCGTCAAGTGCGGCGGGGGGAACACGGGGTCAAGGTTGTGACGTTCGTGGACGTGAGAAGCAAGTCACCGGCCCCCGTAGAAACTCCGACCGATGGGACCGGTCCGACCCGGCGGACATCGGGCCGGCGACCGTGGACGGCGACGGTGTTTCACCTGACCCAGACCGATCCCGTTTCCGACTGACCGACCCCGGCCGGCGCTTCCCAGCGCCGGCCCTTCGGCCGTGGCGTTACCGCGTGGGGGTCGCGTTCCCGCCGGCCGTTCGCCGGGTCCGTTTCGGACCGGGCACTCTGGGGGAGGGTCGGACAATGGCACTGGTCGCGGGTCAACGGGTCACGCTGTTCCGAATTGACGAGATGCTCGCCATGACGAGCCGGTTCGAGTTTGCCGTGCGGTCGGTCCTCGACCCGCAACCGGTCGGGTACGAGGGCCGGAAGCAACGAATGGCCGTGGTGCGGCAGCGGGGCCGGCGGAAGGACGTCTACCTCGACCTTGCCGCGGACGATATCGTCCTCGACGGGTGGGACTTGCCGTTCCGGGCCGATACCGAGGAAGGTGGGGTGATGGCCGGGAACGCCTGTTACAACTTCGTCGGCGAACCCGAGGCGATTCGGGGAAGCATCGAAGGGCGGGCGGTCGTGCCGGTGTCGGACGGGGCGAAGGCGAAAATCATCGTGACCCGTTCGCCCCGGACGTCGTGCGGGAGTGACGGCCAGGCCTTGCTCTACCCGGAAATCGACACCCACCACGCCGTAGTGAACCGGTTGAAGGGCCAGTGACCCAGGCGGCGCCGGGCGGACGGCTTCAACCGCCCGGTGCCCCTGTCCGCCCTCGATGGACTTTTTCCAGCTACCACCAGCGGGACGGTCAGCCCCGAACGGCATTAGCCGATTCAATCAGAGCGAGCATGGCTCGCCGGATCGGTTCGGGAAGGGTCGGCCACGCAGCCACCACCCGGGCCAGTTCCGGGGGTAAGAAATCGCGGGTGAGGGGAAGTGGGAGGGGAAGGTGATTGGACCTCTCGGCGGAAGTCGTTGCGGTAGTTCTGTCTGTGGAAACCGGGTTTCGGCCTCCGGAGCCGAAGGTTACAGGTTCGACTCCTGTCGGGTGTACTCTCGTCAACCGTCCTCGATGGCCCGCTATCGGCCTCTTTTCCCGATAATTCCAGCCTATTCGAAGATCCGCCGTCCCGACCGGTTTCGTAAACAGTCTTCACCGATCCTCACCCGTGACGGTCTGGCATAGGTTTCCTGAGCGATGACATTCCACGTCGTTGTGGCCACCCCCTTCCAAGGCAGTCGTCAGCGGTCCGTGCTCTCGGCCACGGCCCCGGCCTCGTCGGGGAGGAAGGCTACGACGCCGTTGCTTCCGCCCGGCGGATTCGGTACGATCGGTTCGCCCATCACCCGGCCGTTCTCCGGCCGGACAACCGCCATTCGATACGGCGCCGAAGGCCCGGAGAAAACCGCGAATGTCCAAATCCACCAACACGAAGAGTCGCCGTACGCGTACGTCGAGAGCCCGCCTCGGGTGTGAGGAATTGGACGATCGGATCAACCCGACCAATGTCCTCACGTACCACAACGACCCCACGAGTAATGGCGTCAACGCCGCCGAGACCGCGCTAACGCGGGCGAACGTGAATTCCTCCCAGTTCGGCAAACTGTTCCGGGCGCCGGTGACGGGCCAGTTGTACGCGCAGCCGCTGGTGATGCAGAACGTCGCGATCACGACCGGGCCCAACGCCGGGGTCCACGACGCGGTCTTCGTCGCGACGGAGCACGATCAACTCTACGCCTTCGACGCTGCTTCCGCGGCCCCGCAACTCCTCTGGCAGCGCAACTTCCTCGACCTGTCCGACGTCAACAACCATCTCGCGGGGGCCACGGCCCTGACCCCGGTGCCGCAGGCCGATGTGAATACGTCCGACATTACTGTGGAAATCGGCATCACCGGAACGCCTGTCATCGACGCCTCGTCGAACACGCTCTACCTCATCACGAAGACGAAGGAAACGGTGGGCGCCACTTCCTATTGGGTCCAGCGGCTTCACGCGATCAATATCCAGGACGGCGCCGACCGCACCGCCCCGGCCCTGATCGGCACCACGACCGGGGCGAACACGAACGCCACGTCGATCTACGTTTACGGCTCGGGTAACGGGGCGGTCACCGACCCGTACAACGGGACCGGCAACCCCGTCGTCCAGTTCAACGCCCTCCGCGAGCACCAGCGGCCGGCACTGACGCTCGTCAACGGCGTCGTTTACGCCGGCTGGGCGTCGCACGGTGATAACGGCCCTTACCACGGTTGGATGGTCGGCTGGAGCGCCACGACGCTCGCACTGACCGGTGTGCTAAACACCACACCCAACGGCGGACTGGGCGGCATCTGGATGGCCGGCGGGGCCCTGACGTTCGACGGCACCTATTTCTACTTCGAAACCGGCAACGGCACGTTCGACGGCAGCAATGGCACCGGAACCGGTTCGAACCCCGCCGCCCCGGCCCCCGGACCGGTCACCGGCCTGAACGCCCAGGGCTTTCCGTCCAAAGCCGACTACGGCGACTCGTTCGTCAAGGTCGCCCTCGACCCGGCCACGTCGCCGACAAGCCAGAACCCGAACGGGTGGGGGCTCCAGGTCGTCGACTACTTCACCCCGTTCAACCAGGCGTACCTCAACTCCGTCGACCAGGACGTCGGTTCGTCCGCCTGCGTCGTCGTCCCCGATTCGTACGGCAGTGCGACGCACGCCCACCTGTTGATCGGTTCCGGGAAGGAAGGGGTAATCTACCTGATCGATCGCGACAACATGGGGAAGTACGGCCTGCAAAACGCCATCGTCCAGAACACGGCCAACCAACTCAGTGGGTCGCTCGACTCGGCGGCGATTTTCAACGGCCAGGTTTATTACGTCGAAGGATACGGCGGCGTCGCCAAGACGTTCACCCTCGTGAACGGCGTGCTGAGTACGACCCCCGCATCGAAGTCGGCCGACGCGTTCGCGTTCGCCGGGTCGACGCCGTCGGTCTCGTCGAACGGCCCGGCGGATGGCATCGTCTGGGACGTAGACCGGGGCACCAACCAGTTGCGGGCGTATAGCACGGACAGCTACGCGACCGAGTTGTACACGAGCGGCCAGGCGGCCAACGGCCGGGACGATCTCGGGGCCGCGGTGAAATTCCAGGTGGCGACCGTGGCCAACGGGCGGGTGTACGTCGGGTCCGGCACGGGCGATCCGAATAACGCCCTGGTGGTGTATGGGCTCTTGCCGCCGCCCACAACCGCGCCGAACGCCCCGACGAACCTCGTCGCCCAGACCGCGTCGAGCGCGCAGGTCGTCCTCACCTGGGCGGACTCCACCACCCCGCCGAACACGCCCGACACCTACTCCGTCGAGCAGTCGCCCGACGGCGTGACCGGATGGGCCCCGGTCGGCTCCGCGACGTCGACCAATTTTGCCGTGACCGGGCTTTCGGCCGGCACGACATATTACTTCCGCGTCCGGGGACACAACGGCCTGGGTTACTCGGGGTAC
>DASXPC010000352.1:0-18494 GCA_036493815.1 Fimbriiglobus sp. | reverse complement strand
CAGGCCCACCCCTCACCCCTAGCCCCTCTCCCCCAAGGGGAGAGGGGAACCGAAACCCGCGCAGTCAAGCCGCTCCCTCTCGCGTTAGAATCGAACCGGTCGAACCCGCATTCTTGCGAAGGAGTCCGCCATGTCCGCGGTACGTTTTTTGTTGTTGGCCGGAGTGATTGCGGCGGCGGTGCCGGCCGTGGCCGATAAACTCCGGGCCGGTCAGCCGCCGGCCGAAGGTGAGCCCGGTCTCGCCGCCAAGGCCAAGGACGCCCTGAATGCCGTCGGCTACTTCGCCGTCGAAAATAAATCCTTCGCCGAAACCATTGCCTATCTCAAACTCCGCGGCAAAATCGACATCCAGGTCGATGGCGACGCCGTGGTCTTGGCCGGAATCAATCCGAACCAGGCCGGCATCACGTTTGCCCTGCGGGACGTCAAACTCCGCGACGCACTGGCCCAGGTCCTCACCCCGTATCACTTGTATTACGGCGTGGTCGGCGGAAAGGTGGTCGTTTCAACCGAAGACACCGTCATCCGGAAGCAACTCCGGCAGCGTGTGAGCATCGCACCGGGCACGATCGGTACCCTCGTCAAACAACTGGCCGATCAGACCGGTGCGAACGTGGTGCTCGACCCGCGGCAGAAGAAGTTCGCGGCCGAGGCCCAGAGCGATCTGGTACTGACCGACGTGCCGCTGGAGACGGCCGTGCGGCTGGCGAGCGAAGTCGCGGGGATGAAAGCCGTGCGGATGGGGAACGTGCTGTTCGTGACGAGCGAGGCGAGGGGAGATAAGTTACGGGCCGACGCCGACGGCCCTACTCAGCCAGCCGTGCCGAAATCCGTCTACCCACAAGTGCTGAACGTGATCCCGGCCGTGCCTGTCCCCAGCGGGCCGGGCGGCACGATACCGCCTGCAGGGCCTGGCGGCCGGTAACGCGAAAGAGTTTGTCTGCTCATGTGGAATCGTGGGGTGTGAAAAAGCCCAGAAGGATCACACCGGCCACGACCAGTGCGACGCCGAACCATCCCGCGGCTGGAAGCCGTTCGCCGTAGGCGACGAGCCCGACCACCGCGGCCCCGGCCGTGCCCAGCCCCGCCCAAGCCGCATACACCGGGCCGACCGGAAGCCGCTTCAAGACCATTGCCAAGAGGGCAAATGCGGTCAGATACCCGACGACGACTCCCACCGACGGCCAAAACCGCGTGAGCCCGTTCGACGCCTTTAACAAACACGTCGCACCCACTTCACATACGATTGCGACGAGTAACCAGAGGAGATCACTCATGGGTCGACCGGTTCGGGTTATGGGAAGGCCGCCTCGAGCAAGGCGGCCTTGTGCGGAATGAGTTTCAGGAGTTCGTCGAAATAATCGGCCACCGGCCGGGGTGGGATGTATGCCGCGCCGAGGTCGTGCCGCAATCGGGCGTCGTCGAAAACCACGTCCATGGTCAGGAAGGGAAAGTAGTGGCGGAGGGATCGAAAAACCCGCCGCTGAAATCCGGACCGAACGTATTTCTCCGCGTGCTCCGGCGTCCATTCGGAAGGCGGTATGGGCCGCAACGGTCGCTTCTGTCTGTAATGTCGACCGACGCGTTCGAGTAAATCTCCGAATACAGAAGCCCCACCCGGTCCCGCGGAAATGTGGTAGCTATCGAACGTCCGGGCCGGGTGGGACAACAACTGCACGGTCTGCTCGGCGACGAAACCCACGTCCACAATATCGAGCCGGGAGGCAGGGTCGAGCGGCAGCGCCCGGAACGCCCGGGCCAATGGCGCGCACCAGAGAATTTGTCGGGCAAATTCCAGGTCGGGAAGCCCCGCACTCAGCACGATCGTCGGCCGCAGATTGAGTACGGGGAGATCGCTCGACAGCAGAAAGTCTTCCGCGACGGCTTTCGAATGGGTGTAGTCGTTGAAGTGGTTATTCCCCGGCCGGCACCCGTCGGACTCGACGACGCAACACCCGGTCACGTTACCAACGTTCGACGCCGTGCTCATGAATCCGATCAATGGCGTCCGCCAGCACGATCGGGCGAATGCCGCGAGGCGACGGACGCCTTCAATGTTTGTCGTCGAGGTGTTTCGGCGCACCGCGAAGGACGTGTCGGCCGCGTTGTGGATGACGACGTCGACACCGGTACGAATGTCTTCCGCATCCTCGTGCGACAGGCCCCAGTCCGGTTCCGTGATGTTACCGGCCACCGGCCGCACGTTCGGGGGGACTTCCCCCGCGTCGCCGCTGCGGCTCAACCGTTCGTCCAATCGCTGCCCAACCGAACGTCGGCCGGAAGGACGGATTAGCGCCCAAATCGTCCCTTTATGCCCGGATCGGAGCAGCGTGCGAACGATCTCCCCGCCGATGAGGCCCGTCACGCCGGAGATCAGCACGCGGCTATCCAGGTGGAGACACTGTTGCGTAATCATGCGGAAAAAGACTCGGGAGGAAACGCCTTCGCGGATAGGTCGTGATCGGAGAACTGTGGTCCAATTCGCCACCGTCATCATCTTAGATTTTCCTCAGTCAAATGCGACGGAGGGATTCAGTCGAACAATCCGCCTTTGTCGTCTTTCGGCTTCGGTTGAGTTCGATTTAGTAACGTAAACGCCTTCCCCGTGGCCACCCGGCCGCGGGGCGTGCGGACGATGAACTGTTCCCGCAACAAGTACGGTTCGATCTCGTCGCTCAGCGTGTCGCCGGAAATGTTCATGGTCGCCGCCAGGGCTTCGACACCGGTCGGCCCGCCCGCGAATGCGTCGATCAGGCACTCCAGATACCGGCGGTCGTTCTTGTCCAACCCGGCCGGGTCCACTTCCTGCTTGTCCAGGGCGGCTTTGGCAACCGCATCGGTAATCGCCCCGTCCGCCGTCGTCGCGGCGGCGAAGACCCGCGCCCAATGCAGACGGGCGTTCGCCACCCGCGGCGTCCCCCGACTGCGGGCCGCCATTTCTTTGGCCGCCCCGGACGACAACCCGCAATTCAATTTCTTCGCGTTCACGGTGACGATCGTCGCCAGTTCTTCCGGCGTGTAGTAATCGAGGTGCTCCCGCATCTTGAACCGGTCCCGCATCGGGCCGGAGAGCATGCCGCCACGGGTGGTCGCGCCGATCAGGGTGAAGTGTTTCAACTGCATCGAGATGGTGCGGGCGTTCACGCCTTCGCCGAGGACGATGTCGATGCGGAAGTCTTCCATCGCGGGGTAGATGAACTCTTCCACGACGCGCGGCATGCGGTGGATTTCGTCGATGAAGAGGATGCTGCCCTCTTCAAGGCTGGTGAGGAAAGGGAGGAGGTCGGCCGGCTTGGCGAGAGCGGGGCCGGAGGTCATTTGGATGGAAGTGCCGAGTTCGTTGGGGAGGACGGTGGCGAAGGTGGTTTTGCCGAGGCCCGGGGGGCCGTCGAAGAGGATGTGGCCGAGGGGTTCCTTGAGGGCCTTGGCCGCCTTGACGGCAATACCCAGCCGCTCGGCGACGGCGATCTGACCGATGACTTCCCGCAGATACCGCGGCCGTAACGCCGCGTCCCGCCGGCGGTCGTCGGACGTATCGCCCTCACCGGTTAGAACTTTTTCGCGGGCCATGGCCGTCCGTTGTCGTGAGGTGCCGAATGCGGACTATTATCGGGAGTCGCCCGTTGCGAGTCGAACGAGTTGTTGTTTGACCCAGTTTGTGAAATCCTCGCGATTGCTTTCCCCGGCCGCGAGCCGCAAAAACACTCCCTCCTGCTCATCGACCGACGCTCGGATTTCGTAGCCGTTCAATATGAGGAAGGTTTCCATCGCGGCATGGGCGATTCGCTTGTTGCCGTCGACGAACCCATGATTCAAAGCCAGTGAGAACCCGAGGGCGGCGGCTTTATCGGCGAGTGTTGGATAGAGATCGACACCGCCGAATGTCATCCCCGGTTACGACACCGCCGATTCAATCTTACCCCGATCCAGAATGCCGGCGGAACCACCCGACTGACGAATGACGTCGGCTTGAAGGTGAATCACGTCGTCCGGCGAAAGGAAAATCATTGGGCCAAACGCCGATATAATTCCGCATTTTTCCGCAAGACGTACTCGGATGCGGCGACGATTGCCCGCTCCCGGCTCAGCCGTTCTCCAAGTTCTTGCCGGGCACATTCCTCGACCGATACGCCTTGTGTATGGGCTAAACCGGCGAGTTTTTCGAAAAGATCATTGGGTAGGTCGATCGTGAGCGTCATGATTTCACTTCTTCTCCCGAACGAACGTCAGCAGCATGATCGGCGACGCCGCCGGTGCCTCGTATTTCGTCGGCCGGTCCTGCGTTTCGGTGTTCACACAGATTACCAGCTTGTCCCCATCGAACTTATAGATGCCCGGCATCGTCCGCCCCTTGAACAGCCCGCCCGGCTTCGTCTTCAGGTCGATGGTCTTGTGCTCCTTCGTCGCCCCGACGGTCAGAGTTCCTTCGTCCTTGACCATTCCGAATCCGACCGTGTACTTGTTGCCGTCCACTTTTAGCGTCATTCCCTTGAAATCGCCCAAATGGTCCCGACCGCCGAGCGTGGCGGCTTGGATCGTCCAGGTGCCGGCAAGGGATTTTACCTCCGTATCGTCCAAGGCAAATCCGAGCCCCGCATGCCAGACACTCGCAACTGCGGTGAAGGTTCGGAGCATCACGCGACTCCAAAAACGAGGCTATTTTAGCCGAATACATCGTTCAAGCGGTTCATCCAAATGTGTAGCGGTTCGCGGCCCGGAACCCGTAGGGGCCGCCCTCCGTGGCGGCCCGGAACCCTTAGGCGGCCCGGAACCCTTAGGCGGCCCGGAACCCGTAGGGGCCGCCCTCTGTGGCGGCCCGGAACGCCCGTCAATGCTCGATCCAGAACCACTCCGGCGGGGCGGCTTCGTATTTCGAATACAGGTCGTCCGGATCGACCGGCAGGTGATCCATTTCGGCCGTGAGTAGGACAGCGACGATGGCCTCGGCCGCTGCGGCTTCGATCAGATATTTGCGACCCAAGTGCCCGGCGTGCGTTTCGAACGCCACCGTTTCGGCATAAACTTTCTCGAATACGTCCGGTTGCCGGCGGCACAGGCCGGACCAGAGTTCGCTCAGCCGGGCCTTGAATCCCGCCTCCGGTTCGCCGGGTTTCGCCAGGAGCGTCAGGCAAAGGTAGTCGTCCACGCGCGGCCTCCGGGAAGATAACTTACGGCGCTTCCGTTCGGCGGCGGGTCGCTAAACTGAATCGACACTTCGCGATTCGCTTCCAGGAGGGATGCCGTGCCCGACCCGATTTCCGCCGACCGGTTACCGCCGCAGAGCAAGGAAGCCGAAATGGGCGTGCTCGGCAGCATCCTGCGGGACAACGCCGTCCTGTCCGACGTGCTTCAGGTCATCCGCCCGGACAACTTCTACTTCGACGGGCACCAGAAGGTCTTCAACGCGGTCAAGGACTTGTACGCCGACGGCAAGCCGGTCGATTTGGTCATTCTGCACGAGCGGTTGAAACAACTGAAACAACTCGAAGACGTGGGCGGGGCGGAATATCTGGCCGACCTCTGGGACGCCGCCCCGACTGCGGCGAACGCCGAATACTACGCCAAGATCGTCCGCGAAAAGGCTCTTGTCCGCGGCCTCATTCATACGACCACCGAACTGCTCCGCGACGCCTACGACGGCGTCATGGGGGCGGACGAATTACTCGGCGTGGCCGAGCGGCGGGTGCTCGAAATCGCCGAAATGGGGGTGGTGGGCGAGACCAAGACGATTGGCGACGCGATCAACGAGGCGTTTACCCGAATTGACGCGCGCGCGGGGAAGGGAAACGACCTCTCTCTTAGTGGCATCCCGACCGGGTACGTGGACCTGGACAACATCCTGGCGGGGTTGCAGAAGTCGGAACTGGTGATCGTGGCGGCGCGGCCCAGCGTGGGCAAGACGGCGTTCGCGCTGAACGTCGTCCGCCACGCGACGGTGGACGAGCGGGTGCCGGTGTTTTTCGTCAGTCTGGAGCAATCGCGGATCGAGCTGGCCGAACGGCTGCTTTGCTGCCAGGCCCGGGTGGACAGCCACCGGTTGCGGAAGGGGACCCTGTCGGCGGACGACATCGGTAAGCTCAGCCAGGCCGGGTCCGACCTCCGCGGCAGCCCGCAGAGCCCGGTGAAAATGTTCATCGACGACACCCCGATGCAGTCGATGCTCCGCATCGGGGCCAGCGCCCGGCGGCTGAAAATCCGCCACGGCATCCGGCTCGTGGTGATCGACTACCTGCAGCTCATCGAGCCGGAAAACCGCCGCGACCCGCGGCAGGAGCAGGTGGCCCAGATCAGCCGCCGGCTGAAATTCCTCGCCCGCGAGTTGCAGATCCCGGTCATCGCCCTGGCCCAGGTGAACCGGCAGAGCGAGGACCGGCAGGACCACAAGCCCCGGCTCTCCGACCTGAGGGAGTCGGGCAGCATCGAGCAGGACGCCGACACGGTGCTCATGCTCCACCGGCCGGGGAAGTTCGACGGCGGGCAGGAAGACAACCAGCTCGAAGTGATCGTGGCCAAACAGCGAAACGGCCCGACCGGCGAAGTGATGCTGACTTATCTGAAGCAGTACATGCGGTACGAAAACTATGCGGGAGAAATGGGCGGGTATGGCGTGGATTAGAGACGGAGATTGAGACGTTTAGGCCCATATTTCTTGTTTCCCCATCGGTCGACCGTTGCGGGAATACTCCATTCCTTAACGCCTGCAAAAAACCGGCCGGGCTCCTCCCCCGACCGGCCCATGTCACCCAACTTCGAGATCAATCACTTTGGAATCTTGATTTCGTACGTGTTCGGCCCTTTGTTGATCGTCGTGGTCAAGGTCGTCGTGCCGGGGTCCTGGAATTTGTCGGGGACTTGCGTGTACTTCCAATTCGTCTTTTTCTTATTGGTCGCCCCTCCCATGATCTTGGTCATGTAATCGCCCTGACCCGCTTTCGTGTTGACGGCGATCTTGACCTCACCCAACGGGACGTTGTCCAAGTGGTATCGGCCTTCGTCGTCAATCTTTCCCGTGGCTGCCGCGCCGGCTTGGCCGGTGGCTATGACGAGGGCGAATTGGATCGGTTCGTTTCCGTACGTGACAGTCCCTTCCAGAGTGGCACCCGTCTGGGGAGGAGTTTCTCCACTCGGCCCGCAGGAAGAGATCAGGCCCGACATGCCGACGAATGTCAACGTGGTAATGAGGCGCGAAATGCGGCGACGCATATCGTCTCCTTTGGAATTAAGGACACGTGATAATTCGATTCTGAGCGTGAATTCGTAGGTGCCCATGAAAATGCGGCCATGTTGCCCGTTTGGCGACATGGCCGCAGACACCGTAGCGGTTTGCCGCGGTACGTCAGTTGTCGTTCTGGTACACTTCCCCGCCGTTCGGGGTCACCATGGCGCTCCAGGTTGGGACAGAAATCCCCGTGCGGATCCAGCGAACGCTACCGTCCATCATGAGAGAACCCGTCACGTCGGTGCTAAAGGGGTAAATGTTTGCCCAATGCTGACTGGCCGGGACGAGGACGGTGTGCGGCGGCTGGAAGTACTCGCGCGGGTCGATGGTGCCGAACCGGCAGTTGCTGAGCCACCACTGGCCTTCCTGAGCGTCCCACGTTTGGGACGGGTCTTTGCAATTAAACCCGAAAAAACTCATCCCTTCCGGCTGGGTGTCCGTGACCGCCCAGGTGTTCGCGCCGTCGTTGCCATTGGTTTGGCCCTGCGTTCCCCAGTCTTTAAACGATACGACGGCGTCGCCCGTGATCATCCGCTTCTCGACGACACCCAACGTGTTGGAGGTGCCGTCCGAGATGGTCGTCATCTTGCAAACGCCGCTTCCCTGATTGTCCCAGACGATGTTCCACGGGCTGTTCTGGTTGAAGATGTTCTTCCCGAACACTCGACAGTTGGGAACGTAGCTGGACAACGACTGCCTAAACACTTGTTCGTTGGCGGTATAGGGCCATTGCCAGTTGACCTCCCGAGTCGTGCTCGGGTCGCCCGGGGCTTGTAACGTTTTTTGGGCGTAGGACCCGGGCATCTTGGACGGATCGGACGTCATCTGGCCCATGATGAAAAACTGGTATCCGGACAGGCCTTTCTGAACGTTTTCCTGCTCGATGTACGGCAACAGGGCCCAAAAGAACGTGGTCTTGTCGCTACCGGACGTGCCTGCGTTGTACGGCAGGTAAGGGCCTCGGTACGTTCCGTCCAATCCGGCCGGCGGGCCGCCATTGAACGACCGCCATTGGTTGCACATGATCGGCGGAAAGGCGCCCATCGCGTCGTGCGCGTTGTGCAGGGCCACTCCGATCTGCTTCAGATTGTTTCCCGACTGCATTCGGGCCGCGGCATCGCGGACCTTTTGGACGGCGGGGAGCAACAGGCCGATGAGCACCGCAATAATGGCGATGACGACCAGTAGCTCGATCAGGGTAAACCCGGATCGACGTCTCATGGGAGAGACCTCCGACAAAGGAGAGAAGAAGAATCTCGGGATGCCGGGTGGCCGGGGGAATACCCCTGGTTCCTCCCGCCGGGCCGAGACACCCGGTATTCCGCTATCTCCAGCCCCTGATCGGAGCCGTTAAATTTGAAAATTGACGGAAACGTCACTAAATGCGAGCCAAACTTTCATTGCACTCTAACAAGTCCGTAATACAACGGAAAATGCATTCCACAAAATTGCTCGAAATATAATTTTACACTTTTGTACACTTGCCGATATTTCATTTGTATTTCGAGAAACACGGTAGACCCGGCCTTTTCCGGACGAGCGGTCCCGATACCGAATCGTACTGATGGGATCGTCTAATATCGCCGAACTGGCGCTCATGCTCCACCGGCCGGGGAAGTTCGACGGCGGGCAGGAAGACAACCAGCTCGAAGTGATCGTGGCCAAACAGCGAAACGGCCCGACCGGCGAAGTGATGCTGACCTATCTGAAGCAGTACATGCGGTACGAAAACTATGCGGGAGAAATGGGCGGGTACGAGGCCGATTAAACACCCCTTGCCTCGGCGTAAGCGGGGCAAGGGGTCGTACCGACAGCGGACTTACACCTTACCCTTTGGGGCCGGTCGGGGCACCGGCGGGCGCTCCTCCTTTGGGCCGGCCGGCTCCACCGCCGCCCGGGCCGCTCGCCGATTTCGGCGGGGTAGAAATCTTCCCGGACCACAAGTCCTTATACATGGCTTCGTCGACGTCCTGAACGTCGCCGCCGCCGCCCGGGCCGTTGCCGCCCGTGAAGCCGACCTGCTTCTTTCCGTTGACGCCGACTTCTTCAAATATCACCGGGGCGATGGACCCGCGTCCCCCGCCGACCTTGTATCGAATTTTGAACGGCTTGCCGTCCCGTTCGGAGGTGAAGAGTTTATCGAGGTTGTTGGGATCGATGCTCATGGCCGACAATTTCGCCGGGTCGTACCCCTTGATAAAGCTCTTAAAATCGTTTTCGTCCGTCGGCCCTTTAGAGCTTTTCATGTTCTGAAAGCCGGCGTACAGGTTGCTGAGGCGCTGGATGTTCGAGTTGTTCATCGCGGCGATTTCTTTCGCCGTGTTGTCGGACGAGCACCCGGCGGACACCAGGACCACCGTAGCCAGGGACACCGGCGCAAGCCATCGCCGAAGGGTCATCGTTCGTCTCCATGGGGTGAGGGGTGGAAACGGGATGCGCCCGTGGCCAAAAGCCACGGGCGCGAAAAAGGGGAGTGACGGTCGGCGTACAGTTAGTACGCATTCGCGTCGATTACTTGTCCGTCGTTCCTCTTGCCGAGGCGGTAGAGGATGCTGGTGTTGTCGCTATAGCCGCTGTTGCCGCTGTTGCCGATGTTGTTGCTGAGGGACTTGACCGACCCGTCGCCGAAAACGGCCATGAACACGCCGGAGTGGGCGGAGCCGAAGCCGAATTCGCAATACCGGCCGTCTGACTGTTGCATCCAACTGACGCGGGCGGTCAGGTTGTCGGGTTGGGGCGGAATCCAGTTGCCGGCGAGCCGCATGTTCGGCCAGTCGGCGCCGTGGGCCCAGCCCGGCAGTTCCCACCAGTCCCAGACTTTCGGGGAGTACTGTTGCGCCGCAACGGCTTTTTCGGAAACGAGAATCGTGTTCGACGTCCCGTCGGTCACGGACGTGGCTTTGACGGTTCCGTATTTCGTCGATTTGGTCATGTCGACGGTCACGCCGTCGGTCAGGAAGTAAACCTGTATGCCTTTCGAGATGATGCCGCTGAAAGCCAGGGAGGTATTGTTCGACGGGGGATAGTTGGCCTGCCAGTCCCCGCCGTCCGCCAGCCATTCCGTCGAAACGCCGCAATAATCGTTCATGGCGTAGACTGAACCCCACGACGCGGTTTCGGACTTCCGCGGGCCGCCGCGAGACGGGCAGCTAAACGTCTTCACCGGAATTTCGACCGGTGCCTTGCCCAGCGCGGCCTGCCAGGTGTAGGCCCCTGCCGGCAGGAACTTGGCCAGGTTATCCTGCTCGATGTAGGGCAGGATCTGGGCGGCCCAACCCCAAGTGGGGTAAGGCGGATTGATGGCGTTCAGAGCGGCCGACTGACCGCCGGCGGTCGGGAAGTACCCGTACGCGTCGTGGTAGTTGTGGCACGCCAACCCGATTTGCTTCAGGTTGTTCGAACAGGACATCCGTGCCGCGGCTTCGCGGACCTTTTGGACTGCAGGGAGCAACAGGCCGATGAGCACCGCGATAATTGCGATGACGACCAGAAGCTCGATCAGGGTAAACCCGGATCGACGACGCATGGGAGAGACCTCCGACGAAGGAGAAAAAAAGACCCTCGGAATGCCGGGTGGCGGGGGAATACCCCTAAATCCCCCCGCCGGGCCGAGAGACCCGGAAGTCCGCAACTTCCAGCCCCAGGTCGGAGCCGTAAGTATTGAAAATAAACAGAAACATCACCCAGGGCGATCGGAACTTCGGAGCCTCACGGCATTCTAACATGTCCGCCGCCCGGACGGAGAGCGTTTGCCAACCGCCCGCTCGGTATGTTCCATTCCATTCTAGCACACCGGTCGCGGCTTCTTTCATCGATTCGGTCCGGGAAACAAGGCAAACCTGGCCTTTTCCGGACGAGCGCACCCGATACTTAACTGTAATAATGGAATCGTCCAACAGCCGGACCAGTCCTTCGGCCCAGCGGTTATGGGAACGAATTTGGTACATCTCCGCCTGATGGTACGGATCGAACCAGAGTTCCGGACGAACGACGGGGCCGGATAGTTGTGTTTGTTTCGTTCCGACGAACCATCCGTCGGGGAGGGATTTTTTCAGGTCGAGGGCATAATTCTCGGGCGTTCCGGGCAGGGGCTGTTTGGACTGCCGGCCGTCCGCACTCACAACGAACAATTCGCCGCTCCGCACGGAATCGAGTGGCCCGCCGGAAGGGTCGGTGACCGCGACCTCTCCGGTGTGCACGCCCACTTCGGTCGTGCGGGCCGTGTGCGTCAGCGTCAGGCGGACCCCGCCAACGGCGGACACCAGAGCCTCCGTCGTCAGGAAGGAGAACGCCCGCTCGCCGAACTTCAGGGGCAGCACGTCCGCGATGGCGGAGCCTCTCATGAGTTTGAGCCGTCGATTATTGTCGCCCGAAAGGGCGACGGACGAGTCTCCGGCGAGGAGGACGTCCGACCCGTTCGGGAAGACGAGCACGGCCGAAGAATTCGTGCCGTGCGTAATGACGGTGGCATCGTCCGGTATGGGCCCTTCCGGCGGGTGGGGCCGGCCGGAAGCCGTCGTCACCGTCACTCCCCCCTTTGCCGCCCGCAGTTGTACGGGAGAAAGCTTCGACCCGGTCAGGTAATTCCGCCCCGCGAATCCCGCGGCGATCCCCGCTGCCAAACCGCCACCCAAGTATTGCAAGATTCGCCGTCGCGACCAACCCCGCTTTTCCGGGAGGGGTTGGGGCACGGGTCCGCCGGCCGGCAGGTCCGCGGCGGTCACCGCGAGCAGACCGTTCGCGCGGAACCAGTCGCGGGCGAGTGGATCGCGTTCCAGGATGCCGGCAAACTCGGCCGTTTCTGCGTCGGACAGTCCATTCTCCCAATACCGCAAATACAGCTCGTCGAAACGACTTTCGGAGGTGGGGGGAATCATACCGTCACCCCCCTTGGGCCGGGAAGGCGAGTCATTTCGCGTTCCACGCAGGCCCGCAAGGCCCGGTGGATACGGCTGAGATTCTGATAAATGGCATCGGCCGAGCGATGCAGTTTCCCCGCAATGGCGTTCGCGGCCATTCCCTCGGTGTACCGCAGCATCAGTAGATTCTTCGCCGGACCCGTCAGCTTGTCCATGCAGCGATGCAGAGCTTCGGCGCGGTCCGTCCAGAGTTCGCCGGCCGGATCGTCCCACTTGGCTTCCAACAGGTCCAGCACGTTTTCCGGAAGGGTTCGAAGCTGCCGTCGGCGGGCCAAATCCACCGCCCGGTGCCGGGCCGCCCGCAGCGACCACGCCAAAACGTGTTCGGGTTCCTGAAAATGGTCGCAGTGTTCGAGCGCCGACAGAACGACGGCCTGAAAGATATCGTCGGCGGCATGCACGTCCCGAACCACGGCGGCCGCGGTCGCGGTCACCCGTAGCCGCTCGCGCAGTAAGACCTGCACCACGGTATCCGGTTCCAAGGTCATGAACACAACCTCTGACCTACACACGTAGGCCGTTACATAATTCTGACACGATCTTTATGCTTTCTTCAAATTACAGATCTTTTCTGCTCTATCACTTGTGAAATCAATATCTTGCGGCGAAAATGAGAAAGCAATTGGCTTCCACTATCAGGTTTGCTGTTCCCTCCCCCCTTTGTGGGGGAGGGCTAGGGTGGGGTTAGACCACCCTCCAATTATCACCCCCTATCCCTCCCCCATCGAAGGGGAGGGAACAAATCCAAGAACCGTTCCAACCGAGACATTTACCCACGATCAGCCTCGGTATACTTTCAGCAATTCACTTGCTTGGAAGGATGATCCGTGTATCAAGTCGGGTCCGGTCACGACACGCACCGCCTCGTCGAAGGACGGCCCCTCCTTCTCGGCGGGGTTCGGATCGATTACCCGAAAGGCTTATGGGGCCACTCGGACGCCGACGTGGTCCTGCACGCGGCGACCGACGCCCTGCTCGGGGCGGCCGGGCTGGGGGACATCGGCGACGCGTTTCCGGACACCGAAAAAGTCTGGGAAGGGGCCGACAGCCGGGTGTTTCTTCGGGAGAGCCTGGCCCGGTTGGAGAAATTGGGCTGGCGGCCCGGCAACATCGACGTCACCATCTTCGCCCAGGAGCCGAAACTCGGTCCGGTCAAGGCCGCGATCCGTGACTCCCTCGCCGTCCTTCTGGGCTTGGACCCAAAGGCGGTGAACGTGAAGGCGAAGACCGGCGAGGGCGTTGGCCACATCGGCCGCTGCGAGGCCATCGCCTGCCACGCCGTCGTTTTGATTTTTCGACAGGATTAACAGGATCAACCGGATTGAGTGAAATTGATCTCTCCCATCACGTTCATCCTGTAAATCCTGTCAAAGATGTATTGAGGAATGGCATGACGCTCCAAGTTTACTCCACTCTGACCCGCAAGAAGGAGCCGTTCCCGAAACAGCCGGGCGAGCCGGTGACGATGTACGTCTGCGGCCCGACGGTCTACAAGCCGAGCCACATCGGCCACATGGTCGGTCCGGTCATCTTCGACACGGTCAAACGATACCTCACCTACCTCGGGTACAAGGTGATCTGGGTCGTCAACATCACCGACGTGGACGATAAACTCATCCAACGGGCCGGGGAACTCAAGACGACGGTGCCCGCCCTCGCGACAAAGATGACGGAGGATTACTTCGCCTGCCTGAAAAAGCTCAACGTCACCGGCATCGACCACTTCCCGAAGGCGACCGAACACGTCCCCGGGATGATCGACATGATCGCCCGGCTCATCGAGAAGGGTTACGCCTACCCGGCCGGGGGCGACGTCTACTTCGACGTGTCGAAAGACGCCGACTACGGCAAACTCTGCAACCGCGACCCGGAACAACTCGAAGCCGGAACGCGGGGCGAAACCGGAGACAGGAAACGAAACCCCGGCGATTTCGCCCTCTGGAAAGGCGCCAAGCCGACCGAGCCGGCCGAAGTGCAATTCGAGAGTCCCTGGGGCAAGGGCCGCCCCGGCTGGCACATCGAATGCTCCGCCATGAGTAAGGCTCTCCTGGGCGAAACGCTCGACATCCACGGCGGTGGCCTGGACTTGCAATTCCCGCACCACGAAAACGAACTCGCCCAGAGCGAAAGCGCGACCGGCAAACCGTTCGCCCGCGTCTGGATGCACAACGGCCTGTTAAAGCTGAAAAACAAGGACGGCAAAGAAGACAAGATGGCCGGGTCGCTCGGAAACGTGTTGAACGTCAGCCGGGCACTCGAACTCATGACCGGCGACGGCCTACGATTTTTCATCCTCAACACGCACTACCGCTCGCCGATCGACCTAGGAGTCTGGGACTGGGCCAACCCGAACGCTCCGCTGCCCGAAGGCATGGTCGCCGCGAAAAGGGGATACGACACGTTCGTCCGTTTCGCCGAGCGGGTCAAGCGAGTCTCGGGGACTGCTTTCGCCGAACTCGGCCCAGGAATCGGACGAGACATCCGCGCCACACAAAGTCTGCATTACGCCGCATATCACGACCGATTCTGTCAACACATGGATGACGACTTCAACACGGGTGGGGCAGTCGGAGTGCTTTATGAGTTGGTCACCGCACTAAATCGCGTTGCCGACCGCGGCAAATTGGAGGATCCGTTAGCTGCAGACCCCGCAGTCCGTGCAGACTTTCTTGATGGAGTCGGTGTAGTGAAGGAAATAACAGATATTTTAGGGTTAACATTTGAAGCACGGCAAGTCAGCTTTCTTTCCCCGATAGTTGCAAGTGCAAACATTAAGGAGGCTCCGGACGCGCTACAAGCAACTGCGACTAATGGAACCGTATCTTCAGCTATAGGTGTTAGACTAATCCAACTCTTAATTGAATTGCGAAATACTCTTCGCGCTTTAGCTAAAGCAATCGCCGACAAAGGCGACCCGACCAAGAAGGCCCTCTTCGATCAAACCGACGTTATCCGCAAACGTCTCGCCGACCTCGGCGTCACATTGGAAGACCGCTCCGGCGGCACCACGTGGCGAGTGGGGTAAAAAGTTCTGTTCCACACCCGTAGGGGCCGCCCTCCGTGGCGGCCCGTTTGGCTATGCAGCCCGTTTGGCTATGCGGTCCGGCACGGAGGCCGGACCCTACAAAACGTCCCCCTCCGTGGCGGCCCGTTTGGTAATGCGGTCCAGCACGGAGGCCGGACCCTACGGAACCTTCTTGCGACCCGAAGATTCCTCCAGCGGCGGGAAGAGATTCAGGCAGCCATACACTCAATCCTCATTTTCGCTTGAAGCCTTTTATTCACATTGCTTTACAGGATGGTTCCAGAGTCGGGAAATTGTTCCAGCGACCACACCCCCGGGTGCTGGAAGAATAATTCTGGAGTCACGGAATTGCCGGATTGGTCGATGTTCCACAGCCCCGCATCGGATTTGGGACGGTTACCCCCGGATTTCAACACCCGCGTCGCCGGCGGCGACGTGGCCGATGACCCAGGCCGAAACGCCGGCACCGAGAAATTGGCGGCAGATACTTTCGGCGAAGTGCGGCGAAGCGATTACGACGAAGCCGATGCCGAGGTTGAAGACGCGGTCCATTTCCGGCTGAGCCACGGCGCCGAGTTTTTGCAGCCAGGGGAACACGGGGGGCACCGGCCAGGATCCCCGGTTCACTACGACCCGCCGGCCGGGCGGGAGAATGCGGGCGACATTGTCGGGCAAGCCGCCGCCGGTGATGTTGGCGAGGCCGCGGATCACTCGCCGTTTCACGGGGTAGTGGCGGAGCACTTCGAGCACGGGCCGCACGTAGAGGCGGGTCGGCGTCAGCAACTCTTCGCCCACCGTTTTGCCGAGTTCCGCCACCCGGTCGGCCACGGTCAGCTTCGCCGACTCGAACACGATTTTGCGGACGAGGCTGTAGCCGTTCGAATGCAGACCACTCGACGCGAGGCCGATCACGGCGTCTCCGATGTGGATGTCGCGGCCGTCGACGATCCGTTCGCGTTCGACGACGCCGACCGCGAACCCGGCCATGTCGAAGTCGCCCGGCCGGTAGAAGTCGGGCAGAATCGCGGTTTCGCCCCCGGCCAGGGCGCAGCCGCTTTCCGAGCAGGCGTTGGAAATCCCTTTCACCAGCGACACCGTGAATTCCGTATCGTCCGCGTGCATTGCGATGTAATCGAGAAACACGAGCGGTTCGCCGCCCGTGCAGATCAGATCGTTCACCGACATGGCGACGAGGTCGATGCCGACCGTATCGAAGCGGCCCGTCATCGCCGCGATTTTCAATTTCGATCCGACGCCATCGGTGCAGGAAACGAGCACGGGGTTTTTGTACTTGCGACTGAACAGCCAGCGGTTGGGGTCGAGGTCGAACAGACTGGCGAAACTGCCCCCCTTCCCTCCCGCGGCTTTGAACGACGGCCGGATCACGTTCATCGGCCAGGTGCGAGTCAGCAACGGCTGAATTCCCGCCATCGTCTCGGCGTACTTCTCCAGGTCGAGCCCGGCTTTCTTGTAATCCAGGGGTTCGGGCATGGGGGCGTCATCGGGGGATTGGGAGATCGGACCCGACTGTTTTACAACCCCGTCCGGTGAGTCCGCACGTCTTTTCCGGCTTACCTAACCCGAACCGCCGGCACACCCGACAGGGTATTGCTCATCCGTGAACTTGAGCCGATTCGGGGGAAATCCATTCCGTCAGGTCTCGGCCGCATCTTGTGGCCGGTATTACCGGCTGATACGCTCGAACGTGACGCCCAAAGCCCTCCACGCGGAGCCGGGAATGCGAACCACCAGTGCTGCCCTACTGTGTACGATTGCGGTCGTGCCGGCCGCCGCACAGATTCCGGCCGTACCCGTCTCCGACTTGATTCAGGCGAAGCAGGCGGTCGATGCGGATAAACTCGACGACCTCGTCGGCAGGCTCGGCGCGGCCGATTTCCGGACCCGGGAGAAGGCCGGAGGCGAGTTGTTGGCGATCGGCGACCGGGCGCTGCCGCAACTCAAGCTCGTCCTGAGAAGTGAGAAGGACTACGAAGTCGCGCGTCGGATTGGGGCCATCGTGAAGCAGTTCGAGGCGGACCGGCTGGCCGCCCCCCGCCGGGTGACGTTGAAGGTCCGGAAAGTCACGGCCACGGACGCGCTGCAACGGATCGCCCGCCAGACGGGGTATCGGTTCCAGCTCGATCATCTGAAACGGAATCCTGAAGTTGCGAAGTCGGCCTACTCGTTCGACCTGTCCGACGTCCCGTTCTGGCAGGCGGTGGACGCGGTGTGCAACGCGGCCGGCCTCGACGTGAACGTTAACGACGACGCCGGCACCCTGGCGTTCACCTTCTCCGACTGCTACAACCCGATCACCGCGTACGCCGGACCGTTCCGGTTCGTCGCCACGAACGTCAACACCGGCAAATCCATCAGCCTCGCCCGGCTTTCCCGCAAGGAACTGTTTTCGCCGGCACCCGAATACCTCAGCCTCGGCATCGGCCTCACCGCCGAACCCAAAGCCCAGGTCGTCGGCGTGAAAGGGACGCAACTCGTCAAGGCGATTGACGACCTCGGCAACGTCGTCACGGCCGAGGCCGCGCCCCCCCAATCGCAAAGCTATTACTACGGCTACGGATACCGCAGTTACGGGTACTCTTTGAATTTGAGCCTCACCCGACCGAACAAGGATTCCACGCACCTGAAAGAACTGCGGGCCCGAGCCCAAATCGTCCTTCTCGCCGAGACCCGGCCCGAAGTGACGATCCGGGACGTGCTGAAAGTGAAGAACAAGAAGTTCGTCGGCCGGTCTACTGAAGTGGAGTTGTCTCAGGTCGAAGCGAATAACGGCCAGGCGACCGTCACCGTCACGTTCCGACAGTTGAACCCGCTCAACGCGAACGATTACACCTGGGTGAACTCGATTAACCAGCGGGTGGAACTGGCCGACGCGAACGGGGTGAAGTACCAGCCGAACGGGTGGAACAACACGAACTACAGCCCCACGTCGTTTTCGCTCGCGATGAACTTCATTGCCCCCCCGGGCGGTGCGAAAGTCGGCCCGCCGTCAACGTTCACCTTGTTGGAGTGGATTACCTCCACGCAAGATGTGGAATTCACCTTCAAGGACGTGATTCTGCCATAACCGGCATTGAAGACGCTTTCCTGATTCCAACGACCTGCCATTCTTAGAGTGTCGTGAGACAGGCCATTTTCGTAGCTCAGCAAACGACGCGGGCTCCGCCCGCGCCGTATGGTATCATCCCCCGCATACCCCCGGAGGCGGTTCATGCGGTTGCTCGGTCTCCTTTCCGCCGCCCAGTCGCGGACCGGCTATCTGACCGACGATGACTTGCGGGCAGTAGCGGCCGAAGGAAAAGTCCCCCTCCAT
>DASXPC010000351.1:0-32877 GCA_036493815.1 Fimbriiglobus sp. | reverse complement strand
TTTTATCCGAGTTTATCGGTGTGCATCCGTGGCCGGCCACGGATGCACACCGATAAACTCGGATAAAATACGGGAACTGTGTCAACCGATTGTCACTTGGATCAATCCCACTAGTAGTACGTCAGCCAGGAGAACGAGCAGCACCGAATAGACGACACTTCGCGTCGCAGCGGTTCCGACTCCTTCCGCGCCGCCAGTCGCCCGTAGGCCGAGGAAGCAACCCGTCACGCCGACGAGGCCACCGAAGACGAGCGTCTTCGCTCCGGCCGCCAGGACTTCACCGAATCGCAATTCTTTCGTCGCCGCTCCGCGAAATTTAAGCCAGGACATTCCGTCGCCGAGCGATTCCGCAATGTAGCCCGAGCCGATCGCAAGAGCCGCCACGACCGCGTGCAAAAGCGGACCGGCCAGAACGCAGGCAAGGACACGTGGGCCAACGAGTCGTTGCATCGGTGAAACACCGATCAGTTCGAGGGCATCGACCTGTTCGCCGAATTTCATCGCCGCGAGTTCGGCCCCGAGGCGGGCCCCGGTGCGGGCGGCGAGGATCAATCCGGCCCCGATCGGAGCGAGTTCGAGGAAAACCGCGGCGGCAAGAACGGTGGGGAGGTAATCGGTCGCTCCGGGCCCTGTGCGGGAAAGGACGCCGCGTGTGTGAACCCATACGACGACGCCGATCGCCAAACCTGCCACCACGGCCAGGGGCAAGCCACCGATCAGAACGGAATAGAACGGGCGAATCCACCAGGAGGGATTGAACGCAGCGGCGAGTGCTGCGGGAACGGCCCGGCAGGCGAACGCCGCCCAATGTCCCACGGCCGCGAACGGCACGAGGGCCCCGGCGAGGGTCGCGGATAGGGTCAATGGGAAGAGGGGGTTAGCAGGAACAAACGACGGCGGGAAGGTCGTCCTCAATCGGTTCGTCCGCACGCCGGTCGACTTCCTCGCGACAAAGTCGAAGCAATTCCGATCGCAACGACCAATCGTGAATGCCCGAGCGGTCCCATTCCTGCACGACGCAGGAGGTCGCCGGGTTCAACCCGGCCACGCGGGAAAGCCAGGTGACGCCGGCGTCTTCGGTCAGGTCGGCCGTCACCGGGTGGTGCCAGGCAAGGTGCGTGGCGAGACACCCGGTGGGGGCACATCGCTCGAACGCCCCATGGACGAGAAACGGGCTGGCATGTTGCAACAATTCGACGAGGCGTGTCAGCCCCGTATCGGACGCGTGGGGAAGCCATCGGGTGCGGAATTCGGAGAGAGTTGTCGGATACGGCATGGGTCAACCTCCGCGTTCCCGCAGTTTGGCGGGAATCCGGGCGAGCCGTGGCAGCGGCGGGGCCATCCTAGCAAATACCGTGCCGAACACAAAAGTGGCCGGCCTTTTAGTATCTCGGGCGGACCGTCGAAGGGTCGGAACCCCCGCCGAAGGTGTGAGCACGGCGGGAACGGTCAACGTCGTAACGGGGGGAATGATAGCCGTGTGCCGCAATCAGTGTCAAGGCACTGTCACGGCACCGGTGCGTGTCCGACGGGGGTTGCGCGCGGGGGCCGGACCGCACCCGCAACCCGGAACCGGGGTTACGGAAACGTGTCTGGCGGCAAAGATTTTTGGGGATTATTTTCGTGAGAAACGCCAGGAATACCGCACTCGCAGGCCGGCAATTCGACTGTGGTAAAAGATAATCGAATGATATGCTTTAATGAACAAATAACTTAACGGACAATTGATCGTTAATGCAATAACGATTACTAGATTATTTTGTCATTTGAAAATTCGCCACCGACGCCATTTTCTCAGGCCCCACCCTGCCGTTCCGGTCGCAGCGACCGCACCCACGCTCCCGCCACCCACATTTCGCTCTGCGCCACCGCCTGCAACTCTTTTTCCAAACTCGCCCGGTAGTCCGCCTTCGAGTTTACCTCCAGCACCCGCTTCGTCTCCTCCCCGCTCGCAACCGATTGGTACAACCGTTCGAACACCGGCTTCGACGCGTCCCGAAATTTGGCGAACCAGTCGAGCGCCCCCCGCTGGGCCGTGGTCGAACAGTTCGCGTACATCCAGTCCATTCCCTTCTCGGCAATCAGGGGATAAAGACTCTGGGTCGCCTCCTCGACCGTTTCGTTGAACGCCTCGCTCGGACTGTGGCCGTGTTCGCGGAGCACCTCGTACTGGGCCAGCCACAACCCGTAGATCGCTCCCATCAGCACGCCGCGCTCCCCGGTAAGGTCGCTAAACACTTCCTTCTGAAACGTCGTTTCAAAGAGATAACCCGACCCAATGGCGATGCCGAGAGCGAGGCACCGCTCCCGGGCTTTCCCCGTCGCGTCCTGGTGCACGGCAAAGCTGGAATTGATCCCCCGCCCTTCAAGAAAGAGTCGCCGAACCGTCGTCCCGGACCCCTTCGGGGCGACGAGAATCACGTCCACGTCTTTTGGCGGCACGACGCCGGTCTGGTCCGAATAAACGACCGAGAACCCGTGCGAGAAGTAGATCGCCTTCCCCGCAGTCAGGTGCGGCTTAATCCTCGACCACATATCCTTTTGCCCCGCGTCGGAAAGCAGGTATTGCACCACGGTGCCTTTCGCCGCGGTTTCTTCCGGATCGAACAGCGTCTGCCCCGGCACCCAGCCATCTTCGAGGCAGAGGTCGTACGCCTTGCCACCCTTCCGCTGGCCGACGATCACCTTGACACCGTTATCCCGCATGTTGAGCGACTGGCCCCGCCCCTGGACGCCGTACCCGAGTACGGCCACCGTTTCGGATTCCAGAATGCGGCGGACCTTTTCCGGAGGAAAATCGGACCGCTCGACGGCGACCTCGTGAACGTTGTTGATCGTGGTTTCTTTCATGACATACTCCGGCGGGGTGCGGTTCGATTTTGTAGCCGGGGCGGCGAATCCCGGCCACAAAAGTTGACACGATACAGGAAGTCGCCAGATGACATGCGTCCCTATCCGTCCGGAATTTCGATCGAGTCGGCGTTGTGTTCAATCCGAAATGGCCGGCAAGCGATCGTGCAAGGACGAATGCGGCAGGTGTCCACCCAATCAAAAGTTGTCCGGAGCGGAAACCGTTGATCTACTGGAATGGATTAGTAGAGCCAACGCATCTCGATGCGTAAGACGTCCGAATACCACTGCTCTCCGGTCACCGCCCGGCCGTAACCGGCATAAAAGCCCAGCCGATCGCTTACGTCGACCCGGGCCCCGACTTTGACATTTACGACCGTGACACCTGCCGCGGATTGCGGAACGACGGAGCCGTCCGGAGCAAGTTGGGATTGTTGCCCGGCCAGTGCCGTCCAGCCGATGAACTCGAGCGTCGGCGACACCCGAATGGATCCTCGTTCCCAGAGGTCGTATCGCGTCCCGACACCGTATCGCAGGACGCTTCCGGCGAAGTCGGTCCCGCCGACGGGAATCCAGTAGCGGAGTTCGCCGGCGAGCCCGAGCCGGTCGGTCAGTTTGCGGAATCCGAGCAATCCCGGTTCGAGGCTGACGTGTCCGGTGCCGAGCCCTCGGCCGGTGTCGCCGGTCGGAACGTAGGTGCGGAATTGGAACGTCCCCTGCATGTCGTCACTGGAGTAGAAGGCGTATTTCATGCCGACGGCCGAGTCACTCCACCCGGCCGTATTCGCATTGACTTCGGGGTTGAGGAATCGCGCCCCCGTTTCGACGAAAGCCGAAACCGATGGGAAAAGTGTCGTTTCGCCGTACACCGTCAAGTCCTGGAAGTCGATCGACCGCTCGGGCTGCGGCAACCCCGTTCCGTTCGGTCGGCTCTTGGAATAAAAGAATTCGGCCCGATTCGGAAAAGGGAAGTGGTATCCGAAGTCCGATCGGAAGAGAACCTGGTTACCCACTGCGGCCGTATCGATGTAACCGACGCTGCTACCGCGAACGGTCAACCCTTCGTCGTCCGGCTCGGCGGGCGGAGGTGTCGGCGGGGCCGGCGGTTGGGCTAGCAAGAGTTCGGGGAACAACAGAATCCCGAAAAGGACCCTAACGAGCAGTTTCGTACGCATCGGTTCGTTCCCTGAACGCACGACACAATCGGACAACTTGGGTCGTCACGAAGGATTGTCGGTCCGGATGTCAGGTTTCAATATCGATTCTGACGCGGATTCGCAAAATTCGGGACGAACCGATGGTACCAATGGATTCAATTGCCACAACACTGTCACTTATCAGACCGCACGAGTGCTTCGCGAAAATCCGGACGTTGCCGAAACGCAGCGCATTCCGGATCGTCCGCGAGTGAAGTCAGTTCGGCAGTATCGCCCGCGCGAATCAAAGCAATCGCCCGGCGGGCAAACGATTCGGTCCTGCGGGTGGTCGCGGAGTTCGGCCCCGGCAACTTTTCTGCAATCTCGGCCGCTCGCGCCAAAAAACAAACAGCGCGGCGGATACCGATGCTTCCGGGAATCCCATCCCTTATCCTTTCGGCCTGACGAACCACTTCCGCGTCGTCCCCACTGCGAACCAAAATGTCGACCAGGTCCCGAGACTGCTGACGAAGCGATTGGGTGAAGTCTTTGTCCTCGGAATTCGCACGCAGGGCGATGAGAACCTCAGCGATGCCTTGAGCCAGATGACCGCGAGCTTCGTCCGGTCGGTTTTTCGTGAGCCGACCGAGGTTGCCGAGTGCTATGCCGAGTTCCCCGTGATACGAAGGGACGGACGGACCGGTCGCCTTGGCGGCAAGTAACGTCTTCCATTGTCCCACGGCTTCACGGGTACTGGTCTCGGCGGCAGATTTGTTTCGGGCATATTCCAATTCGGCCAATGTCGTGCAGACGCGGGCCAGGTTAACGCGGAAGAGTGCGGTGTTCGGGAAATCGCCGACTAAACTCGTCAACCGCTGATGAGCGTCGGTGCCCGCCAAGACCGCGCCGGCGGTGTCACCAGCCGCCGATCGGGCAATGGCTAGGTTGATCCCTGCCGCAGCCCGTTCGAGCCGGTAGTCGAGCCTGTCGGCGTACGCGGCAATGAGGGTATCCAACGGAGCGATGGCGTCCTCCGCCGCAATCGCAGCGTCCCGCGCCCGCCCTTCCTTGCGCAGAACGTCGGAGAGATTGATGGCGATTCGAGCGTTGTGCTGGCGGTATTCCGGCGGGGCGTTATCCGTCCTGTCCAACGCCCGGGCGGCGTCCCGAAAATTGCCTTCGGCTTCCCGATACCGGCTGCGAGTGCCGGCGACGATTCCCCGGTTGTAAAGACTTTGGGCAAGGTCGAATGCGTATCCCGAATGGTCGGGATGTGCCGCCAGCAATTGAGTCTGTATCGCCGTCGCCCGTTGGTACTCTTCGTCGGCTTGCTCCAGTTTATCCTGCAACCGAAAGACCTCGCCCCGCCAATTATCGACCAGAGCATCCTCGCGTTGAAGTTCCGCATCGTCCCGCCCGCCGACCCGGAGCCGACCAATTCGTGCCGTTGCCTGGTCGTACGCTTCCAGGGCAGCGGAATAGCGTCCGAGAAGCCGGTCGATATCCCCCACCCGGCGGGCCGCCCGCGCCGCTTCCCATTCCACGCCCGGGTCGCCGACTTCCACGGCTAGCAAATCCTGGTAAAACCGTAAGGCCTTTTCGAGGAGGGCCTGCCTCGTCTTCTCCGCACGCGGTTCGGCGGCCAAGTCCTGTTCCGCGACGTCGGTCAACAATTCCTCGATGGCCCGCATCGACATTTGAAAGTGCGCGCGGGCGCGGTCCCGCTCGGCCGCCATGCGAACCTGCTTCCACACTCCGAATCCGACGCCGCTACCGACGGCCACGGCCAAGAGAAGCAGGAGGCCCGCGGCCAACGGATTGCGACGGGATTTCTTGAGCAGTCGTTCCAACCAGCCGATCGGCCGGGCCTGAACCGGGCGGCCCGTCAGAAATCGGTTCAGGTCTTCGACGAGGGAGTTGGCCGTCGGATACCGCTTTTCCGGTTCCTTTCGCAAACATTTCAGCGTAATCGTTTCCAAGTCCCGCGGGATCCGGGGTTGGACCCGCGAAGGTGCGACGGGTTCCTGTTTACAAACCTGGTCGAGAGTCTCAAGAACCGTCGTTCCAATAAACGGCGGACGGCCCGTGAGCAATTCGTACAGGACGGCTCCCAGTGCATAAACGTCGGCCCGTGTATCGACGAGTTTCGAGTTTCCATGGGCTTGCTCGGGGGCCATGTAACTCGGGGTACCGATCGCCACGCCCGTGCGTGTCTGCCCGTCTTCGAGGTCGATTTGCCGGGCCAGGCCGAAATCGGAGACCTTCGGAAATAGCGTTGCGACACGCAACTCGGATGCCCCCGCGTCTTCGGCCGCACCCAGAAGTATGTTCGACGGCTTGAGGTCGCGATGAATGATGCCCGCGGCATGCGCCGCCGCGACTGCCCGGGCGACGATCTCCGTCACTTCGGCAGCATCGCGCGGCGGTAACGGCGTACCGTCGAGCCTGTCGGCGAGGCTCCCGCCGGGGCAGAACTCCAACGCCATAAATGGCGCGTGGTCCGTTTCTCCGACCTCAAAAACCTGCACGATGTTCGGGTGCTGAAACCGGGCAACGGCCTTCGCCTCGGTCCGAAATCGCACCCGCAGTTCCGGATTTGCATCCGCGTACGGCAACTTCAGCGCGACGATCCGATCGGCCTTGATCTGACGGGCTCGATAAACGGCTCCCATCCCACCCCGGCCGAGTTCCCCGAGAATCTGGTATCCGAGAACCTTCGGCACTTCCCGCCCCACCAGGTCCGACGAACCGGCCCATCCGTCGGGATTATTCGGTTTATGAAGCGGGGGAATTGCTTCAGGAGGCAGTGTTTCGGGAGCCCGAGAATCGGAGGTTGACGTCGATTGTTGAGTCTGCAACGGAACGTCTGTGACCCTCACACGTGAGGACGGTTCGGTCATCATTCGAACCCTCCCTCGGACGAAACTGCGATCGGTTATCTGGAGCAACAATCCTGGCGGAACCGTTTCACTCTTCCGCACGGAGTTTGTCGAGCGCGGGCCGGCAGTATTCCAACAGACCAATATCGATCAGTTCCTCTTCCAGTCGATCGACGGTCGGCTCACGAAGCGTTCGAAGTACCTCCTGCATCAAAATGTCCGCGAACTTTTCGCGGGCCCGGTGCAGGACCTGTCGCACCCAGGCGGCGTTGACCGGTTTGCCAAGTTCGGCACTCAACTGCTCCGCCATTTCGGCCGACCGAACGTCGGGCCGCTTCGCCCGCTGCTGCAACACGGTGTAATACGCCTGCCCGGTTTCCTTCTGGTGCCGGTGCAACGCGAGCCACGACCGGTCGAGCATTTCCTCCCGCCAGGATTCGACGAACTGCCTGTCGCACGCGGCGGGATCGGCGGCGTTGACGTCCGCCAGACTTCCGTCGGGCAACCCGGCTACGACCCGCTTTTGCCGGCGGTGGTGGTCGGCGATCAGATGAAACAATACCCCTTTGACAAAATCGCGGAACCGTCCGTTGGCCGGGTCCGCTCGGTGCAGGTCTCCTCGCATGAACCGCACGGCGAACTCCTGAGACAGTTCGTCGGCCACTTCCACGTCTCGTACGGCGCCGAGCAAGTACCGCCGCACCGCTGTCGTGTAGCGTTCCAGCAACTGCTGCTTTGCCGACACCGCGTCCTCGGATTCGCCGTGAGCCTGAACGAGTACGGTCCAGCTCGTATCGATCCGGCTGAGGCGTTGGTCGACGTGACTTATGGTTTTCATGACTGCGATCCTTCAAAAGGCCGGTGCTATCCTAATGCATTCATCGAAAGGAACGAAACGAGAAGGAAAAAAACCGTACGTCGTCACAGTGCCGTCGTTGCCGCGATTGAGTGGGTGTCGAGGGAAGCAAAGCAACCCGAGACAAAAAACGGCACCCGCAAAATCGCTGCGAGTTATCCAATCGCCGGTGTTCGGCGAACTCGACGACAACCGCGGGTTGCCAAAATGTGGAGTATTCCGATGAACGAGTTCAATGCCGTGTCGATGGACGAGCTGACCGAGATTGAGGGTGGCCATTGGTACAACGTTGTGGGCCGTATCGCGGAAAAAGTCGCCGTGGCCGTCATCACGGCCGTCATCACCAAGAAGTTGACCTAATGATGTTCTGGCGGCGGCTTAGGCCGAGAGGGCGGCGTCACGATGTGACGCCGCCTTTTCATTTCCGACATTCAGACTGCCGGAAAACCGTGGTCGCACCACGTCTGATTTCCCTCTTATATCAATCGGAATGGCAGTCGATTCGGAATCGATGTGGCCGGTCGTCACATTCTCCCTGGCGCCGCGATTAAGAAGTAGTCGAGGGAGGCACCAAGCTTCCTGAAACTAAATGCACCCCGAGCAATCGCCGCGAGTTCCAAAACCGCCGACGTTCGGCGAACTCGATGGCGACGGCGGGTGCCTACTCAGGGAGACGTCCGATGAACGAGTTCAATGCCGTGTCGAAGGATGAAATGACCCAAGTCGACGGAGGTTTTTCCCTTGGGGATCTCCTTAAGAAACTGGTGGATAATATCTTCAAACCCAAACCCAAACCCGGCGACATCAAGCCGATCATGCATTAAGATCGGCAGCGTCGAATGACTGGAAGGGCGACGTCACCGTTGACGCCGCCCGTTTTCATTCCAGCCGGTCGTCACACCATCCCGGTTGCCGCGATTGAGTAGGTGTCCAGGGACGCACGTCGCGACCCGAAACGAGTTCCTCGACACACCGAAACCGGAGAACGCCGATGTCCGAAATGACCCCGATTTCCACGGACGAACAGTTCCAAGTCGAAGGAGGAGCGACGATTGCTCTCCCATCGGAAATTGTCAAATGGATCAAGACGATCCTCAACACACCGCCCACGCACCCCGTACCGGACAAGCCCATCGTTCATGCGTAATAGGACGACCTGTGCGGTTGGCCATAACCGCCCCGGCTTGGGTCCGCGATCACGCGGTTCCGGGTCGGGGCGATTTGGTTTTATCCTGCTACCCAGGAAATAGCGATCCCTCGCGTCACAACCCAACGGCCGTCCCCATTGAGAAGACGTCGAGGGGAGCATCGGGCGACCCGGAACACGTTCAACAATCACCCGTATCGAGGAATCGAATCATGAAGGCGCGGAACCTGAACGACACCGAAATTTTCATCAGCCTGACGGTGCCGGAACTCCACGGCGAGGAATTGGAAGCCGTAATCGGAGGCTTCGACGAACGGCAAGGCACCGTATTGTCGAACTGGCTCAAGCCCCAACAACCCGCCCCCTTTAAAGACGTTTTTGCAAAGGTTCACATCGGCTAACGTCCCTCCAGTTCGGACCCACCTTGCGTCCTCCCATGAGGACGCTCTTTTTCTTTGGGAAGTTGCACACGGAGTGTCACACCGGGCGTACGGCCCCGATTAGGAAGTGCCGAGACGATTCCACCTCCAGGAGCCTCCCATGCTCTTCCGCCGTTACGCCTGCGTGAAACAGAACGACCAGAGCGATTGCGGCCCGGCCAGCCTGGCGGCCATTGCCCTGCACTATAAGTGCCCAATGCGGCTGCAACAGATGCGGGACCTTGCCGGCACCGATCGGATCGGAACCAATTTACTCGGGATGACTCAGGCCGCCGAGCGGTTGGGGTTCATGGCCAAGGCGGTCAAAGGCACGTTCGAGGTTCTTCCGAAGGCCCCGCTGCCGGCCGTCGCCCACGTGAAGACCAAAGAAGGACTGGGCCACTTCGTCGTCCTGCACCGGGTCCACAAGAACTCGGTGATCGTCGCCGACCCGGCCCGCGGGGTCGTGAAGTTATCGGCCGAAGAATTCAAATCCACGTGGACCGGCTACCTGATTCTTCTGACGCCGGATCGTGCCGGCCCCAAGCGGATCGGGGCCGAACCAATGTCCCCGTGGCGGCGGCTCCTGGGCCTTCTCACCTGTCACCTCGGCGTCCTGGTCGAAGCGGTATTTTGTGCCATCCTGATGACCGTCCTGGGCTTGTCCACTTCGTATTTCGTGCAACACCTGGTCGACTCCGTGCTCGTCCGGGGTGAGACGCGGCTGCTCAACGCCCTCGGCATCGGTATGGTTCTGGTCGTCCTCTTCCGCACTCTTTTCAGCATCTTGCGGCAGGTGCTGCTGATTCACATCGGACGCAAAATCGATCTCGGCCTCATCTCGGGGTATATGCGGCACATCCTGGCCCTGCCGATGAACTTCTTCGAAATGCGCCGTGTCGGCGAAATCATTTCACGAGTCCATGACGCCGGAAAGGTCCGGGAAGCCGTCAGCGGCACGGCGACGACCGCGGTGGTGGACGGCGTGATCGTCTTATTCATGGTCGCCGTCCTGTGGGTGCAGGACATTCAACTCGCCCTCGTGGCGACGGCATTCGTCCCGGTTCTCCTGGCCGCGGTTATGCTTCACCACCCCGCCGCCAACCGCCGGTCGCGCTCGGCCATGGAGAATGCCGCCGTCCTCTCCTCGCACTTGATCGAAGACGCCACGGCGGTCGAGACGATCAAGACGTTCGGCGTCGAACGGATGCGGTCGGAAGAAAGTGAAGAGAAACTCGTCACCTTCGTCCAGTCGCAGTTCGGCTTGGAAAAGCTGGGGCTGAGCATGAACAGCCTGTCGCTCTTCATCACCGCACTGGCGGGTGTCGTCATTCTCTGGTTCGGCGGCCACCGCGTCATCGCGGGGGCCCTGACCATCGGCCAGTTGATGTTCTTCTACACGCTTCTCGGGTATCTCCTGGAACCGCTTGTCCGCCTGGCTTCGGTCAACTTTCAGATTCAGGACGCGCTCGTCGCTGTGGACCGGTTGTATCAGGTGCTGGATATGGAATTGGAACAGCCGCGGTCGAACGAGAAGCTCGCATTCGCCGGTGTCAAGGACGCGATCGAACTCCGGGATGTCTCGTTCCAGTACGGCTGCCGGACTCGGGTGCTGGACAAACTCGACCTCGACATCCCCGCCGGGAAGACCGTGGCGGTGGTCGGCGAGAGTGGTTCGGGTAAATCGACGCTTCTGAAACTACTCATGGGGTTCTATACACCGACGTCGGGCCGGGTGCTGGCGGACGGGGTGGATCAGCGGGAATTCGACCTGAATTCCTGGCGAAACCGAATCGGCCTCGTGTCTCAGGATGCCTTTGTTTTCAACGGCACGATCCGGGATAATATCGGCCTGGGTCGGCCGAATGCCGGGCTTCCCGAAGTGATCGCCGCGGCCCGTGCCGCCGGCCTCGAGGAATTCATCACCTCACTCCCGGAACGCTACGAAACGGTCGTCGGGGAACGGGGGGCTAATCTTTCCGGCGGACAACGGCAGCGACTGGCGATCGCGCGAGCCCTGCTCCGGCAACCCGACATCCTTATTTTCGACGAGGCGACCAGCCACCTCGACACCGCGACCGAACGGGCCATCCAGGAAAACCTACGCACGGCCCTGGCGGGCAAGACCGTCATCCTCGTCGCCCACCGACTCAGTACGATCCGCTCGGCCGACCTGATCTACGTTCTGCACAAAGGTCAGGTGGCCGAATCCGGTACGCACCGGGAGTTGCTCAATCTGAACGGCCGGTACGCCGAACTATGCAAGGCGCAAACCGAATCCGACGGCGGTCTGATGGCAAACCGCCCCCGCATCGGCCAGGCCGCCGACATCCGCCGAAGCGTTTATCGGTTGCAACTGCCCGAGGTCGCTTCCTGATCGCAGTACTCCCCGACATTGCCCGAACGAAACGACTCTCCGTCCCCCAACCCATTAGTCCAAGCCGGAGCAAGCCATGTTTACGAATCCGATCCGCGACCTGAAAGAATGCAACCAGTTTCTTCAGACGATTCAATCTCGTACGCCACGTTTCGTTCATCTGGGCGTACTGCTACTCGTCGGCCTGATTGCGACCGCGGTCACGTGGGCGGGTTTCACGCGAGTCAACCTTGTGGTGACGGCCGCCGGGCGGGTTCGTCCGGTGTCCACGCCACAAAAGATAGGTCTGGCCCGCGCCGACGGACTCCTCGGCAAAGTGGCGGAGGTTCATTTCTATCAGGGCCAATTCGTGCGGGAAGGTGACTTGCTCCTCCGCCTGGATACTGAGAAACTGCGGAACGATATCGCTCGGAAGCGACGGGTGATTCAGGGCAGTGAGGAGGAGTTGAAGAAGAGCAGCCGTCTCGCGGATTTGCAGCAGCGTCAGGCCGATGCGGCCCTGGCCAAGCTCGACGCCGAGATAGCCCAGGCCCGGGAGGAAGTGAAAAACGGCAAGGGCCGTCAGGATGCCGACCGACGGCTTATCGAAGCCGACCTGGCGGATGCCGTACGCGATGAAGCGTCGCTCGAACGCCTGGCCAAAATTCACGCCGTATCACCGGACGAAGTGCAGAAGGCGACGGCAAAACGCAGGGAACTCGAAGAAAAACTGAAAAAAAATAATGTCCCCATCGAGGAAGGGAAAGTGGACGTGTTGTGCAAGGCCCGGCAACTGGCCGAAGAGGACAACTCGATTCGGAGTCAGGAGTCGCGGATCAAGTGGTCGTTCAAGAAAGCCGAGGTGGAATCGGCCCGCATTGAACTTGCCAATCTCGAACTGGATCTGAAGCAGGCCGAACTCCGGGCGCCGATGAGCGGCGTCGTCACCTCGCCGGAAGTCAAAGTCGGCGAGGTTCTCGAACCGGGCCGTCCCATTGCGGAAATCGCCGAGCAGCGCGGCTTCCGCATCGAATTCGCCGTCGGCAGCGAAGAGATCGAGAAAGTGAAACCCGGCATGCCCGTGACGATCAAACTCGAAGCGTTCGACTATCAGAAATATGGTACGCTCGGTGGCACCGTGGACTTCATCTCCCCGGATTCGACCGTGAGTGAAGGACACGCCGGTGCGGTTTATCTGGTCCGTGCGACGGTAAACGG
Organism: Fimbriiglobus sp.; assembly: GCA_036493815.1. GTDB lineage: Bacteria > Planctomycetota > Planctomycetia > Gemmatales > Gemmataceae > DASXPC01. The sequence goes on along the minus strand of DASXPC010000351.1, from coordinate 20,016 downwards.
CGATACAGTCGGCCGCGGCCAAGGGATGGGCCAAATCAAACTCGGCATGGCCGGTCAGGTGGAATTGGTCACGGGAGAGGAATGCCTGCTGAAATTGCTGGTCCGTAAGGTTCGGCACGGCATTCGATTGCAGTGACTTGAAAGGCGGTCATCTCGCACGGGTGATCGCCGATATGATTTGTGTCAACAGATTGTCGCATCGTCGGTACGAGCAGCCGGGAGAATAAAATCGGGCAGTTGGATCCTCTCGCATTTGTTGTCTCTTTCCGATCGAGCATGGCTACCGTCAAACAATACGCGGCTCTATTCCGTTTTGGCAAATCGGCTAATCTGATCGGAATGAGTATTCGGCCCAATCGGAGTCGCCCGTGAAAAAGTTGCTCTTCGTTCCCTTACTGGTTCTCGTCGCGATTCTGACGCTGGTCGTGCGTGTCTCCACCGCAAAGGCCGTGGACGTCGTCGTGGATGGAGCCAAAACCCACCAGACGATCGAGGGGTTCGGCACCTGTCTCATCGGCTGGGAGAAACGTTACCGCGACCTCTACCGCACCGAAGCCTTCCAGAAGACTTATGTCGAAAGTGTCGGCTGTTCGATGCTGCGGGTGAACATGTGGGGGCCGACTTTCGAGAAACCGACCGAAGACTGGAAGAAGATTCGGTATCAGGATTTCAATCTCGCCGCCGACGACGGTCGAGCCCAGATCTTTCTCGACTTCGGCAAAGGGATTCGCAAGCTCGATCCGAATGTCAAAATCCTCGGCACCGTCTGGAGTCCGCCCGCCTGGATGAAAATGAACAAATCGATTACCGACAAGAAGGCCGGGGCGATCCGGGCGGGCGGATACGGCGGCATCACGAATCGGGTCGACCCGAAGTACTTCCCGCACTTTTGCAAATGGGTTGTGGAGTACGTCAAACTGCACGACAAGATGGGGGCGCCTTTTTATGCCGTCAGCCCCGGTAACGAGGTGCAATTCACCCAGTCGTTCGAGAGCTGTGTCTGGGACGGGAAAGACTTCGCCGCCATCATGGTGCAATTGCGTAAACTCCTGACTGACGAAGGATACGGTAGCGTCAAAGTGTTTGGACCGGAGACCATGACGTCCCATCTATATGAAGGCGGAACTGGTTCCTATGTGAAAATGCTCCGGGCCGACCCGACCACCCTTGCCGCCCTCGGCGCATTTGCCACGCACGGATACGAAGACGGTGTGAAGGCGGAATTGTCCGCCAATTCGTCCCGGCAGTTCTGGAATCTGATCAAAGATACGGGCAAACCATTCTGGATCACCGAAGGCGGCACCGGCGGGCACAACTGGCCCGATCCGATTCGCAAGGGCGTCGGTAACGCGTTACACAACGCACTGGTGGCCGGGAATTGCTCGGCGTTCGTCCCCTGGCAGATAACCGAGAGGACCAAAAGCGAGCACGCGCTGATGACCACCGCTGGGTTTACGCCGAAGACCTACACCGCGATGCACTACTTCAAATTCGTACGCCCCGGGGCCCAACGAATCGACGCCGAGCCCGGATTCGCCACTGTTCAGGTCGGTGCGTTTCATCATCCGAAGACCGGCGACGTAACCGTCGTTGCCCTCAATCCGTCCGATCGGGAGCAGGAATTGAATCTGACTTTTTCCCATCTCGTCGGTCTCGCCACGCTGAAACAGTACCGCACGTCAGCGACTGAGAATCTCAAGGAAGTCGGCGATGTCGCAGTCACGGCCGAGAAAGCGAGCCTCCACTTGCCGGCCCAATGCATCGTAACGTTATCGGGGAAAAGCGGGCCGTGACACATCGCGAACCCATTTTCAATCGGCCGTGAGAAGACCGGAAATCCGTTCGACCGATTTCCCGTCATTGCACTTCCGCTCGCAGCCAGGGCCGGGATAGATAGCGGTCCCAGGAATCGGCCAGGAGTGCGACGACCGGCCCGTTGCATCCGTGGGCTGCGACACGTAATGCCGCTGTGACAACCGTCCCCGACGAACCGCCCACGAGAAGCCCTTCTTCCCGAATCAGTCGGCGGGTCATGGCGAACGACTCCTCGTCACTCACCCACTCGGCCGAGTCGATCACCCCGGGGTCACACGCGGCCGGCATCCTGCTGCCGCCGATCCCTTCGACCTGATAGGCCGCATCAATATCGGGATAAAGTGGGTTCACGAGATGGGCCAATCGGGAGCCGACGGGGTCGGCCAGAACGACCCGGACCTCGGGATGTTTTGCCTTGAGGAACCGCCCGACCCCTGTGATCGTTCCCCCGGTGCCGATCCCGCAAACGAACGCACCGACTCGTCCGCCACACTGATCCAGAATCTCGGGACCGGTCGTCGCCTCGTGGATCTGCGGATTGGCAAGGTTGACGAACTGGTCGGTCAGAAACCAGCCCCGTTCCGAGGCCAGGCGCCGGGCAACGGCCTGGAAGTTGTCGGGCGACGAAAGCGGTGCATTCGGCACGACAACCACTTCGGCGCCAACGGCTGTAAGGGCAACCCGTTTGTCGGATGACATCTTTTCGGGCATCACGCAGACGAGCCGATACCCTCGGGCAGCCGCCACCAGGGCCAGCCCGACTCCTGTATTCCCGGCCGTTGCCTCGACCATCGTCATCCCCGGAGAAAGCAACCCATTCCGCTCGGCGGCATCGACAATGGCCAAAGCAATGCGGTCTTTCACGCTCCCGCCGGGGTTGAAAAACTCGCACTTCCCGAACACGGGCACCGGAAAATTTGCCGCGACCCGGACGAGTTGCACCATGGGCGTGTGACCAATGCACTCGAGAATTGACGGGGCGATTTTCATTCGTTCATTCTCCCGACTGCCCCACAACGCGTCGAGGATTTGTCTTTTCTTTTCGCCGTCTCCCCCGGCGAAAGACTTGGAAGTGGTTGTTCTGGTCATGGATTTCTCGAATGAATTGGCAGACAATTCCACTCACGGGTGGTCGGTTCACCTCAGTTAACCGTTCGGAGGCATTCATGTTTCTACGCGTGCTCGCAGCGGGTGCCCTCGCCGGCATTTTCGCGGTTCCGGCCCAATCCCAATCCGCGGCAGCGAAACCGTTACCGCCCAAAGCTCCGGCCGAACGCCTCGACGGTCCGCCGCTCGTCACCGCCAAGGCCTGGGCCGTGGCGGATGGGAAGACGGGGAAAGTGCTTTGGGGGCTTCAAGAAGGGGAATCCCGGCCGATGGCAAGCACCACCAAGATCATGACCGCCATGATCATTCTGAAATTGGCTGAAGAGGATGAAAAAGTGTTGGACGAGGTTGTCGTCTTTTCGGAACGGGCGGCAAATACGCGGGGAAGTTCTTGCAAACTTCGAGTCGGGGAACGGCTTTCGGTTCGGGAACTCCTTTTCGGCATGTTGCTGCCGTCTGGGAATGACGCCGCAGTCGCCTTCGCCGAGCATTTTGGCCCCCGGTTCCCGGCCGGAGATAAAACCGAAGACGATCCGGTCAAGCGGTTCGTCACCGAGATGAACCGCCGGGCGGCCAGTTTGAAATTGAAGGAAATGACGTTCGTTGACCCGAACGGACTCGGGAAAAATCTGGCGAGTGCTCGAGACCTCGCGGCACTCACATGGACGGCACAGAAGATGGAACGTTTCCGGGACTACACCGGCACGCGCCGGCACACGGCTGAGGTGAAGGGGCAGGACGGAACGACGCGTCGAGTGACGTGGGAAACTACCAACAAGCTGTTGAGTATGGAGGGGTATGACGGAGTGAAAACCGGAACGACGACCCCGGCCGGGTCGTGTCTGGTCGCCAGTGGAACGCACGGGATGGATCGCCTCATCGTGGTCGTACTGGGCAGTACGTCGAACGACGGCCGGTACGTCGACGCACGGAACCTGTTTCGTTGGGCCTGGCGGAAACGCACGGCGGAGGGCGGCGGGGTGGGCAAGTAAGACGGCAACTGATCCGCGATAAGCCGTGTGAGCTTTCCAATCGGGGATTAGGAATGAGGAAGCGAGTTGGCATTCATGAACCGGGTTCACTTTTTAAACGGGAAGAGGTTCTTTAACCCCTTCTTCAGTGCCTCGTCGGCAGCAGTCTTCACCGCATCCCGGATCAACGTTTGTACGGAGGCCTGGAAGGCCTTCTGATCGACCCGGGGTTGGGCGAGCGTCCCGCCGAGCGTCACGCGGATTCTCTTCTTGGCCAGCGCGTCCTTGAGAATCGGACGGTTACCGATGGCCGAGTCTATCAGTTTCGATGGAAGTGGAAGATCGACCACCAAGTTCAGCGTGCCGTCAAACCCGACAGACCCATTGGTCTTCACAGCGTAACCTCGAACGTCGATGGACAGGTTATCGTGATAGACCCGGCCCCCCTCGATGTGCACGCCAACCGGTTGCTCGTTGGCAAGTGTAAGGGTGACGTCGGTCGCCCCGAGCAGACCGGCAATTTCCTTCGCGACAGGCCCTGGACCGACCTTAACTTCGTGCAACGTCAATGTGCCTTTCATGGCGGCCTTTGTCGGATCGTCCAATGGGACGCGGCATTCGGTCAAGTCGAAGGAAACCAACCCCTCGGCTTTGGCCGCGTTGGCAATGGCGGGCAGGACGTAGCCGAGTGCGTCGGCACAAATTGCGGGCGTGAGCTTCGCGCGATCGATGACTTTTCCCTTCGCAATGCTCAACTCATAAGCGTCCGGGCGGAGTGTCAGTCGGGGAGTGACGTGAACCTGTCCTCCGCCGAAGTTGGCGGCAACGAGTGAAACCGTCACGACACTCGAAGCGAGCGTCGCGTGCAAGTCGGCCGGACCGACGTCGAACCCGTAGGCCTTGAGGCTCCGCCAACCCACGACGGCCGACCCGGTCAGCGACGCGATTGGATCTCTCCGATCGGCGCGGGTCCCCACATTCAGAGTCGCGCCGGGCCCGTTGAGTTTTCCGGCGAGCTGAAACGGGCGGGAGTCCGATCCGGTCACCGTCGCACCTTTGCCGAGAAACTCCCGCAGCTTGGGTTCGAGCTTCGCAAGATCGTAGGCGATGGTGCCGTCGAACTGGACATCTTGTGTCCGCGACATGTCAATTACGGTTCCTTTAGCTTCGGCTGAAAGGCCGTCCCGTTCAATCTTCAACTGGTCGAATCGGACCGAGTCGCCGGGAACGTCCAGTTCGCCCTTCGCCGCAAGACTCAGGGTCGGTTCGACCCAGGTCGGTTTCGCGGGTGGGCCGACGACGAATTTCTCCAGATTCAACATCCCATCAAAGCCGAGTTTGCCTCTCTGGAAGGCCATGCTGCCTGTGAGTTTGCCCTTCCCACTCGTAGCGAGATCTTGCGAAAGAGCAATGATGGGGCGGAGTCGGTCCTGCCAGTGGGTAAGGTCTCCAGCGGCGGCGACAGTCACCCGACCCGATGAGAGCTTCGTGATATCCCCGATCGGCTCAGTCAGCGACACCTCGGCCGAATCCCCTTTTGCGATGATAGTGAGCTTGCCCGAATCGATCCCAACCCGACCCGAAGCACGCTTTACCCGTGCGACAAGTGTGAGGTCGAGTTCAGGCTCGTGAAGGCCGACTCCATCGGCGCCCGCCAAAGCAAAGTTTGACAGGGTCGCTTTCGCGTCGACTACGAACCCGCCTCCTGGCGCTGACTTCGAGTTCAACTTCACCTCGGCCAAGCCTTCCAGTCGGAGTCCGTCGAGGTCGACGAACTCGCGGATCCGGGCGGCGAGTTTACTCATATCGATGGTCGCGGCGGAAACGAACGACCCGGCCGACCCACGGGCGGCAAGCCCGATGAAATCGGATTGAATTTCGAGCTTGTCGAACACGGGCCAATCGTCCGCTCCGAGCCGGGCCGCGAACCCGGCTCGCAAAGGCTGGTCCCACGTGACAGGCTTGCCGTCGCGGACGGCGCGTATGGACGATGTGGAAAGTTCACCGGACCAGACAGTCCCGGCGGTACCGGCCGATCCGCCGATCGAAATTTTCAACTGTCCCCCACTCAGTTCCGTGCCCGGACGCAGGCGAAATAGGTGCGGCAATACCGTCGCAAGTTTCGTCAGGTTCAAATCCGCGTAGACCTTGATGCCCGGATTCCGGGCAACGGCGGCGTTCGTCCAATCAATCGAACCGTTCAGCGACACGGACCCCGCATCGCACGCGAGCCGCAGTCCGTCGGCGGCAAACGTATTTCCGGTCACGGTGAACTTGGCGGGTAGTTCAATTTTGTCAAAACGAAGCCTGTCTTTACCGAACCACCGACCGGCGAGTTCGAAATTCGTTGCCGTGGAAGTGCCGTTCACCGAAAAAGAGCCCTTCGACCACGCAACGGTCAGATCGGTGGAAAGTGTGCCATTTAAGGCGGTCGTCGATTCGAACCACTTGACGAACAAACCAACCGCGTCGAGCGGAATCCGCTTGCCGACAATAATCACCATGTTACTTTCGCCGAAGTCGGCATTAAATGCAAGTTCTTCCGGAGTTTGCGGTGCCGATTTGGCGGTAACCTTGACCGGGTCGGTCCGAGCCGCGGGGATGTCGATTTCCCCTGCGACGTCGGGCAAAGTTCGCAAAACGGACCCGTCAGGATTCTGTACGATTAAAGTGCCGTCGAGAATCTGCAATTTCATGGATATGCGATTCGGACTTGGCGACGGCGACGGAGCGAAATACCGGGCGAATACACCTTCGACGTTCGTCGCATCAGAGCCGCAGACGAGATCGATCACCGGTTTCGTCACCCGAATGTTGCCGATCGACTTCGCGTCAATGAGTAAATCCAGAAGCGTTCGCTCGGTCGCCGTTATCGCTTCGGCCCGGCCCACCTCTTTCCCATCTTTATCTTTCAGGAGAATACCCCGAAGCTCCACATGACTGAACCAGCCGAACGAAGCGTCGTCGGCCGTGAGTGTGCCGTTCAGGTCCTGCAGGGCGGACGCAAGAAAGCGGTTGCGGAGTTCCGTCCGGGCGATAATGGTCGGGGCGAACCAGACCAACATGGAAAACACCAAGAAGATAGCCAAAATTCTACGAAACCACCTTCGCTTCCTCTTGGGTGGTCCTGGCAGGGGATTGAACGAGTTCGCCATGTGAAGGATTCATTGCAAGCCACGGTAAACGAAGGGTAACAAGATTATTTGTGTCATTTCAATTTCAATCGCGGGAGTTGGAAACCGAAAAGTCCGGCGGGCGAGTCTTTTAACTCGAGGCAATAACGGCCACACGAGAAAGCAAAGAACAAACCGGGAAAATCGAATGGGAATGGGAACGGAAACGGGTTTGAAGAAATGATTTGACAGACTCAAATCTTCACAGCAAAAAACCATTTATCAACCGTTGGACATCGCTATTCAAAAACAATTTATTGTGTCGCATCAATTCTATCTTGTCGCCATATTTCTTGCTTATTCGATGCTGGAAAATCCGAGTTGTCGCTGTCAGGTCAACTGTGTATGCGACGACTCCAGAGGGCGAAGAAAAACGCGTTTAAACACTTCAACCGTGAGACGAATTTGACCAACAAAATAGTTCCGCTCAGACGAGTAATTGGCCCAGTCTCAAGAATGGGCGAATTTGTTACCGTGTGACAATAATAATATTCTCGGTCAATAATTTTCAACCGTCACTGCCTAGTAATTCGACAGTGGAAACGGATTTTCCGACACCATTTTGAGGAACTAAATGCTTCGACATTCATCGTGATGCTAGGTAGTCTGTGCCGAATATTTCGCCCGCACACGGGAACCGACAACATGATTTCTTCCCTTTTCACGGCTCGAAATTTGAAATCGCCCTCCCGACGTGCCAAATCGATCTCTCGAGCGCAACTCGAATCCCAACTTTTGGAAGCTCGTGATATCCCTGGCGTTGGAGGTGGTTTTACAAATCATGGCCTGGACGGAATTTATTACTCCGACCCGAATTTTACGACTGCCGCCTTTAGCCGTCGGGATCTCCGACTCGATTTCGACTGGGGCACAACCATCAAACCGGGAGGTTCAATCAGCCCCGGTTTCAACGACGTTGGTACCGACAACTATTCGATACGCTGGACCGGACAGTTAATTCCGAAATTCAGCGAGACGTACTCCTTTTCCGGGAATGCCGACGACACGTTCAAACTGGAAATCAAGCCGTCCGGATCCGCCACGTGGACGACGGTTGTCAACCAGGCGACGGTTTCCAAGTTGTTTTCCGGAACATATGCTTTTCAAGCCGGTCAAGTCTATGATGTTCGGGTCTCATACCAGGAACTAACCGGCACCGCGTCGGTTCAACTGCTATGGTCCAGCCCGTCAACACCTCAGGAAGTGATCGACCCGATCGACCAATCCGGCTACAACAACCCGGATGGCACGACGGCGTTCGTGGATATTGTCAAGGGGGCGCGGAATTCCTGGGACGGTTCGCCCCCACTGGACGCCAACGGCTGGCCGATGGCGGACGCAGGTTACTACTTCCAAGAGTCATTAAATCATGGTTTAGGATTGGACCCGCTGATGCGGGGACAGATCCAGTTTTCATTCAACGGAAAAGCAACCGTTTATCTGAATGGTAATATTGCACCTAATTCTCTGACGTACAATTACAACTCCAGTACGAATACTACAACGGGTTCCTTCACTACCAGAGATAACGGTGCCAACGCATCGACGATCAGTTTTTCGAACACCACTCGCACGGGCGTAGCCGGGGGTCCGCGCGGGTTTACAAATCTGAAGTTACTGCGGCCGACCGCCCCAGATGCAACCACGTATTATGCACCGGGCACGCTATTCACCACCGCGGAAAAGGATTATGCCAGAAACTATACGGTCGTCCGTTTCCAATACGTCGCCAACCAGCAACAAAACTGGTCGGACCGTACGTTGCCCGGTTATTTTAACCAGTCGGGGGGAACTCAAACCGTCGGTATTTACCCACTGCCGTGGGACTCGGCTCCGACAGCCGACAACGGTTGGTCGTGGGAGTACAAGGTCATGCTCGCCAACGAAACCGGCACCGACCTCATGATCAGCATTCCCACCCTGGCCACGGGGCGTACCAGCACCGATGTCAACAGTTACATCTATAAATTAGCTAACCTTTTGAAGTACGGCAGCGACGGCGTCAACCCTTATACGGCCCCGACCGCCAACCCGGTATACCCCCCCCTCAATCCCAATTTGAAAGTCTATTTCGAGATTGAGAACGAGCTTTGGAACTGGTCCGGAATATTTTACAACGACTATAACAATGTGAACGCGCAAGTAGCAAATCTTATCGCCACAAACAGTCCGGATTTCCAAGCCATCAACTATGACAGTTTGAGCGTCGCGAAGGACGGCAGCGGTAACTACACGAATATGGAGCAGTGGCGATATCGCTACATAGTACTTCGCGACGTTCAGATCAGTAATATTTTCCGCAGCGTTTTTGGCGATGCCGCCATGCCCGGCTCCGGTACGTCCGACGCGCGGATCCGTCCCCTCTACGAATGGCAATATGACAACACCAACGATACGGCTCGAAAAGGCTTGACCTGGGCCGATCATTATTTCAACAAAACCGACCCGGCGAGTACATATACCGGCCCCGCTCATCCGGTCAATTATTACCTGTGGGGAGGCGGAGGTGCCACGTATTACGGGGCAAACAATTCGAACGGACTGACCGCATTGTTGACGAACAGCGGGTTCGATGCGACAACGGTGTCGGCCGGCTACAATCAAAACCCGGGCGGGACCGGTTGGACGTTTTCCGGTACGGCTGGCATCGCCAAGGACGCCGGTTCCGGCGACGACATTCCGGCCCCGTTCGACGGTAGCCAGGAAGGCTATATCACGGGTAGCGGAAGGATCACGACTTCCTTCACGGTTCCCACCGCACAAACGTCGAATCAATATGCCGTTTCCTTCAAGGCACTCAACCGGAAGAAAACCGGTGCTGGTGCGGCCGATACCCAAACACTTCGTGTCTATTTGGACTACGGGACGCCGAATCAGATCGACCTGACGGCATCGACGTATAGTCAAGCCAACGGATATACGCCTCCCGACTACGATAGTATCAGCACCTGGTCGGCCCGTAACGTTTCGTGGACCGATTCGCAGTTCTACTACACGAAGAGTGTAGGTTTGACCGCCGGATCAACTCACACAATTACATTGGTAGGCACGTCCGACGCGAACCAAACGGCTTTTATCGAAGACGTGTATGTGACGAGTGTCGATGCGATTTTTGCCGGAGGTATTCCCGGTGGCGGAGAAGCCGCGGGCCAACCCGCCGGATTGAACCTGCGCAACACAATAGACACGGCCGAGAGTTGGTCGGCGGCCTACGGATTAAAGTATCTGGCTTACGAAGGTGGTTGGTCACTGGGTGGTGACGACGGCGGATCTTACGTGCAACTTTACGCCAAATATGGCGATGCCCGTACGGCCACCGCCCAAGCCACTTTTATGGACTATTTCGATGAAGCTGGCGGCGACGTTAACGTCTTCGGCACGTACTCTCAAATCCCGGGTTGGGATGACTACTACGCCCAACAGGGGTTACTGAATTCGTCGAGCTACCCGATCGTCCAGGGTATTGTTCAACGGTCCGACCGGTTGGGAGCAGACCCGACGAACGGAACCGCAGTACCGGCCACTCTCTCACGAGCGAATCTTACGCTGGGCGATATGGCCGATACAAACAACGGATCGATCAATTCCGTCGGTGGATGGCTTACATGGAACGTGACCGTGACCCGGTCCGGAACGTACACGTTGCAGACGACGTCTATGTCCGGCGGGTCGCTGGTCGTTCTACTCGACGAGGTTTCCGTCGCGTCCGGTGCGAGCGGGGGTGTTCTGAACGGTTCGGCGTTCTTGTCCCGCGGAATTCATACCATTAAAGTCCGTTCGACGGCCGGTGGCTTTACCGTGTCTTCCATCGCCGTGTATGAACAAGGGGCTCCGGCTTCCCCCGTCCTTTCCGGGGCATCGTCGCGAAACGACTCGGCTACCGTGAGTTGGTCGTCGGTCTCCGGAGCGACGGGATACGTCCTTTTGTACGGCACCTCCCCCGGTCAACTCACGAATCGAGTGGACGTCGGCGGGAGTACCAGTCGAACGATCAGCGGCTTGGTCAACGACACCACTTATTATTTCGCCGCCAGTTCATACGGGGCCAATGGGACCGAAAGTCTTCCGTCCGCACCAAGTGGCGTCAACATCCTGATCGAAGGGCAAACCGGCGGGTTGGCTCGTTGGGAATTCACGGGACTGGTAAACGGCGGCGCGACGGCACCCGCAACGGTTGCGGCGAACGGGCATGCTTCCGGGTTGACCGTTAGCCCACTTTCCCGCGGTCCTGGTTTGTATGCCAGCTCCGATTGGGTAACCCAATATTTCCCGGACAGGTTCAGCAGCGGGGCGGTCGGCGAAGTGTGGGCCACGTCTCTGACTGACGCCATTACCCGCAACCAATACTACCAATTCTCCGTCACGACTGCAAATGGCGTATGGGTCGGGCTTAATGCGATTCAACTCCAAGTCTGGTTCTCGGACGGTGGAAACGCTAACAATCAGGTTGCGGTTCAGTACAGTACGAACGGCCAATCGTATTCGAATTTATCGTACACCGGTAAATTGAATACGGACGCCGGCCTTACGGTACCGTTGTCGTCAATATCGAGTCTGCAAAATACAACCGGTACTATTACCTTCCGCGTCTACACGTACGGTTCCGGCAGCTATCAGGCGACCGGCATCGGCATGGGGACCTCGGCCGACGACTTGCTCGTTCGCGGAAATGTCAAGTCGACGCCGACAGTTGATAGCACGGTAGTAAATGACGGGTCCAGCCAACGGTCCATAGTCAATACATTAACCGTCGCATTTAATACGTACGTGAACCTGGGCGCCAATGCATTCACCGTTCTTCCGCAAGCCGGTGGCACGGCTTTATCAATAGTTTGGACGACGGCGGACGTCGACGGGCGCACGGTGGCCACCATCAGTTTCCCGGCGGGGTCTGTGGCCGATGGCGAATGGCGGCTGTCGACAAATGCGGCCGCCGTGACCCACCGGGCCGGAGGATTGGTGATGTCCGCGAATCGATCCGACAACTTCTTCCGCCTGTTCGGAGACGCTACGGGAGACGGAGTTGTGAACGGGTCCGATTTGTTCCAACTCCGCCCGTCGTTGGGTACGAGTACCGGCCAAGGCGGTTTCCAGTCCATGTTTGATTTCGACGGGGATGGCGTGGTAAATGGCACGGACTTCTTCCAGTTCCGCTCCCGAAATGGCACCAAAATATAACGAGGCTTTTGCTATGAAGTTCTTTCGATTTGCACTCGTGTGTGTTGCACTTGCGGTGATCCCGGCGACCGCGCCTGCCCAGCTCCAATATGCCTGGGGGGACTCGAGCGGTAACCCGATCACGTCGGCCAACGTTAATGCCCTGAACGGAACTGTCACGTTGCGAGTGTATGTTCAGGACCTTTCCAGTGGCGCATCTGTGTTCAACAGTCAGGGAGGACTAGGATCGGCATCGGTGAAAGTAACAGGTGTGACAGGTAGCGCCAATGTTACGGCCGGTTCTCCCGACACAGGAACCGGAAAATGGGAATTTGGGGACACCAATAGTTCCAACCCACCAACATCTATAAATCTTAATGTTTTAAACGCTAGTGCCGGTCGGCTACCGGACGCGAGTGGCAGAGTACTGCTCGGAACGGTCACCCTCCAAGGAGTTTCGGCAGGCACCTTCAACGTGACTGCCGCCGACCCGTTCCCTGGAAATTCCGGGGACGTTACACTATTCGCAAATGGCCAGACACTCGATCCGTTGACGACCGCAACGCTCCAATTAATTGTGGTGCCCGAACCGACAGGCTTATTGTTCGCTGCAGTCGGGGTCATGACCTTCGTTCGTCGACGGAAGTTTTTGGGTGCCTTATCACTCGTCGGTAAGTAAAAAACAGTTGTGAGAGGGGTGAGATTCGGACCGATTTCAAAGATCCGGATAGGCCATGCACCCCTCTCCACTACTGAATCAAATGTTTAATCGGCGTAATCGAGTAAGGATTAGCCGGATCCCATTGAATAAATCTCAGCCGACGGCATCATCGATCTGATTTTCCTGCCTTCACAACGATGTGAATAGGCACGGTCTAAGGCTCAGTCACCAATACCGGATTAGTAATGCTCCGAAGATGACGAACACGGCCCCCATTGCTCGGCCGGTGGTCAAGTTACGTTGTGCCAAGCCCATGAGGCCAAATTGGTCCATCAGAGCGGCACAAACGAGTTGCCCACCGACGACGAATGCGACGAACGTTGCAGCCCCGAGTTTTGGCGTGAGGGTCGCCCCGGCCAAAACGATCAAGGCCCCGAGGGGGCCGCCGATCCATTGCCACCAGACGGTCTGCTTCACGTCCGCAGTGGCCGGAGCTACAGGACGCAGAATTATCATCGCGGTAGTGGCACAAATGATGGTGCCGCAGATCGAAAAGTATGCGGCCCACTCGGGCGACTTGACTGCCGAACGGAGCGAACCGTTCGCGGCCGCCTGCAGGGCAATGCAGGCCCCCGCCCCGGCCGCAAGCGCGAGAAGTAGAGACTGAAACATCCCTCACCCGACCCAAGCCGAATCACAAATCGGATACATCACCAATTCTTCCGGACGAAACCAAAGGGCAATCTCCGAAGCCGCATTCTCGACACTATCGCTTCCGTGAACGAGATTGTTTTGCACGCTCAGCGCCAGATCTCCACGAACCGTGCCCGGGGAGGCTTTAGACCCATCGGTCAGACCCATAATGTTGCGGCAACAGACGACGGCTTCCCGTCCTTCCCACACCATCGCCACCGTCGGCCCACTCGTCAGAAAGGCCAACAGACTCTCGTAAAACGGTTTCCCTTTGTGTACGGCGTAATGTTTCTCGGCCAGCTCACGGCTGGGTTGGAGCAGTTTTACGCCGCAAAGTCGAAGCCCCTTCCGTTCAAACCGGCCCGTGATTTCCCCGGTCAGTCTGCGTTGAACCGCGTCCGGTTTCAGAAGGATTAAGGTACGTTGCATGTCAGGACCCTCGGGAGAGTACGTTTCCGACTAGAATGCGAAGGAAACCTACGGGCGTCTACCGGGTCGGCCAATGAAATCCAAGTCTCCACTCGTCCAACTCGTGACCGATGGACTTGGATTCATGAACCGGTCTTTCGTCCAACCGGACGATGTCCGGAGCCTCAAGTTCGAGTTTTACGCCCAGGTCCGCCGCCTCTGGGACCGTGGCGTGCCTGTCGGCCTCGGCTTGGGACACGTGCTGTTCCGACCGACGGGATACGGTTTCGCGGTCGAACGGGTCGGCGACGACGGAAAGCCGGCCGGAATGGCGGGAGTCATTGGATTCGACGTGGTTCCCGAGGAATCGACCGGTGAACGGATTCTGATCGTGACGGGCGAATCGGCCAATACCGATCCCGGTGTCACACTCGTGACGTTCAATCCCCGGTCCTGGAAGGCGACGTAAGACCTATGGGAGTTCCTTGGAATGTGGATAAAACGCACGCTATGAACCCGATCGACAAATTGTTCTCCGACCTGCGCCGAGCCGGCAAGAAAGCCTTCATTCCGTTTATCCCGGCCGGCGATCCGGACCTGCCTTTCACCATGGAAGCCATTGAGGCCGTCTCCCGGGCGGGGGCATCCTTGATCGAAGTCGGTTTCCCGTTTTCCGACCCCATAGCCGACGGGCCGGTCATCCAGGCGAGTTATACGCGGGCCTTGAACCACCATCTGAAACTCGCCGACCTGTTCGACGCTCTCAAATCCGAATCCCTACGATCCGAACCCACTCCCCTCGTCGGCATGGTGTCGTATTCCCTGATCTGGCGTCAGGGGCCGACAAACTTTCTCACTTCGGCGAAGGCCGCGGGCCTTTCCGGATTGGTTGTTCCCGATCTGCCGGTGGAAGAATCCGAGGATTTCGCCAAGCTCGCCGGAGACGCCGGCGTCGCGCTAACGCTGCTCGTCGCCCCCACCACGTCCCCCCATAGGGCAGAAAAAGTCGTCGCGGCCTGTACCGGATTCGTCTATGTGGTCAGCACCGTTGGAATTACGGGAGCCCGGGACCTATTGCCCATGGAACTCAAAAGTCAGATTGCCCGTCTCCGCCAATTGACCGATTTGCCACTATGTGTCGGATTCGGCGTGAGCCGTCCGGACCACGTGCGGGAACTCAAAGAGATCGCGGACGGCGTGATTGTGGGGAGTGCCTTGACGAAGCTGTTGGAACCGACTTCGACCCCATCGGGTCGCACCTCGGCCCTAACCAACCTCCGCGATTTGGTCTCGAACCTGTCGGCCGCACTGGGGTAGGATGCGACACAAGATCGGGGGACGAATCATGGACCAGCGGGAAGAGAAATTTTTTAAGGGAATCTTGAATACGATCCTCCGCAGTGCCATCTCGCGGACGATGTGGGGCCTTCCGCTACCGGTGGTGATCGGAATCGCCATTTTGGCCGGCGGGGCGATCTGGTACTTCAATCTGTTTTGATTGGGCTTCCATTCTTCTCATTCCTTCGGGTAAGAATCCGACAGGTCGTTCGGCAGGAGGCCGGGACATGTCCACGAAGTCGTCCGTGGCGGGGTTCATGATCGCGGCGGCCGGTGCCGCCTGGCTCGTATCCGTGCCGTCCCATTCGTCCGGCGCCGGGTGAGGCCCTTCGGGGGTTTGTCCCCCGCAGTTCGGCGGTTCGCCGATCCCGTATTCGATGATGCCATTCGACGGTTTCCCACCGCAGGGAATGCCTTCGATTCCGGTCTATGCCCCCGCTCCCGTTACGCGTCGGCCCACCCCAAACTACGCGCGAGCACCAACCCCAATCCCGGCTCCAACCCCCGTCGATATTCCACCACCGAACGCTTTGGGTATCACAATACAGGACCCACCCGTGACTCTTCCCCCGCCGGAAGCCCTCGGCATCAAACTCGACCGGCATTGAGTTCCTTCGGCATCTCGCCGGTGTAACTGGCATAAAGGGCGTCGATCGGGTGGGCGCACCAGACATCGGGGGCCGCTGCTTTCATGTGACGGGCAATCTGCATCAGGCAGCCGACATTTCCCGCGAACAGAGCCCTGGCCCCCGTCGCCCGGATGTTTTCCGCTTTGCGGTCGCCGAGCAGCCCCGCCATTGCCGGCTGTGTCAGGTTGTAACTCCCCGCCGCCCCGCAACACAGTTCGCTTTCCGCCAGCGGAATCAGTTCCAAACCGGGGATCATCTCCAGCAAAGCCCTCGGCTGCTTATGAATCTGCTGGGCGTGCCTTAAGTGGCACGCGTCGTGATACGTCGCCCGAACGTTCAACGCATGCTTCGGCTTCACCGGGCCGAGGTAGTAGAGGAATTCGGAGACGTCCTTCACCTTTTTTGCAAACTCTCCATATGCGGGGTTGGCCCCGAGGTGCGGATACTCTTTCAGCATGGCCCCGCACCCGGCGGCGTTGTTGACAATCGCGTCGAGTTTCTCCCACCCGTTCGGAAGGGTTGCGAATACGTCGAGATTACGATCGGCCAACGCGACGGCTTCCTCCTCCATCGCGGCGTGATGGTGCAACGCCCCACAGCACCCCTGGGTCCGCGGAATCCAGACCTCGCACCCGTTTTTTTGCAGCACCCGGGCCGTATGAAGATTGGTTTGCGGATAAAGTGCGTCCGCCACGCAGCCGAGGAAGAGGGCGACCCGGGCACGTGTTTTCCCCTCAGCTGGGAGCACGAGCGGCAGCGTGCCGTAGTGCGGTTCGAGGGGCGGCAGCATCCGCTTCATGTCCCGAAGCTTTTCGGGCAGCAGGGTGTCGACGCCAATCTTGCCCGCGAGCCAATCGAGCCCGGTCCACTGAGCGAATCGGGCGGGAGCCAGAGCGAGGCGGGTACGGAGGCGGGACGGAAAAATGTGAAGCAGCATCCACCGTTGAATGGCGGACAACGATTCGAGTTGACGGCCCGGTTCCTTCCCGGCCATGAACGTGCGGAACGGTTCGATGAGCCGGCCGTATTGCACGCCGGACGGGCAAGCCGTCTCGCACGCCCGGCAATCGAGGCAGAGATCGAGGTGCCCTTTCACCGAGGCGTCGAGTTCGAGCGCCCCGTCCATCACTTGCCGCATCAGGTAAATTCTACCGCGAGGGCTGTCCGCCTCGTTCCCCGTTTCGACGTATGTCGGGCACGACGCGGTACACAACCCGCAGTGGACGCAATCGAGTACGAGTTCGTAATCGATCTTTGGACCGACGGTGGGCAGCGAAGTGGTCGCGGTGGTCATATCGGGAATTCTAGAAGGCAGGGCAATCGAACACAGGCGGCACGGCCGGGCGGCGGTAGTCGGTCGGGAAGAACCCGCGAACCGTTTCCCCTTCGATCGAATGTCGAACCTGCCTCTGGCGGGTCGGCTCGTTGAGGTTCGTTCGCAGTTCGCACGGGTCGGCGGGAAAATTCGGGTCGTAGATTTGCACGGTCAAGTCACTCGTTGCGTCGTCGTATTCATAGCCGTATGCCAGCACCTGGTGGTTGTGCCCGAGTTGAAACGGGTCCCAGGACTGGATTTTCACCAGCCCGAGCGGACAAAGTTGTCCCGCGTCGAGTACGGCCTTAATCCGCGGCCAGTCCCGGGCCGTGAGTTCCGTTATGCCGGGCAAGAGTCGGGTCGAATGCCCGTGGCGGACCTGCCAATCGAGGTACTTCATCCACCCGAACGGAAAGTTGAAACTGTCGAGTAACCGATGGCTGATATATCGGACGACCGGTTCGGTCGGCTCGGGCGGTACGGGCAATCCGAAGAGAAACAGGTCGATGGCCGTGTAGATCATTCCGCCACAGAGGCCGACGCCCGCGTTTCCGAAGTTCGCCGTTCCGAATGGCGTCGGGATCGACACCACCGGCATCCCGGCGGGAAATGAGTTCGGAAATGGAAAGCCGTTCCGGCGAACCGAAAACCCGGGAATGATCGCACTCGGCATAACAGCCCCCGCCACTAAACTACCGGCAAACACGCCAAGGAGTCACCCGTGTTGCTATTCGCAGACGAACCGGACGTCGCCACCGAAATGTGGAAAAAACTCGTAATTACGGGCGTGGTGGGCGTCGTCTCGACGCTCGCGTCGTTCCTACTCGGTCGGTGGTGGGGTTCCTACAAGGCGGGTCGGGAATGGCATCGCAAGGAATTCCTCGGCCGGGTCATCGTATCGCTGAACATCTTCGCCGACGGCTTTCTCAAAATTCGCACGGTCATGGAGCGGTCGCTGGAAGAGGTCTTTCTGAACCGCGTCGCCGTGCAGAAGATCACCGCCGCCTCCAGGCAGACGACGACCGAAAACCCGATCCTGCCCATTCCCAAAGAAGACCGTTGGTTCCTCCTTAATTTCGTGATGAACGCGGTGGCCGAGCAGTTCGCTTCCGGCCACGTGAAGAGGGACGCGGGGGAGAAAGTGGCCATCGTCCGGTACGCGCTGTTCCTCACCTGCGAGCAGGTCGGGGACGAACGGATTCGCAAGGTGCGGGCGATGCTCCTCCGCAAGGACCTACTCGAAACGTTTCCCTATGCGGATTCAATGCCCTCGCTGGAGAACCCCTGGCATGCGGACCGAATCAAAACGCTCCGTCGGGCGGTGGAACTCTACCAGACGGAACCGGATAATTTCCTGACGCTGGAAATCTGCGTCTAAAACACCACCGGCTTGCCGAGTTTACGCCGCACCACGGTGAATTGGCCCGCGTGCATGAAATCGTGGTCGGCCGCCATCAGAAAGGCCGTGCCCACCGTCGGGGCGAAATCGCCCCAGCCGGTCGGTTTATCCAGATCGGCATCGGTTAAGCCGTCGAGTGCCGCCAGCGTCGCGCTCCGCACCTGATTGAACAAGGCCAGATATTCGTCCTTCTTCAAAAACCCTTTCGGCGGGTCGACGGCGGCGGTGGCCTTGTCGTGCTGCTCGGCGAATCCGGCCGGCAGGGCCGGCGACTTCACGCCCGGAAACCCGCCGTGGAAAAACGACGCCTCGGAATGAATCAGGTGCCCGAGCTGCCAGGCGATGTGGTTCGCCCCCGGCACGGGCCGGACCAGCAGGTCGGCGTCCGACAGGTCGGACAGATACTTCCCCACGTACTTGCGGTTCTCTTCCAACAGAAACCGGCAGCAGTCTTTCGCGGTCATGACGATCCCCCGTTACGGTATGAAATGCCAGTAAACTACGGCCGTTCATATTATATAGACACCCGATCACTTCGTCTCCGGTAGCGTGTCCAGAATTACACCCGACGGGTACTTCGGGCCGCGATGCACGTCCATCGTCGCCTTCTGGAAGTCCGAATCCTTCGCCTCGTATATATTCGGCACGTACTTCTGCGGGTTCCTGTCGATCACCGGGAACCACGTGCTCTGGATCTGCACCATGACCCTGTGCCCTTTCTTGAACCGGTGGTGGCCCCAATGCAAATCGACGGAGTATTCTTCGACCGCCCCTGGCGTGACCGGCTCCGGCTTTTCGTAACTCTTGCGGAACCGCGCCCGCACCGGGTCGCCGCTGATCATGAGCTGGTAGCCGCCCATGACGACGTTGCGATCGGTTGACGGCGCGGTCTCCGGATAAATGTCGATCAGTTTGGCGATCCAGTCACAGTCGGTCCCCGTGGTCGAACCGAAGATTTTCACCGTCATCGATCCGGCGACGACGAGGTCTTCCGTCAACGGTTCGCTCTCGTAAGAAAGCGTGTCTGGTCGTTTGTGGACGAACCGCTGGTCTTCGAGCATCCACGTCGTCCAGCCCGGCCCCTGATAGGTCGGATTAATCGGACGGTGGCGATACGGTACCGGGTTTGCCGGATCGGAGATGTATTCGTCCTTTCCGTCCGCGGCCGCAGGTTCCAACCCCAGCTTCCCGTTCGCCTGGAAATACAACGTCTTTCTCACCATCTCCTTCGGCGGCCAAGAGTCGTATTTCTTCCACTGGTTCAGCCCGGTCTGGAACATCGTCGCCTCCGGCGGCGCCTCCCCTTTATCCTTCAAATACTTGGCGAAAAACGGGGCTTCCACTTTCGCC
>DASXPC010000350.1:0-20617 GCA_036493815.1 Fimbriiglobus sp. | reverse complement strand
GCCACCACGGGTCGATGGTGTCGTCATTGCCGGCACCACCGAGATAGAGCAAGACCCGGTGGGTGCCGCATGCAGTGTAGCTCAATACCCGCAACGAACCTTTCATGGATGTCACTGCGATCCCGGCTTTCTTGAGTTCATTTGCAACCAAGTCTTGTATGGATTCCAGCAAGACGAGGTGCTCGCGCGAAGAAATCAGCCCTTTGATCTGCAAGTTCAGGACGAAGTTGCGCATCGTCGCCCATTCGTTGCTGGCGACCGCCCGCAGTTCACAAAGGCCAGGCGGGAGCGAAACCGTGCCGGCAGGCAGCGAAGCGACTGAGCCGTTACGTGGATGTGCGGAGGGCAATTCCGCCGGCAGGTCAGTCGCTGAACGGCATTCGGGTGAATCCGCGTCGATCAGCGAGTGATAGTCGTCGCCAAGCCCAAGCGCCTGCGCGAGCGCACGGATATTGTCAAAATACGCGGCCTCCCCGCGATTGAGCCATTTCCGCAGGGTCTTGATGTGGACGTTGACCTTTGAGGCCAGCAGTTTGTCAGAGATTGGGCGAGCGGACCGGAGCTTTTGGACTTCGGCCCTGTTGATTCTGTACGCCCCGTGGTTGGCACCGCTCATGACAAGTCTGTCTCCGAACAGATTTCCCAAACGCTCCCTAAACGCACCGTGAGACGCTCCGGGCCTCCCTCTAGGATTTTCTCGGTCACAGGAAATTCTATTCAGGAGGCCGAAATGCCACAACTTGCAAGCAAGCCGCTGTCGTGGTTCAAGGCGAATCCGCAGGTGCGAAAGGCGTTTGATGACGCGGAACTCCGGGCGCTGGGCGAATCGCTCAAGGTCAAGCAACTCCAGCCGGTACTTGCGAGGCCGGATGGAACGCTGATCGCCGGCGAGCGCCGTCTTCGTGCGGCAAAGCTGGCGGGGTTGGATTCGCTTCAGGTCATCGTCGCTGAAGAGCCATTATCCGATTGCCAAATCAGGATTCTCCAGTTGACGGAGAACCTGCACCGGGCCGACCTGACCGGCCATGAAAAGTGGCTCGCCTGCTCCGAACTCATGTGCATGAACCCGGCCTGGCAGCTCAAGGACCTGGCCGAACACCTGAAGTTCGATCCGTCGATGGTGACGCGGCTGCTGTCGCCGTCGAAGTGCATCGCGGCCGTCCAGGAAGCGCTGGCCGCCGGCCGTATCGGCATCTCCGATTGCTACGCCATGTCGAAGGCGGATGCCAAGGAACAGCATCGCCTGCTCGCCCTGAAACTCAACGGTGCCAGCCGCGACGAGATTGAGCAGCAGGGCCGCAAGGAACGCAGCGGCGGCGCGCAGGCCGTGCGGCTGGCGCGGTGCAAGTTGTCGCTGTCTTCCGGGGTCAATGTCACGGTCAGCGGTGAGCAGCTTTCACTCGATGACCTGATCGACGCGCTGGGCGAGGCGCAGAAGGAAGCCAAAAAGGCTCGCGACCAGTCGCTCGATGTCAAAACCTTCCAGGCCGTCATGGCTCGCAAAGCGAAAGCCGGGAGTTAAGTCATGTTCTTTACGAAACGAAAACAAGCCGTCCGCGATCCGCTGGATGCGGTGCTGTTCAACTGGACTGAGCACGATCCGCTCACCGTGCGCCACGTCCTTAACGGCGGCGTGGCCGTCCTGGGGCGCTCCGGGTCCGGCAAGACGAGTTCAAGCGGCAAGGTGCTGGGGCGTGCGTTGGTCCGCCTCGGCAATAGTGGTGGCCTGATTCTTTCGGCGAAGCCGGAAGACCTGACCATGTGGACCGGCATTTTCGAGCGGGCGGGGCGAGCGGACGACCTGATTGTCTTCGGGCCGGAAAAGGACCGCCGGTTCAACATCCTGGACTACGCGCTTCGCATGTTCGGCCATACGCGGGAAATCACCAAGACGATAACGGTCATCGGCGAGACGCTGCGGTCGAGTGACACCAACGCCTCGGAAAACGCCGACTTCTGGCAGAAGGAACAGCAAAGGATGATCTACAACGCAGTGGAAATCGTGAAGCTCGCTACCGGGCGGGTGCATGCGCCCGACATTCAGAAGTTCATCACCGGGGCCGCGCAAAACGGGCAGCAGTTGAAGGATGAGGACTGGCGCAGGGATTTTCATTGCGAGCTGATCCGCCGCGCCGCTGCCCGGCAAAAATCGGCAATGGAAGAGCAGGATTTCGGGCAGGCCGTGGATTACTGGCTCGCGGAAATCCCCACGATGGCCGACAAGACGCGTTCGTCGATCACCACCGGCGTGATGGGCATCCTCCACGTCTTCAATACCGGCATCGTGCGGGAGCTGATGTCCACGGCGACCAACGTGTCACCGGACGACATGTTTGACGGCAAGTGGGTGCTGGTGAACATGCCCCCGGCGGAATGGGGCGACATCGGCTCGTTCGTCGCGGCGGCATGGAAATACATGACGCAGCGCCGCAACCTGCGGCGGCACGCGGGGCCGGCGGATGCGATCAACGTCATCTGGTGCGACGAAGCGCAGCAGTTCGTCAACAGCTACGACCATCACTACCTCGCGCAGTGCCGGTCGCACCTGGGGTGCATGGTGTACCTGACGCAGTCGCTGCACAGCTATTACTCGTCGCTGACCGGGCAGGCGGGAAAGCATCAGGCCGATGCACTGCTGACCAACTTTCATCACAAGCTGTTCCATGCCGTCGGTGACGTGCAGACGGCCGAATGGGCGAGCGGCCTGATCGGTAAGTCGCGGCAAACCTTCATCGGCGGCTCGATGGCACCGGCCACTGACCTGTGGGACGAGCTGGTCGGGCGGTCGGCATACACCGGCAGCTTCTCGGAGCATTTCGAGAACGAGTTACAGAACAACGTGTTCATCAACGGCCTGCGGACCGGCGGCCTGGCCAACGGGCTGGTCTGCGATGCGGTGCTCATCCGCTCCGGCGAGCCGTTCGCCTGGGGCGGCAATTACCTCTTCGTGCCATTTTCGCAGAGGTGATGCATGGACGAAGAATTGCGGCACGACGTGGCAATCCAAATGGCCTGCGAGCTATTGGCCGTCATCGCCAACTGCCTGCGGGAAGAAGAGCACCGGGATGCGCTTGAGGAATTTTATTTCGTGTGCCACGAGGGCATCGGCAGGTACTGCGACCGGAAGATTGAACTTGGGAGAAACAGACCATGAACACGAATGAACAGCAGCCCGACGACAAGCTCACGATGAAGGGGAGCTTCAACGTCCTCCTTTACGGCGCGCAGGTACATGCGGCTTGTGTGTGGCCGTTCCTGCGGCTGGGGATGGGGGTCGAGGCGCTGCGCTGGCATGGGCCTGCGGCCTTCGTGCTGTTGTGCCTCTTGGGCTGCGCGTCGCAATCCATGCTGATCTACCTCGCCGTCTGGCTGGTGTTCGTGGCGCGGCAGCGTATCAAGGCCGACCCGGCGCAGCATTCGAGGTACACGGGCTATCCGGTCGTTGCGATCCGCATACCGGGGTTTCGGACGGAGATGAAGGCCAAGGCCGCAGAGTGCCTGCTTTGCCTCTTGGCCGGCATTGCGCTGATGCCGCTGGATGAGGCGGTCGGCGCGTTCGTCGCGGCGGGGTGTTTTTCACTGGCAATAGTCGAGGGAATCGGAAGGGAGGTGAACCGGATGCGCGTCCAGCGGATGCGCGATGCCCAGATTGAGAATCAGATGCTTGCGGAGCGGTTCCGTGGGCAACGTCATGACTACTAAATGAGGTGAGTTATGGACAAGCAAGAGAATTCAGAGAGCCGGCAGCCGAGTTTTTCGGCACCGCTCTGGGCGGCGCTGCGGCAGGGCGCGAAAGAACTGTCGCAAGTCCTGCCGGCCTTCCCGGAAAGCGTCCGGATCGTGGAAGAGCCGGGGATGATGGGCGTGCCGACGCAGTACGAGGTCAACCACCAGCTCGGTGTTGGCCGCGACATTGACAACATGCTCGACACCTATGCCGCGCGTGCGGATACCGGTCGAGAGCAATCCCATGAACAGGAGATGGAACGGTGAATTCGCAACTATTCAACCTGGTGATCGTCGGGCTGATGGCGTGGGTCATGTACATGATGACCTTCCGCACCAGGGACTGGCTGGACCTGATGAAGTCCAACCAGGAACGCAACGACCGGATCGCAAAGGGGCTGGGGCAGGCCGCAAAGGGCGGCATGTGGCTCGCCGGCCGTTTCCTCAGAAAGTGACCCTTGTCTAACAACCCATGTCGCGGGCGGGGCCGGCTCCCCGCCCGCCTTTTCTGAAAGGTGCCAGCCATGTCGGTTCAACTCATTCTCATGGGCCTCGGTCTCGTGATGGTCGTGCTGTTGATCGAGGAACTGTTCGACACGATCTGGAATGCCGTCGTCGCTAAGCGACGGAAGGCAGAAGAGGAAGCCGATCTGCAACGGATTGAAAGGCTCATCGCGAGTGTCAAAGCGATGGGCCAGGCGGCCGCGGTCGAGGAGCGCGGTGGCCCCATCGATGTGATTGGAACCGGAGAGAGCATCTCTCATGAAGTGAGTGAAAGCAGATAACCCCGTGGACGGGATTCAAAACGCTGCCCACTTTTTGGAGAGACAACGATGAGCAATCAAACAAAGCGATTTGCGGAAGAACTGCTTTCAGTGCGACCGGTCACACGTGACCTGGTGACCAGCATCCTGATCGACGCATGGCCTTCCCATGCGGCAGTCGTGGATTTCGGGATCGATAGCCAGAAGCACTATGAGGCACTGTACTGGCCGATCCGCGAAGCGGAAATCATGCCCAAGGCGCTGGATGCGGCCCTCGGCAATGGACCAAAGCTGACTGCGATGACGCGGGAGGCCGGAAGCAACCCGCACAAGGATGTGACCTTCTCCACGTCGTGGGACATCATTCTCGGGCGCGATGCGGTAAGTGCAGCATTAAAGAATTTGCCTCCCGGTAAGACGGAGGAGCTTGAGACGGACGAGCCTGACAAGGATCGCGGGATGGAGCGCTGAGAACATGACCATCGACGAACGATTGGGAAAGATCGAAGCCATGCTCCTCGTCCTGGTCGAGCGCCAGCCGCAAAAGGAATGGTACAGCATCGAGGAGTTCGCCCGGATGGTGGGGCGTGCGGCATTCACCTGCCGTGAGTGGTGCCGTCACGGTCGCGTCCAGGCGGAGAAGAAAGTCAGTGGCCGGGGTGCCCACTCGTCGTGGGTAATTTCCCATGCGGAGTTGGTGCGTTACCAGCGAAACGGTTTGTTGCCGCGCCCGTGAATCGCAACGGCGATTGTGGGGACGCGGTGCCCCTTCGGTACTGTGGTGGTGGTTTCCAGTCATGTCCCGCAGCAATCAAAATCACGATTGCAGAGTTGAGGGCGGTGCGACAAGCATCGTCCCGGCCGGGGCACCGGACTGGATTACGGCTGAACTGATCGAGCTGACCATTCGCGTCTGGCAACCGCACTACGAAGCGGTGCTGTCTCCCGAAGAAGCCGTTACAATGATCCTGAATGTGGGTCGGTTGTATCAGGCTTTGTCTTCGGGGTGATCGCCATGAAACGATTCGTCGCGCTGGCACGGGTTAGCAGTCGGGAACAGGAACGCGAAGGCTTCAGCCTCGAAGTGCAGGAAGACGCCCTGCGGCGATACGCGACGCAGGCTGGCGGCGAAATCGACAAACTGTTCCGCATTGCCGAGACGGCCAGTAAGGGCGATGAACGCAAGACGTTCCGCGAACTCGTTGCCTACGCAAAGAAAAACGCCGGCTTCCTCGACGGCCTGCTCTTTTACAAGGTGGACCGGGCGGCCCGCAATCTTTTCGATTACGTCGAACTCGAACGGCTGGAGTCGGAATACGACCTGCCGTTCATCTCCGTTTCCCAGCCAACGGAAGGTACGCCCGCCGGTCGCATGATGCGGCGTACGCTGGCCAACATGGCCAGCTTCTACACTGAGCAACAGTCGGTCGATGTCCGCGAAGGGCTGGCCCGTCGCGTACAAGAGGGCTGGTTTGTAACTCGCGGACCCTACGGCTACCGAAACGTCCGCAAGGACGGTCGGGGCCAAGTCGAGATTGACCCTGCCGCGGCGGCTAACGTCCGTCGCATTTTCCACCTCTATGCTTACGAGAACCTGACGCTTGACGGCCTGGTCGAGCGGGTGAACTCTGATGGCATGGTCTTCCGCACGTCACAGCCGAAGTTTCCGCGAAGCTCGATCCACAACATTCTTCATGACCGCGCCTACATTGGCGAGATTCTCCACAAGGGCCAGTGGTATCCCGGAAAGCATGAACCGCTGATCGACCGGGCGACCTGGGACCGGGTGCAGGTCCTGCTCGGTGGGCAGAATTACCACTGCCACGCTCTGACCTACAGTGGCGAGTTCATGACCTGTGCCCATTGTGGCCGTCCGGTCACGGGAGAGTGCAAGACGAAGAAGACGAAGGATGGCTCTCGCTCCTACGTTTACTACCGTTGTGCCCGGTACACGAAGCCGGGGCATCCCCGAATCCGTGTGCCGGAAGCCGATATCGACCGGCAGGTTCTGGCACTCTTCGACCGGATGCGGATCGAAGACGAATCCGTCCGGGACTGGTTTCGGACGGTGCTTGCCTCGCAGACACGGGATTCGCAAGCGGAGTCACTGGCCCAACGGGCGGAACTCCAACGTCAGGAGACGCTGCTTGTGCAGCAGCAGGATCGGTTGCTCAACCTGCGGCTGGCCGATGACATCGACCAGGAGACGTTCGCACGCAAGAGTACGGAAATCCGCGACCGGCTTGCTTCGATCAAGCTCCAGCGTGACGCCCTCGACCGCTCGCACGACGAAAACGCTGAGTTGGCGTCGAAAGTGTTTGAACTTTCGCAAACGCTTCGCCAGCAGTGGCTTACCGCCGACTACGACGCAAAGCGTCGAATCCTCGAAATCGTGTGTTTGAACTGCCGGCTCGACGGCGCAACTCTAGTGCCTGAAATAAGAAAGCCCTTCGACGTTTTGGCCGAAGGGCTTCTTTCTAAAAATAGTCGGGCTGACAGGATTCGAACCTGCGACCTCTTGGTCCCGAACCAAGCGCTCTACCAAGCTGAGCTACAGCCCGTAACACCTTGACTGCGGGTCAGGATAGGTCGGGGGGTGGGAAAGTCAACGCCAACCGGCCCGGGTGAACGGACGCGGGTTCCCGGTGCCGGGTTCGCGCGGGTGGTCCGGCGGTTCGTCTGTCGGTAGGATGCCCGCATGGTTGCCGAACCCTTCCGTACGCTTCGATGGTCCACGTGGCTGGGCTGGCAGATCGAAAGCAATTGGGCCGATTGGAAGCTCTTTATTCTTTATCTCGTCGTGAAACCCATTACCGGGTCAATGGTCTTGGTGTGCATGTATTTCGCGGCGAAAGCGGCGGCACCGACGCGGGTGCCAGCCGCGTTCCTGTCGTATGTTTACGTTTCAAACGCCTGTTTCGGGTTGGTGGGCTGCGTCATGCTCGGCATGAGTCAGGTGGTCGCCACAGACCGGGACCATTACCAGATGCTGAAATACATCTTTCGCAGCCCCGGACGATTCCGGGTTTACTTCGTCGGGCGGGGACTGGCCCGGGCGGTCGAGGGCGTAGTTGGCGGGGGAATCACCATTCTCGCCGGCACGCTGTTCTTTCCCGACGTCCGCACCGCGGTGGCGGCCGTCGACCCGGGGTGGCTATTCCTATTTCTCGTCGTGGGGTCGGTCATGCTCTGGGCGTGCGGGATGTTTCTGGCGTCGGCGGTCTTGAACATGCACCGCAACGGGATGTTTTTGAGTGAAGGGGTTGCCGGCGTGGTGTATCTGCTGAGCGGAGTTATTTTCCCGCTGGCAATATTACCGGTACCCTTACAGTGGATCGGGCGTGCACTACCGACGACGTACTGGCTCGAAGGAATGCGGCGGGCGATCACCGGTCCGGCTCCGGAGGGATCGGCCCTGGCCCAGTCTCCTCTCGCAAGAATGGCGAACGGGGAAATCCTCGTGCTCCTCGTGGGTACTACGGTCGGTCTGGTGGTCGTCGCGGAGTGGTTTTACCGCTGGAGCGTTCGCCGGGCCTGGCGGAACGGCAAGATCGAAGAAACCTCGGGAATGTAGCCCGACATGTGGACCCGGAAAATACGCATCGCGAATCCCGGCAGGAATCGGGTAGAATCGCGGTGTATTCCGTCGCACGCTTCGAGGTTTCCTCCATGCTCAGTTGCTTCCTCGCATTCGCTTCGGTCGTCGGCTTGGCGGCTCCGGTTGCGGACGACAACCCCGTCGTCGTGTCGGTCAAAGCCAAGCTCAAAGACGCGGACAAGCCGTTTGTGCTGGTGGTTAAACTCAAGATCAAAGCCGGGATGAACGAGAAGTTTACGGCCCTGTTCGCGGAAGCGATCAAAGGGACGCGGAAGGAAGTCGGCAACCTGTCGTACGACTTGAACCGTGACGCGGACGACGGCCAAACGTACGTCGCGTACGAGAAATGGAAGAACTTGAAGGCGCTGGAAGACCATATGAAGGCGGACTATGTGGTCAAACTGCTGGCGGGGCTCACCGACCTGGCGGAGGGAATGCCGGACGTGAAAATCTATACGCCGTCGGGGGAGTGAGGCCGGCATCGGCCGCGTGACGTTCCGCCCAACCGAGTTCGGAATCATGTCCGACCGCGACGCCCTGACGGGCGCGATTGTTGCCGCACAGAGCGACGACCTGCCCCGACTCGTTTTCGCGGACTATCTGGAAGAACTAGGGGACGAATCCTACGCCCGGTTTATCCGCGGGCATGTTGAGCGGGCCCGCACGGCCGCTTGGGAACCGTTCGCCGTCCGGTGGGATCGCGGCTTGATTCCCGGGGCAGATCCGAACGCATTTCGCGACCGGTTGCCCAAAGTCGTGGACGACTGGAATGTGGAATGGGACCTGACCGCACCGTTTCGCCGCGGGTTCGGGTCGGCGGTCCGGGTTCGCGATTTGTACACATTTCTCGACACGGCCGGTGCCCTGTTCGACGCCGCCCCGGTATGCGAACTCTCTCTACCGACGGCCCCGCTTGACGCGTGGCGGCGGTTCGCGAACCAGACCTGGCTGCCACGGGTGACGGCTGTGCGGTTCGCGGGCCTTTCGACGCCGATCGAACCCATCCGCTGCCTTTGCGAATCCCCGCTTGCCACCCGGCTGGAAGATATTTACTTCGACCGGGCGAACAGCCCAGCGATGCCGGAGTTGGTGGCGGCGATTGCGAATTCGCCGTTACGCCAACAACTCCGCGGGCTCCACTTTCGGATCGGGTTTGAAAGCGTTCAGGAAATGATTCAAGCGTGCGGGTGGGAACCGTGGCCGAAGTTGGAGAACATATCCTTTGTCACCATGGGACTGACAGATTTCCTGCTGCGGGAAATGCGAGACAGCGGCATTCTCGAACAGCTTGTCGAACTGAATCTGTCCGACAATCCAATAGGGGTCAGGTTATTCGAATTCTTACGTGCTTCCCAGAGGTTAAGGAGCCTCACGGCCCGAAAACTGACGTACGAGCCGTTCACGCTAGCCGGGCGGACCAACCAGACCTTATTCCCCAACCTCCGGCAACTCGATTTAACCGATACGACGGGCTTGGATTCGGCCGTGGTGAGAGTGCTCGGCGAATGGTTCCCAGGGCTGAAGTCTCTCAGCCTCGCCCATACCAATTTGAGCGACGTGGCCGTGGGCCAACTTCTTGACGGTCCACTCTGGCCACAAATTGTCGAACTCGATTTGACGGAAAATCGACTGGATCGAAGCGGAATCGAAAAACTGCTCACCTGTGAAATCCCCGAAAACCTCGCCTGGATCGGTCTGCCGGATTGTCAGAAAAACGTCGATTTTGGAGACTCGCTCCGGGTCAAATTCGCCGACAGGAACCTTTCCTGAAAACCACATCGTTGGGGGTTGGCTGTTTCCCCCCAACCTTGACAAACCTGAATTACCGTTGCGATCGGTTTTGGGTTTCGAGGTTCAGCAACCACTCTTTCCTTGCCAACCCGCCGCCGTAGCCGCCCAGAGTGCCGCCGGTGGCGATGACGCGATGGCAGGGTACGATCACGGCCACTGGATTCTTGCCGTTCGCCGAGCCCACGGCCCGCGACGCATTCGGGTTTCCCACTCTTCGGGCCAGTTCCTGGTAACTGATCGTCTGACCGTACGGGATACGTTGGAGTTCTTCCCAAACCTGCTTCTGAAACGCCGTGCCTTCGAGTTCCATTTTCAAATTAAACGTGCGGCGTTCACCTGCGAAATAGTCGGCGAGTTGCTCGATGGCCGGGGCCAAAATGGACCGGTCTTCGTCCCAGTCCGGGTCGATGACGAACCCACCGTCCGGATCCATGTGCAACCCCGTAAGGGCTTCGCCGTTGGACGTGAGGAGCAGGTTCCCGATGGGGCTGGGGACGATGCAATAGAAAGATGTAGCGGTCGCGATCATAGGAACGGCCTCGGTATGGACGGGCGATGAGAAGTGTACGAACGAGCAGAATATCGTCTATACCGAAATCAAGCAAAGGGGGCGACGGCCGGGCTCGGCAGGGGGTGGATCTGCCCGACCATAATGTCCGCCTTGTAGTAATTTTCGCCGAGCATTGGGCTGCCGGCCAGCCGGCGGAGCATGGCGAGTTGGCCGACGTGGGTAATCGCGTCGGCGATCGGGCCCTGGAACAGTCGCTCGGCCGGACAGGCGAGCGGGGTTTCGGCTGCCAGTACCGCGTCGAATTGCGCCAGTGCCGCAAAAAAACGGGCCACTTCCTTCCCCCAGGACATTGGCGTCGCCACATTCCATACCGGTGCCCCGAGCGCGTGCGATGTGGCCCAGTCGAACAGGTCGCCCATGTGTGCCAGGATCTGGCCCGCGGTTCGGGTCGAGTCGGCCGCCCGTACTAAGTCGAACCCCGGCGGGGTGTTCTCGCACGCCCGTGCGGCCCGGTACGATAGGGCAGCCACCGTGTGCCGAAGAAACGTGCGGGCAGGATCAACAGGCATGGCAATTTCCGAAACAGAAGAGGGTATCGGCATCAATACTTGACCCCGGCCGATCCGGCCAGTCGGGTGGGTGGAAGCGGAGTGGAACTGGTCAACTGCCGAATCGTGAGGATTCCCATACCCGGAGCCGTGTGCAGCGTGGCCAATTTTATCTTTTCCGATTTTGTAATACGTCATGGGCTCGGTCGAATCTTTAGTAACGACACGTTTGTCCGCGTCCGGTCAAATCCCGATTCTTACCGAGAGCCTGACGTTTGTTTTGCGAGCTACGCGAAAATGTCGAAGGAAGCGGAGGTGCCCGCCGGGCCGCTCGAATTCCCGCCGGCGTTGGTCGTCGAGGTGAGATCGCCTTCGGATTCGGTGCGGCAGATGACGGACAAGACGAACGAATACCTCGATGCCGGGGTGACGGTGGTAATTGTGCTCGACCCGCTAACGGATTCGGCTGCCGCGTGCCGACCCGGGGAGTGGCCACAACGTTATCACAACGGGCACGAACTGAAGATTCCCGACTTCCTGCCCGAATTCGCGGTGCCGATAAAGAAAATCTTCGGTTAACCGTCCGGGTCGTCGAGAATGGCCTGGAGGCGGGCACCGAGTTCGGGCGGGAACTTCGCGGGCCAAGTGGCGTCGAGGAGACCGACGTCGATCAGATCGCGAAGGTGCATGCGGTCCTTATCCCGGTACGACGTGAGTTTCATTCGGACCAAGGCATCCAGTTTGAGATGCCGGTATCCGCCGTCCTGTGAAGCTTCGAATTCTGTAACGTCGGCGGTCGGGGCGAAATCGGTCGGGTGTACTTTTTCCCGCGCCATGAGAATATGCACGACATCGCGCGCCTTTGTGCCGGGTCCGTCCAAGAACATGTCGATGCTCGAAGAATGTCGGTAAATAAACCCTTGCTCTTCAAAGGCGACTTTTGCTGCCGGAAGGTCTTCTCGCCGGATCAAAATATCGACGTCTTGGGTGTTGCGAACGGCAACCGGATCGATACGAGCAACCCAGGCGGCAATTGCATTCCCGCCGATCACCGCGTAAGGTATTCCCGCTTTTTCGAGGATTCCGGTCGAACGATAAAGGCGGTCGCGGACCTTTTCCACGGCACTCACCATTCTGTCCCATACTACCGGGCCGAAATCTATCATTGCATCAGTATAACAGACCTTGGGTTGCCAGCCAGAATCCACCTGGCGGACCCTAGACATTTCTCAAGCTGCGCCTTAGATTCCCTGTTCCGATTCACCGTCCTAATTGCCGGAGCCGGCTTTCATGTATGCAATCTTTGAAGACGGAGCCCGGCAATACCGGGCCGAGGAAGGCAAGGTGATCACCATCGATTACCGGGACGTCAAGACGGGGGATACCCTGGAACTGACGAAAGTCCTTCTGGTTGAGAGCGGAGGCACGGCGACGATCGGCCAGCCTCATGTCAACGGAGCCAAAGTCATTACGGAAGTCGTCGATTTTCCGAAGACGAAGACGGTCACCCAGAAGTTCCGCCGGCGGAAAAACTCGAAGCGGCTTACCGGCCACACTCAGCCGTACGTCCGGGTGAAGGTCAAACAGATCGTAGGCTAACGGAACACCCTGCAAACCGGGCGTGCGAGCGACCGGCGTTCAACTTCGCCTTGCACGGATCACCCGATTTCGGGCACGATTGCGGAAAGATTGTCTACCGGCAAGGAGGCCGGCCATGCGGCACATTTCCTGGATCGCGATTTGCACTTTTGTCAGTTCGCCATTGGTCGCCCAACCGCCGGCCCCATTACCGTCGACGATCGTACCCGCGGCCGCGAGTTCGCCGGTCAATCCATTGGCACGGTTCGCTGAAATAACGAAATACCCGGCGAAGACACTTGCGGTCGTCGATTCGTACCGCTCGGCTACTCAGTGGCTCGGAAAGATGCACCAAGCCCACGGCCGATTCCTGCCCGGTATCAACCCGTCCCTGGCCTCCAAAATCGACGGCGATAGCGATGCCCGCCAAGCCGTGGCTTGTTTGGCGTTGTGCCAGGCGGCGCGGATGAATCCCGATCCGGCCACAACGGCGAAGGCGAATCAGGCCGTGCTCGCCCTGTTCGCGGCCAAAAAGACTCGCGAGGACGGTTCGGCGGCGGAGAAGGTTGTTTACGCCGCCGCGTTATCGTTGGCCGTGAGGGAACTGCCCACGGCAGACCCGAAACTCATGGCCGCGGCCGAGCAACTCGTCTCCTTCCTGAAATCCGCAGCCGCCCCCGACGGGACTTTTCCCAGCAATGCCGCAATGTCCTGTTCCGGGCTCGCCGTTCAAGCCGTAGCCGCGAGCATTCATTCTTCCCCGGCAGCCTGGAAAGCCGAGTTATTGGTTAAAGCCGCGGCAGGATATCGTGCGGCTTTTAAGGTGAAGCCGAACGCAATCGAAGCGTCGTCCGTGCTGGCCGGCCTCGCGGACGGATATTTCGCAACTAAGAATCCGGCTATCGCCTCGGCCGCGTTCGAGTTGACCAACGCGATTTGCGCCGCTCAATACAGTTCCGGAGACACGAAGACACCCGCCGGGTGGGTGGGCGGATTCCGCGGCCCCACTGAACCGGGTTATGAGGTCGCGATCGTCGCCCGCGGCCTCGCCGAAGCCACAAGACTCACCCGTCAGGCTTCGACCGATCTGGCACGGTATTCGAAATACCGGCAAGCCACCCTCGGGGCCCTCGCTTTCGTCGAGTCCCTGCAGTACACCGACGATACGACCTCCCACTTCGACTCCAAGTTCCGTACTCAATTCCTGATTGGTGGCGTTCGGGTCGGCGCGTCGAACGGCGTCATCCGGGCCGATTCCACCGCCTGGGCCGCATTGGCATTCGCCGCGTTCCTCGATAGCGGGGCGGAGGGGCGGGAGTAATCGGCAGTCTCCCGGGTTCCTATAATCAAATTTTGTGTCCCGGCGCCCGGCCGCCCCCAAAGGCTCCCGATGAGCAACGAACGCCCTACCCTGCGGCCCCCGTGCCGATCCCTTATGGGATTGCGGGTCGTCGGGACCGGCAAGTACGTCCCGGACGCCGTCGTTTCCAACGAACACCTCCACGCCCGACTCGGATTCGATTCGGACTGGATCGTCAAACGGACCGGTATCCTCGAACGACGCCACGTTCTCGACCATCAGGCGACGTCCGACTTATGCGTCGAGGCCGCGAACGATTGCTTTGCGAAAACCGGCCTCGGTCCCGCCGATTGCGACCTGCTGGTTCTCGGTACGTTCACGCCCGACATGTCGTTCCCCAGCACCGCCTGCCTGGTTCAAGACCGGCTCGGACTGGTCGGTCCGGCGATCGAAGTGGAGGCCGCATGCGCGGGGTTCATGTACGCGCTCATCACGGCCGGGGCGTACATCGCAGCAGGGCTATCGGACCGGGCACTCGTAATCGGCGGCGACGCGAACAGCCGTGTTTTGAACCCGAATGACATCAAGACATACCCTCTGTTCGGCGACGGGGCCGGGGCGGTAATTCTCGAAAAGGGAAAGCCGGACCAGGGCATCCTCGCCTACAGCATGGGGGCAGACGGTGCAGGCGGCCCACTGCTCACCCGCCCCGCCGGAGGAAGCCGGCTTCCAACCACGCCGGAACTGCTCGCCGAGGGCAAACAGTTCATGTACATGGACGGATATCCGGTTTTCAAATGGGCGGTCAACATCCTCTGCGACACGATCCGCGACGTCCTGAATGCGGCGAAACTTCACGTCGACGACGTGGAGTTATACGTCGCCCACCAGGCCAATATCCGCATCATTAATGCGGCCATCGACGCCCTGCACATCCCGCGGGCGAAGGTTTACAACAACCTCGAAAAGTACGGCAATACGTCCGCCGGTTCGATCCCGATTGCTCTGGACGAGGCACTTGCCGACGGGCGGTTGAATCCGGGCCAGCTCTACGTCCTTTCCGGGTTCGGTGCCGGACTCGCCTGGGGCACTGCCGTCATGCGGTGGTAAAACTATTATTTGCTGGACTCCGACTGCGTCACACCTCGTCTGCCACAATGATTTCCGAGTCGTAGAGTAGCTGCCCAGCATTTACGGGCCTTCCCATGACAATCGACACGTCCGCCGCGATCGACCGACTCGTGCGATTTTTGGCAGTACCCGGGATGACGGGGGAGGAACGGGCGATCTCACACGAGATCGAATCCGCGCTGAAAGACGTCGGCGTACCGCCCGACAAGATCCGCACCGACGACGCGAACGAACGGATTCCGGTTCCGACCCAGACGGGTAATTTAATCGCGACGCTTCCCGGCACGCGCAAGGGTGCGAAGCCGGTGTTGTTCATGACGCACATGGACACGGTGCCGTTGTGCGCCGGGGCCAAGCCGGAGCGGAAGGAGAACCGAATCGTCAATGCGGCGACGCACGCGGCTTTGGGCGGGGACAATCGGACCGGGTGCGCGGTGCTGGTGACGCTTGCCGCCGAACTGATTCGGCAAAAGCTCTCCCACCCGCCGATCACATTTCTGTTCACCGTCCGCGAGGAATCGGGCCTGTATGGTGCCAAGCACCTGAACCCCGCCGACCTGGGCGGAGTCGTGATGGGGTTCAACGTCGACGGTCGGGTCGCCGCGGACATCACCATCGGGGCCATCGGGGCCGACCGGTGGGAGGTGGACGTGTTCGGCAAGGCGTCGCACGCCGGCGTCCATCCGGAAAAGGGCATTTCGGCCAGTCTGATCGTGTCGCTGGCGCTCGCGGAGGTGCATCACAAGGGGTGGTTCGGCAAAGTCGTGAAAGGAGCGAAGGAAGGAACGAGTAACGTCGGATCGATCGGAAATGCCGACGGATACAGTGCGGGGAACGCGACGAACGTAGTGACTGATTTCGTCCACGTGAAGGGGGAAAGCCGTAGTCACGACGCCCGGTTCGTGCGGGAAATCTCGGCGGCATACAAAGCCGCGTTCGACCGGGCGGCAAAAACGGTCAAGGACGACAAAGGCAAGACCGGCAAGGTGAAGTTCACGTCCCGGCTCGACTACGTGCCGTTTCGGCTCAAAGAGTCCGAGCCGGTCGTCAAGCACGCGAAGGCGGCGACCAAGGCGGCCGGCCTGAAACCAAATTTGCGGGTCACCAACGGCGGATTGGACGCCAACTGGATGGTCAAGCACGGCATCCCGACGATCACGATCGGGGCGGGACAAAACGAAATTCATACGGTAAAAGAGTACGTCGATTTGGCCGAATTCGCGAACGGCCTGAAGTTGGCCCTGGCCTTGGCCACGGCCGAGTGATCCATTTTCCCAATCCCCCTTGCTGCGCGGGAAACCCGCTCTAACAATGAGCGGGGTGCGTACGTTACGAAAACGGGGCGGCGGCATGCGTCTGGTATTGGTCGGACCTCCGGGGAGCGGCAAGGGGACGCAAGCCGAACGGCTGTGCGACCGTTTGCACTTAACGTACATCGGCACCGGTGACATCCTCCGCGACGCCATTCGCCGGCAAACCCCCATCGGCCGACAGGTCGACCCCCTGATCAAGCAGGGCCTTCTCGTCCCCGATCCGGTCGTGAACGAGGTCGTCGCCGAACTCTTTCAGCGGCCCGACCGTCCCGAACGCTTCGTCCTCGACGGCTACCCCCGCACGTACCCCCAAGCGGTCGCGTTCGACGCGCTGATGCTCCAACAGTACCTCGGCCTCGATGCCGTCGTGAACCTGACGATTCCGGACGACGAGGTGGTTCGACGGATCAGTGGCCGCCGGTGCTGCTCAAATCCCGCCTGCGGCACCTGTTTCCACCTCGTCGCTTCTCCGCCGAAAAATCCCGACGTGTGCGACAAGTGCGGGTCGAAGTTACTCCTCCGAACGGACGACAAGGAAGAAACCGTCCGCCGCCGACTGGCGGAGTTCCATCGGAACACCGCCT
Organism: Fimbriiglobus sp.; assembly: GCA_036493815.1. Taxonomy (GTDB): domain Bacteria; phylum Planctomycetota; class Planctomycetia; order Gemmatales; family Gemmataceae; genus DASXPC01. The sequence goes on along the minus strand of DASXPC010000350.1, from coordinate 3,773 downwards.
TGTTGATCCATCATTACCGTGCAAAAGGAATCGTGAAAGACGTGGAGGCTACCGACGCGGTGGAAGTGATTTATCAGAATATCATTGCGAAGTTGCCCATCCCGGCGGGAGGGGGTGCGGCATGATAGCCGACGGCATACGCCCGTTCGCACCCTCCCGTAGCTCAGGTGGCAGAGCGTCGGTCTTATAAGCCGAAGGTCGCCGGTTCGACTCCGGCCGGGAGGACTCCCGGCCCTTATTTCCCTGGCACGGTTCCGATCACGATTATGGCCCTCTTCAGCAAGAAGCCCGACAAGCCGCCGATCCTGAAATCCCCGGCCGAAATCGCCGAAATGCGGCGGGCCGGCGTCCTCGTCGCCCAAGCTCACCAGATCGTCCGCGACATGGCCAATGTCGGCGTTCGTACCATCGACATCGACCGGGCGGTCGAAGCGTTCTACCTCGCCCACGACGCGATCCCGCTCTTCAAGGGCTACCCGGGCAAAGTCCCCTTCCCCGCCTGCACCTGCCTTTCCATAAATGAAGAAGTCGTTCACGGCGTCCCGGGCAATCGCCAACTCAAAGACGGCGACCTGCTCAAAGTGGACACGGCCTGCAAATTCCCCAAAGACCAGGACGGCTGGTGCGCCGACCGGGCCGTAACCATCCCCATCGGAAATGTCCGCCCGGAACGACTCCGGCTGATTAAAGTGGCCCAGGAAGTCCTGCAGATCGCCATCGACGACCTGCCCCGTCGGCGGTGGTGGAGCGAAGTTGCCAGCCGGATGCAACGGCACGTCGAACAGAACGGATTTGCAACCGTCGATCAATTCGTCGGCCATGGCATCGGCCGCGTAATGCACGAAAGCCCCCAGGTGCCAAACTTCGTCACCCGCGAGACGCGCAAGCACGACTTCAAACTCGTCCCCGGCCTCGTGCTCGCCATCGAACCGATGGTCAACATGGCCAAGGGGGACGTTCTAACCAACCGGGACCACTGGACGGTGGTGACGAAGGACGGGCTGCCGAGCGTTCACGTCGAACACACCGTGGCCCTGACGGCGGACGGGGTCGTGATCGTCACGTCCGACGAGGGGGTGGAAAAATACGTGCCGAAACCGGCACCCGTCTCGGAACTCACGGCGTCGGCGTAAGCGATTACTTCCGTTCGAACTCCACGCCCTGATAGATTCCCTCAAACGGGACTGAGACCGGAATCGTGGCAAAAGAAAAGACCGCATCCGGTCCTTTGAATGTCGTAATCACCCAGGTTTCGTCCGGCTGCCGGACGTAGCGTTCGATCAACATTTCGTCCTGAGCTACAAGCACATACTCGCGAATCGACGGAACGGACTGATAGTGTTTGAACCTCTTGCCCCGGTCGTATTTCTCAGTCGATTCGGAAAGAACTTCGATGACGGCGGTGGGGTTGAGGAGAATGTCGAATTCGGCATCTTCGAATTCCGGCTTTCCGCAAAGGACGATGATGTCCGGGTACGTGTAGAGCCCCGTCGCATCGATCTTCAAGCGAAGATCACTGGTCAGTGGCCGACACGACCCGTCTTTGAATCGGTTGCCTAGTTCCCGAGCCAGATTGTCTTTTACAACCGTGTGTTCGTAACTCGCTCCCGCCATGTCGAAGATCTCGCCCTGAAAATACTCGTGGCGTGTCTCGGCAGCACGTTCGAAGGCAAGATACTCCTGAGGTGTGAACTTGTGTTTTGGCACAGCAGACATGGCTCGATCTCCCGGATACCATTGTACTGAGTCTCTTCGCGAATGAGGAATTGCCGTAACTCCCGCCCCAGCGCCAATTTTCCGCACTTCGGGCTTGCCGTTGCAGGGGTTGCCGGTAATCTATTCTCTCCCGATCCGGCGGACGCCGGGCGGGCCGACCATTAGGTGTTGCCATGAAGGTCCGGTCGAGCGTTCGCCGCATTTGCGAAAAATGCAAGCTGATCCGCCGCAAAGGCGTGGTCCGCATTATTTGTGAAGACCCGCGGCACAAGCAACGGCAAGGGTAACGTACATGCCCCGTATTCAAGGCGTCGACATTCCGCCGGACAAACCCACGCACATCTCCCTGCGGTATCTCCGCGGTATCGGGCCGACCACGGCCCTGGAACTGTGTGACAAGCTGAACATCGACCCGCAACGACGGGCGAAGGAACTCAACGACGACGAGATTGCCCGCCTCGCTTCGACAATCGACCGGGACTACCTCGTCGAGGGTGGACTGCGGCGGGCCGAAGGGGCCAACATTCAGCGGTTGAAGGACATTAAGTCTTATCGTGGCGAGCGACACCGGAAAAACCTGCCGTGCCGCGGCCAGCGGACGAAAACAAACGCCCGTTCCCGCAAGGGCGTTCGGAAGACCGTTGCCGGGAAGAAGGGCGTGAAGGACAAGTAAGGCTGACAGCCATCCGCTCACAGCCGACAGCCCGTACAGCGGGGTTGGAACGGCAGGCCGATGGCTCATAAGTGTCGCACGGGTGATTTGCTGTCCGCTGTTAGCTGAAGGCTGCAAGCTCTCATGGCCAAGAACAAGAAGAAAAAAGCCCGCCGCAACGTGTCGAAGGGCGTCGCGCACGTCCAATCGACGTTCAACAACACGATCGTGACCATCACGGACACGAACGGGGATGCCCTGTGTGCGGCGAGTGCGGGCACGGTCGGGTTTAAGGGAAGCCGAAAGAGCACGCCGTTCGCCGCCCAGCGGGCGGCGGAGGATTGTGCGGGTAAGGCGGTGAAGTTCGGGCTCCGCGAGATTGATGTGAAAGTGAAAGGGCCCGGTGCCGGCCGCGAGTCCGCCGTCACTGCCCTGCAAAACGCCGGGCTGAACGTCCGGGCGATCGAAGACGTGACTCCGCTGCCTCATAACGGCTGCCGGCCGCCGAAAAAGCGACGAGTCTAACGGGAAAAGTGTCGGTGCCAGTGTCAGCGCCAGTCCGACGACGGGCCTGACACTTTTCCTTTTGCCCCCCGGGTTGATTCTGGGGTTCGCCGGGGGCACAGAACCGGGCGACACACGACGTGTCCCCACCGACCCCTGACACTGGCATTGACACCGACACTCCATGGCTCGTTTCACCGACCCCGTCTGCAAGCGGTGCCGCCGCGAACAGATGAAGCTTTTCCTGAAGGGCAGCCGCTGCTTCAGCCCGAAGTGCCCGATCGACCGGGAGGCCCCCCCCCCCGGCATGCACGGCACCCGGCGGTCGAAGCAATCCGAATACGGCATCCGCCTCCGGGAAAAGCAACGGCTCAAATGGTTCTACGGCCTCCTGGAACGGCAGTTCCGGCGCTACCTCACCATCGCCGCCCGAACCACCGGAAACACCGGCGAAGCACTGCTCTCCCTCATGGAACGCCGACTGGACAACGTCGTCCACCGGCTCGGGTTCGCCTTATCCCGTAACGCCGCCCGCCAGATGGTGGCCCACGGCCACGTGCTCGTCAACGGCCACAAGTGCGACATTCCGAGCGTCCTGCTCAAGCCGGGCGACGTGATTAAAGTCAAAGTCGTCGCGCGGAGCCTCGCCCTCTCCCGGTTGCAACTGCAACAGTGGAACGAGCCGATCCCCAGCTACCTCGAACGAACGAACGCCGAGGAACCGGAGGGCAAAGTCATCGGCATCCCGTCCCGCGGCGACGTGGACCCGCGGATCAGCGACATCCGCGAGCAACTGATTATCGAAATCGCGACGCGATAGAAGAGGCTCGCCACGGAGGGCGGCCCTACAAACCGTAGGGGCCGCCCTCCGTGGCGGCCCGTGGATTCACCCCCCCGACCG
>DASXPC010000349.1:0-15160 GCA_036493815.1 Fimbriiglobus sp. | reverse complement strand
CTTTAAGGCGGTCCAGGGCGTCTTGTTGCTCCGCGTCCGGCTGCTTCCCCTGCTCCATCTGCCGTGCCGCGCGGTGCATTTCTTCCGCCGCCCGTTTGAGGTCGTCCGCTGGTTTCGGGGATTTTTCGCGGGTGAGACGTTCGACCTGCTGCTCCACTTTCTTCGCCAGGTTTTCCTGTTCCTTGGCCAACTTTTCGAGCGCGTCCTTCCGCTCGGCGGGGTCGGGAATCCGATCCGCTTCCTTCGCCTTTTTGCGAAGTTCGTCCTGCTCGTCCTTGAGTTTGTCGATCGCGTCCGCGGCGTCCTTTCGCTTCTTCTCCATCTCCTGAGCCGACGGGGATTCGGCCGCCTTTTCGGCGAGGGCATCGGAGAGTTTGTCGAGCCGATCGGCCGCGGATGTGCGGTCGGCGGCGGACTCGCCCGGACGATTCTGCTGCAACGCTCTCGCGGCGGCTCGGGTTTCGCTGGCGACCGCCTGACCGCCGGCTTTCCGTATGGCTTCGCGCAGGGCCCGGGCTTCGGCGTCGGCCGCGTCGGCCTTCGCGTTCAACCCGGCCGCAACCGACGGATCGGACTGGGCCCTTGCCTCGGCCCGCAAGCCTGCCGCCATTTTTTCCTTCTCCGCCGCAATCCGGCCGGCCTTATCGAGCAGCGCATTCGCGTCGTCCGCCGCACGTTCGAGGCGATCCACTGCTTTGCCCAATTCGGCCTTATTAGCGTTGGAAAGTTTTTCAGTCGACTCCCCCGGCTTCAATGCGGCTAGCGGCTTCGCCGCCTCGGCCCCTGCGGACAGAATCTCCTCTTTGAGGTTTCTCGCTTCCCCGCGCACCTCCGCCGCCCCGCCCCATTGGTCGAGTTGCTCGAGCACCTTCTGGAACTCGGCGGCGGCGGCCGCTTGCCTTGCCAATGCCTCGGCACTCTTTTCCTTCAATTCCTTTGTCGCCGTCGTGTCGCTGCCGCTCCGATCTGCGGCGGTACGGGCCGCGTCGAGGACGGGAATGATCGGAGCCAAATGATTTCCGGCGAGGGCGGCCAGTGCGGCGGCGGTGGCTTCCGCTTTTCGACCTGCCGGGGTCGCCGCCGCCCCGTTCGTCCGGGCCGTCTGCCAAAGCTCTTCCACTTTCGCCCGGAGTCCGTCCCGCGGGTCGCCGACCCGGGCCATTGCCTCCCGTTCCGCCTGGGCGGCCATCATCAGACGGTCCCGCACTTCGGCGGACGACGTCTCGGGTTTTCTCGCGTCCTGCGTTTTGCGCGTCGCGTCCTGATGCAGGACGGCCGCTCGCCGGACTTCGGGCCTCAGGTCGGCCAGGCCTTTTTGAATCACCGCATCGAGCGACGACCGAGAGACCACGCGAATATCAATTTCCGTCGAACGGCCCGGAGACTTTAGAATGCTGACATCGTCCCAATCCTCGGCTGCCGTTCGGAGGGTGATGATATCTCCGTCCCCGAGCGGGTGGCCGTCGGGTTTCACGAACGAGGAGAGTCTGACAACTCTCCCGGCGTCCGCAGTCGTCGGAGATGGACGAACCAACCCAGCCACCGGTCCGGCCAACGCGGCATTGGCCGGACCATCGAATTCGAGGAGCGGAATCTGTCGAAACGCGGCGTCCGCACCGGTGCGGTATTCGAGCACCAACCGGCGGAGACCGAAGGTCCGGTCGTCTGCCCGCGTTTGGATGGTAACGGACGCGCTGGGCAACAGCGTGAGCGTATCCTTTCCGACGGCGGGTCGGTCGAGGGTGACTGTCGGCGCCGGGTCGGGGAAAGTCCGGAGTTCGAGCAGCCGAACACCGGTCAGCCCGGTGGAGTCGGTAATCCGCAGGGCGTGCAAACCGGAAACGCGGGGGACGAAGTTGGCGGCCAGGTGAGTATCTTCCGACACGGCGATCGGAATATCGTCGGTGAAGGAGTCTGCAAGGATTTGTTCGGCGAATGCGGCGAAGGGATTGCCAAGAGTGGCCAACGGTGCCACGGCCGCGGCCGTCTGGAATGGAGTCGGATCGGTGAGCGGTCGGAGTACGGCGCGGGCGATGGGTTTATCCGCGGCGGCAAGGATCGCCACCCGCGTGCCCGCAACGGCTTCAACCACGGCCGAACCGTCCGGCAATTCGGCAGGGGTCAGTCCGGTATAGCCCGGATATTCCAAACGAATTCGCGGGCTGGGGTGGCCGTCCCAGGAGACGAGCCGGGGCGGCGGCACCACGCTGACGGCCTGCCAACCGGTATCGGCGTCATTGGCCGTCAGGCGAAAGGAAAAATCCTTCGTCGCCCGACTGGCGTCGAGAACGATTTCCCCGACCCCTTCGGACGTCGCTTCCTGAATTTGCAAAGGGAGCGGTTCGGAGGTCTCCGGTTGGTTGCCGAATTTCAATTCCAGTGTCGCTTCCGAGGGTATCACACCCCGGACGAGAATCTTGATGCCGACGGATTCCCCCTTCGCCACTCGCACCGGCAAAACGGACGGCTCGACGAGGACGATTGTCGTCTGTTTCGGCCAGGGGTGTTGACCAAACGGGTCGGCGAATCGGACCAACACCAGGCCCGCCCGGCTCGTGTTGAATAGGCCGAGCGGTGTCGCTACGAGAAGTGCAAGCACCACGAGCCAGAAGCCGCGCCATGCCTTTCCGGCCGGTACGATCGCGTCCGAATCACAGCGATTCAACAAGTTCTCGGCCCGTTTTGTCGCCACCGTGCGAAACCGTTTCGAACCATTTCGTTCCGCCGAATCGAACTCGATCGCACTGGCGACGGAATCGTTCAGTTTCGGGAACCGGTCTTCGAGTCGCATGGCGATGGCGAGCGGATGCGTTTGTTCCCGGATCGCGGGGAACAGTCGACGAACGATCAGAAAACCGACTGACCCGAGGGTCGTGGTCAGAAACAGCGCCCGTGCTGCCGGGGAAACGTGCAGCCAGGCATCGAGGGAGCAAAAGAGGGTTATGAGCGCGACGGCAACGGAAATGCAAGCAAAAAGGGCCGCGCACAAGACGGCCACTTTCCGCGCCTGGCCGAGCATGGCCAAGCGTGTCGGAAGGTGAAGGTCTTCGGCCGGCGGGCGGATGAGCAACGACATACGCACCTCAATGAGCCATCATACCAATCGTTCCCGCCGACGGAGAATCCATTCGGCTGCAAGGAGCAATGCCAGCAGACCGAACGTCGCTTCGTGATTCCAGACCGGCACGGGCGGGCAGGGCTGGTTCAATGGCACACGCTCCGCCTCGGGAAGATCGTCGATGAGCGAATCCACGTCGGCCAGGGTGTAAAACTTCCCCCGGGACTCGGCTGCGGCTTTCGTCAACGCCACCCGGTTCATTTCCAGCCGTTCCCGCTCCCCCGGCGGAGGCAGTACCCGGGCTTCCGCCCGTGGTTTCGTGCCCGTCACCGCCGGTTCGCTCAGCCAAAATCGATACTCCCCCTCCGGCGTACGAGTTAACGTCGCGGAATAGGTCGCCCGGCTGCCGTCTACTTTCGTCATCCGGATCGTCTGCGATTCCGTTGGTCCGGTGCCGGGCGTGCCGTCTGGGTTTCGTGGCGGGCTTCGCTCGGCCGTCAACCGAACCCCGGCCTTTTCGTCCGGCGGCGGGGAGTCGTCCGGAAACCGCAGGGTGAGCTTGATCGGGTCGTCCCGTCGGTAGGCCGTTTGCTTATCAGTCCGCAGTTCGGCCCGGGCGACCCGATTCCGCGCGAGTACCCGCACCATTTGAATCCAGAACTGGTTAAACCGCTCTTCGTCGAGCCGATACCGCCACCGCCAGGTCTCGTCGAACCCGAGGAAAACGCACCGCCCGAGGCCGACGAACTGCTGCAATACTAGTGGGAAGTGTTCGCCCCCTTCTCCGAGTATATCCGGGTGGACCGCCAGGACTTCGGCCGAAAGCTTTCGCTTGTATCCGGTTGCGTGCCAGAGCATGGGTTTTAACCCGGCCCAGATCCGGGCGTTTTCCGCGTCGTCCGCCGCGAACCGGAAAAACGGATGCATGGCACCCGTTTGCGTCAATTTGGGATGATAACCCTCGATAATCGGCGTGTCTTCCGACGTCATTTTCGGCGCCCCGTTTCGGACGATCGGTAACACGTCCGCCAGGGGCGTATCGAAAAGTTTCTGCGGGTTCGCGTGTTCCCCCGCCACCACCAGCAGCCCACCCCCGTGTCGCGTGACGAACTCCGCAAGATCCTTGAACGTCTGGGCCGGGCGGGGAAATTGATTCGGGTCCACGTCGCCGAGGATCACGACGTCGTACTCGAACAATTCGGAACGGGTTGGGAACGTCCGCAGCGCGCTCTTGTCCAGCGACGCGTAGTCGGGATGGGCGTCGAGTAAGAGCGCGTGCAGATCGATCGACTTGTTCCCCCGGACCGCCTCGGTCTCACGCTCGAGCAGGACTTTGACGAACCGGAATTCATACCGGACGAGCCCGTCGACGAGGAGCACTTTCAATCGGCGGGATTCGGTGACGACGACGACCCGTTCGATCTGGTTGTTCGAAAGTTCGGTTTCGCCGGGTTGGCCGGGGACTTCGACGACGAGAGTTTTTTCCCCCGCCTCGGCCGGAGCGTATCGCATTGTCACCGGCACGGGTTTCCCACTCGGATCGGGCCGGACCGAAGTTCTGGCCCGCTCAATTTTCCGCCCGTCCACCCGTTCGTACAGCACGACCGGCACGGCCCCGCTCGGAACTGGTCCCTTGGCCGTCATCCGCACATCCAGGACGTACGTGTCGTTCTTCATCACCGTGTCGTCGGCCCGAAGGTCGGACAGGGCGAGGTCCGGGAGTTCGACGGCGTCGCCGAGGCCGACGAGGTAGAGTGGGACGTTGGCCCGTGCGGCTTCGCGACCGGCCTGGGGCAGGTCGTCCCCGGCCGTGACTTGTCCGTCGGTAAACGCCACCACGGCGGCGAGCGATCCGCCGCGAAACGCCTTCAGAACCGCCGAAATGCCGTCCCCGAGTCGGCTCGAACCGCCGTCGGCCGTCAACTTTTCCACAGCCCGTTTCGCACCCGCCAGGTCACCTTCTTCGTCCATCGAAGCCACGAGCCGGGCCTGGTCGGCGAGCGAGTAGACGTGCAGCTTGACCTGCCGCTCGGTCAAGAGTCGGGTCAGCCAATCGGCATCCTTTCGCAAAAGAATAGCCTTCGCGAGCCGGAGCCGGCCCGCCTCGGTCAATCCCGCAGCCTTTTTCAATTCGTCCGCCTTCCGTCGAACTTCCGGGTCGTTCAATTCGTCCTTGGTTGCCATGCTGGCGGAAGTGTCGAGGAGGATTGCGACGTCCGGAAAGCCTTCGCGGTCGAACGCAAGTCGGAGCTGCGGCAGGAGGACGAAGAAAGCGAGAAGCAACACGCCAATGCGGAGGAAGAGCGGGACAACGATCCGACGGAATCGGCCGACGGCTCGGGTCTCGTACCGGTAGGAAAAGACGACAACGAGCAGGGCCGCGACGGCGAGCCCCCATACCAGCCGGCGATCGTTGAGTGCATTTTTGAGGAACGCGGGGAACGATTCGAGCCGCCAGCGGGTGCCTTCGCCCGGTGCGGCGGCTGGTACCCCCACGAATGCTTCCACCCACAATCGCCAGTGTTCCGGAAGAAACCCGAGCAGTTGCCCGGTCGCTTGTGCGTGGAAGACCGCAAAAAGGACGAGGGCGACTAAGGCGAGTGGCAACAACCCCAAGGCCGAGCGAAGGTAACGACGGTAGGACCGCCCCCGTTCCGCCCCGCCGTCCATTTCCGCAATCCCGGTGGTGCGGGCCGGGCCGATCCGCCAGGCGAACCAGGTCTCGAAAACGAGGACGAAAAGGGCGAGTGAGATGAGCCACCTTGCAATCGTCGGCCCGTGCGGGCGGGGAGTCGTGACGACAACCGAGCCCTCAGCCGACTGTATCTTCACTTCGTCCGGTTTCGAGACTACCTGAATGCCGGGGCTGAGCGTTTTCAATTCCGCCACGTCAATTCGCCGGAGGTCGGATTCGCTCCCGCCGCCCGGGGCGGTTTCGGGGACGTTCACGGAGAAGACATGATCCGGCGAACCGCCAGTAGAAACGCGGTAAATGCCGGAAAGCGTCGTGTCCGCGAATCGCACGATGCCGGCATCGTCGCCGACCGCGATGGGAACTTTCGCGGAGATGCCGTCGGGACCCGAGACGGTTGCCGTTCCTCCCACAAACGAAGGGGACAGGAAATCATCGATCGGTTCCCCGACGCGCACGGTATGGCGGTCCGGGCTCGTGGCGGCAAAGCGGAGGAGTTCGTGAACGAACGGCAAGTAACTCGGCAGCACCGGCCAGTCGGTCCAGTCTGCATTGAACGTGCTCGTATAGACGACAACCCGGCCGCGGTTGCGGGGAAGATCGATGACCGCAGGTGCGGGTTTCGCTCCGGACTTGGGTGATACGAACGACAGCACCCGTCGACCCCGTCCGTCGGCTGGGGCGTCCAGTAACACGTATTTCTGAAACGGCACGCCCGTCAACCCGGCGCGGGCATTGTCGTCGCGAAACGCGTCGAGCGGCGGCAGGCGGAAGGCATCTTCCTCGGCCACGAGTCGGTAGCCTTGGGGATTCGACGCCGAATCGACGACTGTGACAATCTTCCCGGGCAACATTCCCTTGCCGTTGTCGAACAGCATTCGGTTATAGACCTCGGCGTTGGCCGCCGCGTTCGGTCCGAGGCCGATCACAACGCCCCCGCCGCGGGAGAGCACGGCTTCGAGCCGAGCCACCTGGCTGGGAGTGAAGGTCGGCACGTCGCAGAGGAAGACGCAATCGACCGCCGAAAGGTCCGATAGCGCAGGGTCGGAGAATTCGGCGAGGGAAACGACTTTCGGTCGGGCCGGGTTGCCCGCCAACCGCCGCCCGGCCGGATCGAGAGCCTCGAACAAATACTCCGTCCCGCGGCGGAGCGGTTCGGCCGCCGGTTTGCCGTTCACCAAAACGCACGACAACCCTTCCCGCACCTCGACCGCCAACGTCCGCACGTCGTCCGCGGAAAGTTCGTCACCGTCCACGAGTTTCGCCCGAAGCAGGTGAACGCCCGGCGAACGAAAACGGGCCCCGCCTTCGAGCGCGAATGTAATCGCCACTTTTTCGCCCGCCGGGAGGGCATCGATGGTTCGTTGCTCGACGGGCAAGAGCCGGGCTTCCCCCGACGCCGGCCGGCCGAGGGAAAGTTCCAATCGTACCTGCCGCTTGTCCGTCTTCCCGAAGTTCTGGACCGTTACCTTGACAGATACCGGAGCATCCACGAGTGGTAGCGGGTCATCGAGTTCAACGCCTGTAACGGCCAGGTTGTCGGTGTCGCCCGACCCGACGTCGACGCAGACAACATCGGATTTCGCAAATATCGGCTTCCAGGCCTCGGGTGCCGGTTTGTCGCCCGACGGCATTACCGGCGACCAGGCCGTGCGCTGCATGTCGGTAAAGAACGTCACCTGCCTTCGCGGGTACTGACGGGGGGAACGGTTCAGCGTGTCGGCGACCATCGTCAACCCGGAGACGAGGTCCGCATTGCCGTGGGTCGGCTTCACCGTCCGAAGTTCCGCAAGAACTTTCCCCGTATCCGTACTCGGCCCGGGCACGATCGCCTGGGCCTGACCCGCCAGCACGATCAACGTAAACCCATCACCCGGATTGGCGTTTCGCAGAGCCTCCTCGGCCAAGCCGATCATTTTCTCGAATCGGGTTTCGTCACCGGCTCGGGCGGTGAGACTCAATGACGCATCGAGTACGAAGATGTGATGCGTCCGCGGGGCGTTCGAGACCGATTCCGCGGCCCCCGGTGAAATCGATTGCCAGACCGACTCGGCCCAGGGTGCCACGGCACACATGCCGGCGAGGGGGAGGGCGAGGGCCATTACGCGGAGGAGAAGCAGCAGCCAATGGTCGATACGCCGGCGGTGTTTTTTCTGGGCCGCGAGCAGGAACCGCATGGCGGCCCATTCGATTACCCGAAATCGTTGTCGGCTCAGTAAATGAATCAGAACCGGGAGGGCGACCGCGGCAACGGCCCCCCCCGCCGCGACCGCCGGCAGGGCAAAACTTGCAAACAAAGACATACCACCCAATATGCGGGCCGCGACTCTATCCCGCAACGGGGCGAGTCATTTTGAGAACCGTTCCCGGCAATGTCGCCGGCATACGGTGAACGTTACGTGCTTCGTCAATTTCATCATACGACCGGTCGCTCGCCATTCGTCTGTAACAACTGAGTCAATACGGCCCGCATCTGCTCACCCATCCGATCGAGGGAAAAGAGTTTCACCCGATCGCGACCGCGGCGGATCAATTCGTCCCGTGCTTTCTGGTCGTCGAGCACGACCCCCATTGCCCCGGTAAATCCCCACAAATCGTCGGGATCGACGAGTAGTCCGGCATTCCCGACGACTTCCGGCAGGCTCGTCGCCCGGCCGGCAACAAGTGGCACACCCAGCGCCATGGCTTCGATTGCGGGAAGGCCGAAGCCTTCGTACCGGGTCGGATAGACGATTCCGTTGGCGTGGGCCATTGCCGCCAGAAATGGGCTCCGAATCAAGTTCGGGAGGACGATCACTCTGCCGTCGGCACTCCGCCAGACGCGGTCGGCATTGCTGCCACCTTTGAGTTCATCGGCTGGAAGCAATTCAGCCAGGAGGCGATCGGAAAGCGTTCCCGTGCTGGCGATGACGAGACGGGTTTTCGTCCGTGCCAGTTGCCGAAACGCCGTCACCGCGGCGGGCACGTTCTTCCGGGCGCGATTGAACCCGGTCGCGGCCCCGACGGGAACGAAGAGATATTGGCCCCAATCGGCCGGGCAGTCTCCGCCGGTCCAGAGAGGTTCGTACTTGCGTACCGGATCGGATGCAATTCGAATTGCTTCGGGCGTATCGGTCAGGGCGTGCCAGACCACGGCCGTGCGGGCCGGGTCGAAGGGTAAATGCCGGCAGATTCGGTCCCTGGCATCCGCCGATACGCAAACCAGCTTCGTAATGGCAGGGCGGATGAGTTCGACCGTTTCCTTCCTGACCCGAGCCGTATCGCCGAAACCGGCCGGATTTTCCAGAAACCCGGCGTCGTGGAAGACAACCGCCTGCGGACAGGGCGGGTGTTGCATTCCGGTGTAGTAAGTACAAGCCAGGACGTCGGCGCGGGAAGCAGCGACGGGTTCTGCCAACACCCGGTCCAGAGGTCCGGCGAGGGAAAACCCGGGCGGGCAATCGACGGGGACGTGCGAGACCCTCCGGTCTTCGACCGCCTGCCGCCAACTTTCGTCGGTACTGGCAGTGGGAAAAAGCGACTGCGGGTCCGCGGGAGTGAAAACGGTAAACTGGTCGTTCGGGTGTGTGTGGAGGAGCGCGTTGAGGAGGGTTCGACAATGAACCCCCAGGCCGCCGGTAATCGCGAAGTGGGGGAGAAACAGGGCAACCCGCACTATTCACCCGAATCGATTAGGGTGGACCCGCGGCCCGGCGTGTGCGAATGCGAACGGGCGGACCGCGGGCCCGCCCTCCGTCTGCCTACCAAAAAACACCCGCCCTGGAAAGGGCGGGTTGCGGAGCGAATTCCGGTCGACGTCAGTCGCCGGCACCGGCGGCGGCGGCGATCGCCTTGCCGGACAGGACCAGAGTCACTTGGACTTCCTTATCCTTCGACTTGCATTTGAGGTTTTTGCCCAGGTCGCCGATCAACGGCTTGAGATTCGGCTGCTGGCCGGCGATTAAGGGCAGGAACGCGCGGACTTTTCCGAGCATGTCGTCGATGGTGCTGCCGAATTCGTCGGCCGCGTCGGAGTCTTTCATTCCGACCGTCGCTTCCAGGCCGACGTCGTCCCCGATGCGCAGGGTCATCGACATGTTCTCAATCTTTTCGAGCTGCTTCTTCAGCTTCGCCGGGTCGTCGAACAACGGGTTCGGTGGAATGTCGGAGATCTTCTTCGGGTCGGAGAGGCCGCACATGTAAAACGAGGCTTTGGAGTCCATTTTCACCATGAGTGCGCCGAGGGCTTTTTTGACGATCGGCTTGCTTACGTTTTTTTCAACCCGGACCATCGTCGCGGCTAGCACGTCTTTATCCGTCGAAGCCAGGATGGTCTTATCGTTCGCAACGGAAATATACACTTCCTTGAACGCCGCACCGGGCCCGTTCGCCTTATCGTTCGTGATCTTGACAAACTTATACTTTCCCTCCGACACAATACTGATCTTGTCGGCGTCTTTCTTGCTCTGGACGTCGGCGGCGTTGAACAACTTCACCGGGTCGAATTTTCCGGACAGGATGATCAACATTTTCATGGACTGGGCGTCCTCGCCCCAGAAGCCGCCGGTCAACTGATCAATGTCCTTAAGTGGGTCGAGACCCAAATCGGTCATGACCTTTTGGGCATCGGCCCCTTGCAAGGCCTGCTTCATTTGTTCCAAGGCGAACTTCTTAACCAACTGGGAGTCGATGATCTGCCGGAAGTTGACGAAGATGATATTCTCGGCCTCGGCCGGAATGAGCGGATTAACCTCGGCTGCCCGGGCTGGCACGGCCAAGCCGCAAGCCAATACGGCAACCGCTAGCACGCGGCGGGAAAGACTTTTCATTTGTTTCCTCGAACTGTGGTGAGAGTGGGTCCGGCGGGCAATGCCCAAACCCCGGCCGCACTCCCCGGTGTACCCCGGCCTTCGGCGGCGAGTTTCACAACGGGCAATCCGAATGCCAGTCTCTCGGAATTATCGGATTATGAGAGAAAATGGCTAGGTTCAATGCACTTGGAATCAAACCAATTTGACGTTATAGAGGGGCCGCAGAACTGACGCGCAATCAGGAAATAACCGCATTTATTCCCGATCGAGAATAGCCATGCCGTTACAAACCGATCCCGCCGCGAAACGGGTCGCCGTGATCAGTACTCCCCGATCGGGGAATACCTGGATTCGGGCCATGCTCGCCACCGCGCTCGGCGTACGCCATCACGCCTGGCAAACCCCGGCCGAAGTCGATCCGAACACGTTGCCTTCGGGGTTTGTGTTACAAATGCATAAGCGTTACAACGCGGCCTTTTCCGACTGGTTGGCGGGGCATCAGTTTCATGTCCTTACTATTGCCCGCCACCCTTTTGACGTTTTGATTTCCATTCTGCACTTCTGTCGACACGACTCGTCGCCCTCTCAATGGCTGGGCGGCTGGCCGGGAAGCGAAAACACGATTCGGGAAGCGACCCCCCGGAGTCGAACGTTTTTAGATTATGCGACCGGACCGCGGGCGAAGGACCTTCTCGCCGTGAGTACCGACTGGTGGAATCGGCAGCGAGTTGTCCGGACCCGCTATGAAGAATTCGTCGCAAACCCGGTCGGGGAATTGGCCAAGGTCGTCGGACATTACGGCCAGGCGACGGTCGATCTGAACGAGGTTGTTGATGCCCACTTAATTGGATACCTTCGGCCCCAAGTGACGAACCATCACTTCTGGCAGGGCCGGCCCGGCCTCTGGCGATCCTTGTTAACCGTCCCCGAGGCCGAGGAACTCATCCACGCCCACGCGATGACACTTTCCACTTATGGATACACCGCGAACCCGGACTCTTCTTTGACGCCCGAAATGGCCGATGGGAATTGGGCTGCCGTCGTCGCCCCTGCTCGCCGGGTGGCGGCGTAAACGGGGCAACTTGGCATAGGCGCCACCGGGGGCCAATGGTATCACCGCCCAACGGCGGCAATCGTCCGCCGTGCGAAGGAGACCCCGGCCGTGGCCGAACCGGCGGGCACCGATCTGGTGGTGGAAACTTCGCACCTGACGAAGATCTACCAGAACCGCCAGATCGCCCTGAACGATTGCACCCTCACCATCGAGCCCGGGGCCGTCCTCGGCCTGCTCGGCCCGAATGGCGCGGGCAAAACTACATTCTTACGCTTGGTCCTCGGCTTGCACCGGGCCACCGCCGGGTGGGCGAAAGTCTTCGGCCGAAACATGTCGCCCAATGCCGCCGACCTCCGCCGGCGGATCGGCTACATCCCGACCAACCCGCAGTTCCCGAAAGGGATGACGCCGATCACGTATCTCGACTACATCGGCCGATTGTTCGGATTGCCAATAAACACCCGCAAGCCCCGCCTCGCTGCCCTGATCCGTGCAGTGGATTTGTTGCCCCATTCGGGCGAGCCGATTGCCCATTTCACTCCCGGCATGACCGCCCGGCTCGCCGTCGCGACCAGCCTCCTGAACGAACCCGACCTGCTCATCTGGGACGAACCGACGCACGGCCTGGACATCGAAGCCCGCCGGAGCATGCTGGAACTCATCAAGAGCCTAGCGGCGGAAAAAACACTTATCCTTTCCAGCCACAACCTGAGCGACGTGGACGAGGTGTGTAACAACGCCGCGGTGCTGAACAAGGGCCAGCTCATCTTCTACGGCAGCCTGCAAGACCTAAAGGGCCGCATCCGCAAGAACCATTACGAATTGGACCTCGAAGGCGACCAGAAATCGATCACGAAGACGGTGCAGTTGCTTCGAGGCTTGAAGGAAGTGGCGGCCGCCGTGTTGCGACACCGCCGACTCGACCTGAAACTGACCGACGAAGTTCCGAACTCCGCCGTGCTCGCGATCGTGCTGCAAACGCTCGCCGACAACAAGGTTTCCCTTCTCAGCGTCCGCACGGTCGGCATGCAGACCGAACAGGCGTATCTGGACATGGTCGAAAAGGAAGAGCAACGCGGGTTTACAAGGCTCTATTCGCAGGCGGAAGCGGCGTAAAACACGATATTCACCGCAGAGAACGCAGAGTTCAACAAATGATTTCTCGGCGTTCTCCGCGTCCTCAGCAGTGAAAAGTTTTCTGGATTTGAATATGGACCCATTGACCCTTCCATCGACGACCAAAATCAACCGGCTCTTGCCGTACTGGGCGGTGCTGCAAACCGACTTTCGGCAGACGCTGCGGAGCTGGGTTTATCGTCTCTGGGTGCTGCTCATGGTAGTGGCGGCCGGCGGATACCTGCTCTACGAATTCGGCGCCCGGAACGAGTCGGGGATTTTTCGCAACGGATCGGTGCAATTGAAGGACGTATTCCGGTCGGTGGCCCTTGGCAGTCTCGCCCTCGTTGCGGTGTTGGCCGTCGGAAGCATATCGAGCGAGCGGACGACGGTGGCCGACGCGGTGCTCAGCCGCGGCATCAGCCGGTATCAGTACTTCCTGGCAAAATGGCATAGCCGGACGACTTCGATCGTCTGCACCTTTTGCCTGTTTGCCGGGATCGTCGTGACCGTGCAGATGCTCTTGTTCGGCCGTACGCACGACGAATCCGACGTCACAGTGCGCGGGGCCGTCATCGCCACGCTGGCTATCGGAGCCGGATTGGCGGTTCTCGTCTCGCTGGGCGTCTCCCTCGGCGCCCTCACCAACGGCACCGTGATGGGCATCACCGCATTCTGGTTGCTCCTGTACGGCGGCATGTTGGTGCTGTCGTTATTGCCCGAACCTTATCCTTCCCCGGGCCGGGTGCTCGAACGGCTGCAAATCATTCTGCGGGATCGGTACGACGATGGTTTGGTCTGGCGATACCTCGCCGGAGCGGCCGGCCTATCGTTTGCGGCGGCCACGGTTGGGGCGGTGGGGTTCAATCGGAAAGATGTATAGCAATCGATGTGGGACACGTTTCCAACGTGTCCTCCCGATTGAAAGACACTTTAGAAACGCGCCATCTATCGAATCAATCTCCGGGCTCGGACTGCGGATCGGGCAGGTACAACGATGCGATAAGGGCGATCAGGTAGACACTTCCCCCGATTATTGCCGCGGCTTTTGCAACGTCAATCGGCGTGCCACCGAGTTCTTTCGCAAGCACATTTGTATTCAATAGTGCCGCCATGGTACCAATCATGCGCCCGCCGACATTCGTGGCGAAGCTGCCGCCGGTGCCGCGGAGGTGGACCGGGAAGACCTTCGGCAGGTACTCGCTCAGGAAGCTGAACTGGGCCACGGTCAAGAGGCCGCAGAAAAAGATGGCGGTGCAAAAGATCGTGAAGTCCCCTTTCACGATTCCCGTACTGGGCCAATATGTGAGCGGGAAGAGAAGGATGCCGGGGATGAGAAAGAGGCGGATCAGTCGCCGGGCGGGGATCAGCGTAACGAAAACGGCGAGCAGAATCCGCCCGACTAGCCCGCCGAGTTCTTGCCAGAATTGAATGCTGCTTTTACGGTTTTTCTGGTTGTCCTTGGCTTGCTTCAAATACCACGCCGCTTCTTTTTTTTCCGCCGGCGTCGCTTCCTTATTAGCCATCATGGCTTTCCCCTTAGCCCGCGGCTCGGCGATCTCGGTTCGGGCGAGGATGACTTGCGACGGCGTTACTTGCAGCGCTCCGAATGCTGCCGCATAACCGCAAGCCGAGAGGACCGTGGTCACTACCGTCGTCCGAAGGAGGGTCGGGGCAAAGAGTTCGCGAAACCGCGGTCGTGCCAGCGTTCCGGCGCGTTTCTTCTCCGACCAGACTTTCGACTCGGGCACGAACGGCATCAGGAGCAGGATCATCGCCCCCGGTATCAGGCCGCTGATGAGCGTGTACCGCCAGGGGGCGTGGGCGGAAGCCTCGGAAGCGGTCGGAATGGCGGGCAGGTCTTTCGCCATTTCGCCGAGCCCGTAATCGACCATCGTGACCAGTAAACCGCCGAGCGAGGCGGCCGCGAGACTCCAGGCGATGGCTTTTTCGCGGGTCCGTTTCTCGGGAAAAAGTTCGGCAAGCCAGGT
The DNA here is from genome assembly GCA_036493815.1 of Fimbriiglobus sp. Taxonomy (GTDB): domain Bacteria; phylum Planctomycetota; class Planctomycetia; order Gemmatales; family Gemmataceae; genus DASXPC01. Next base: position 459 of record DASXPC010000349.1, on the reverse strand, counting down.
AACCGCGGCAACCATTTCAACGCAAACTCCGATGAACGTGGTGCAGCGGAAAAGGACGAACTGCCAGAGTTCGGTGCTGAACGCAGCACAGAGTGGCGAGAGCGAATACGCTAGGACACTGGCGACCATAATCCGTTTCCGGCCGAACCGATCGATCATCCACCCGCCGAACAACCCAGCAATCCCCCCGCTTAACGCCGAAAGCCAGAGAAGCGTGCCAATCCAATAGCGTACCCGCGGGTCTTCCGCCGGGACGTGCATCAGGTCCGAAAGTGCTCCGGCCCCGATCACCGGGAGCATGAGCAGTTCGTACGTGTCGAACAAAAACCCGATGACGGCGGCGACGACGACCAGCACACGGACGGCGGGGGACACGGGCGACTCCGGGACGGGCGGCGGGGCGGGTTTGGTGAGGTTAGGTCTCGGGATACGTCCCGGCAACAATACAGACCCTTGCCC
>DASXPC010000348.1:0-9870 GCA_036493815.1 Fimbriiglobus sp. | reverse complement strand
TGGCGGGGCATGAGAGCGAGTGTGGCCCGGCGGGTTAAAGCCGTCAAGGGTAAAGTACGCTGTCCCCTTTTCCCGCCGGAAGACCAGCTGAAGAGAATATATGCAGAAGAAAAAAGCAGAGCCGATACAGAAAAACTGCTGAAAGTCCCAACGTAAAACGTACAAAGAAGAAATTATGAATGATACAAGACCTTTTTAATGCGGAGGCGAAAAAAATGATTGCGAATACAATTGCATTGATTTTGGCAGGCGTTTCGTTCATTGGGCTCTCTTTTTCAAATGAGGATTCGCCAACTGTTGACGAGGTTACGGAACTGCTTCGAGAGAACGAGGATAATTTTTCCGCGGGTCATCAAAAATTGGAAAAGTTAGGAGAAAAAGCCTTTCCTGCCTATGTCAAGATTCTGGATCGGGGAGGTCCTTTTCCATCGGATATTTCCAATATATTTTACGTTCTTACACAAGTTAAGGCAGACCGCAGCCGATTTCTCGAATACGCCATCAATGGATTGGCTCACAAAAATGTAAGCGTGCGTTATAATGCTGTTCAACTTCTTGCGCAAATTGGTTGTGCAAAGGATACTGCTCCCGTCGTGGCTTTATTGTCCGACAAACAATGGGAAATCCCCTTCGCCGCGGCGAAAACTCTTGCGGCGATTGGCGATCGACGGACCGTGGATGCGTTCGACGTCTGGCTTCAAACCGACGGGATTCAACGAGAAGACCGCCAACTACTAGAGCACGTCAAGAAATGCCGGGAGGAATTGAAAGCCCGACTGGACAAGGCCGCCAGTGAAAAAAAGAAATTAGCCGAATGGAAGCAACCGAGAATGTTTACTTTAATGTCCGCCATGTTTTCCATGGGAATTCCGTACACGGAAATCCTAATTCAAGATAAGGGTCAGACGCTCGGCGCGAGCGAAGTGAAGGATTTGCTGCGCTACCAGGACAAGAACCAATACTTCCCGGGCCACGAGACGTTGATTCGCTCGGGAGAGACGGCATTCCCTGCCTACGTCCAGATTCTGGAAGAAAAGGACGCCTTCGCTAAGGACATTTCCGCGATTTTCGGGATTCTGGCCAAGGTCAAGGCGGACCGCAGCCGTTTCCTCGAGCATGCGATACATGGCTTGTCTCACAAAATTTATCGAGTCCGAGAGAGTGCCGTCCAACTTCTGGCACAGATCGGGAGCGAACGCGATTCCGTTCCCGTCGTGGCGATGCTTTCCGACGATCACCGGGAAGGTACGCTCGCCGCGGCGAAAACCCTGACAGCTATTGGCAATCAGCGCACTGTGATTGCGTTCGACGTATGGCTGCAAAACAACCGCCGGGAAGATCGCGAATTGCTCCGGAAGATCGAGACGTACCGGGACGAATTGAATGCGCGGCTCGACAAAGAGGGTAAAGCCAAGAAGTAAAGGAACCTATCCCTTACGAATCCAAAACCCGAATCTTTCGGCTTTCGCTGCTTCGGGTCGTTACGCCGCGTCGCCGGAGCCGGCGAACAAGTTCCGGCTGCCGCTCCAGGTTCCGCCTTCCCCGGCGAGGTCGTCCTGGTAGGTCCAGGTGCCGGTGAAGTTGCCGCCGACGCCGGTGAGGGTGATGACGAAATCGCCCCAGGTGATGCCGTTCCCTCCGACGGCCCTCTGTTTCCATTTGCCCCGGATGAGGTTGCCGCAAACGATTCCCTCCACGGTTCCCCCGTAGGAGCCGAAGGTGCCGTTTACGGTACTGCCGTTAACGGTCAAAACGAGCGGGCCGTAGTCCGTATCCCACTGGCCTTCGAATCCGGAACTGGGCATGGCAGACTCCCTGTGAAAGTCGGATGAACGGATGGAGGGATTTTATTTCTCCTCCCCTTATATCACGAGGGGGGCGAATCCGTCTGGCGGTTTTCCGCTTTCTTTTCTTCGTCGTCGTACCGCTGGGCCAGGGCGATTTCGTCCCGGAGGGAATCGGCCGCCGGCGTGGTGGTGGTCGCCGGGTCGAGGCAGAAGAGCGCCCACTTTTCCCGCTTGAACCCTTTCTGGCGGACGTACCAGCGGTCGTGCCGGTCCTGCTGGATCGGGAATAGCGCGCACAGGGCCGGCTTGTACCGGTATTTATCTCCCTCCGCCGCACCGACTTTGTGGAGGACGCACCCCTTGTGGAAGAAGATGCACCAGCCTTGGGAAACGCGAAGCAGGCGACGCCCGAGTCGGCGACGGGTCGGGAGCAGAAATCCCTTCTTTTCTGCGATCGCCCGTGCCTCCGGCCGCATGTGTGGGAGAAACCGGGCGAGGTTCTGCGTCAGGATCGCGACCTCTTCGGGATAGATCGGTGGCCGACCGTCGCGACAGCAAAGGCCGTCACATCCCCGGCCGAAAGTGCATTCGAACTTGGCCTCGGCCAAGTTGACCACCGGAAGCGGGACCGTTACGCCCATTCGACTTGCTCCCGTACGAATTGCTCCCACGTCCAGCCGGCTTCCACCACCGCCCGGTGAATCCCCACTTCGGGAGCCATCTCGGGGTTCGGGTTCACGTCCAGCACCCGCGGAATACCGGCCTCATCGAGCCGGAGGTCGAGGCGCAAATAGCCCCGGGCACCCGTCGCCAGCCACGCCTTGCCGGCAGTTGCCGTAATCGTGGCCCGTAACGCCGGGTCGATTTCGGAGTCGTAGTGGAGTCGGGAATTCTTGAAGTCGTCACTTTCGACGTGCCACTTGGACGCGTAGGTAAACAGTTTCAATCCGTTCTGGAAGAACGCCTCGCCAATCGACACGTATTCCGGTTCTGCCCGCCCCCACAACGAAACGACGAATTCCTTTCCGGGCAGGAATTCTTCGACCACCACCGGGCCGGCGATTTTCGCCCGGGCCCGTTCGACGGCGGCGGCGTCTTCGCAGATCGAATCCGCGTCGATTCCGGCCGAGCCGTCCTCGGCTGCCGGCTTCACGATACACGGGAACCGGTCGGCGGTGGGGACGGGCACTCCCGCGGCGGCGAGCACCGCGCGGGTGCGGTCCTTACGCCGGCACAGGGCCAGCGTTTCGCTGCCGGACCCGGTAAACCGGACGCCGAACCACTCGAACAGACTTGCGGCGTGGGCTTCCAGGTCGGGTCGGCCGAGTGGGGCCTCGCACAGGTTGAAGACGACGTCCGGTCGATGTTCGTCCAGAATCCGCAGGATTTCGGCCGGCGTTCCATGAACTGCGACCCCGGCCGCTCCGGGTAAGGCCGATACGACCGCATTCGCCGCTTCGGACAGGTCGAACTCCCCGACATCCCGACCCGCGAGCAACTTGGCGGGTGGTTGGGTGTAGAGCACCAGGACGTTCATGGCGGGTCCGCCGGGAGTTCGACTACAGCTTCCCCGTCGCCTTCATCCGGGTCTGGAAGAACTTCATGGCCCGTTTGAGCCCTTCGCCCCGGTCGACTTTCGGTTCCCAGCCTAGCGTCTTCTGGGCTTTGGTTATGTTCGGCTTCCGCTGCTTCGGGTCGTCCTGCGGCAACGGCTTGTACACGATCTCGCTCTTCGACCCGGCCAGTGATCTGATCTCTTCGGCGAACTGCAGGATCGTGATCTCGGCCGGGTTGCCCAGGTTCACCGGCGAATGGCAGTCGCTCATGATGAGCCGGTAAATCCCGTCGACCAAGTCGCTCACGTAACAGAAGCTGCGGGTTTGGCTGCCGTCGCCGTAGACGGTCAGCGGTTCGCCGCGGAGGGCCTGGTAGATGAAGTTGGGCACGACGCGGCCGTCGTTGAGCTGCATCCGTTCGCCGTAGGTGTTGAAGATGCGGACGATGTGGGTGTCGACTTTGTGTTCGCGGTGGTAGGCCATGGTCAGGCTTTCGGCGAACCGCTTGGCCTCGTCGTAGACGCCGCGGATGCCGATCGGGTTGACGTTGCCCCAGTAGCTTTCCTCCTGCGGGTGGACGAGCGGGTCGCCGTAGACTTCGCTGGTGCTGGCGAGGAGGAAGCGGGCTTTGTGTTTCTTGGCGATGCCGAGGGCGTTGTGGGTGCCGAGGGCACCGACTTTCATGGTCGGGATCGGGTGTTCGAGGTAGTCGATCGGGCTGGCGGGGCTGGCGAAATGGAGGACGTTGTCGATCAGGTCGTGGAACTCGACCGGCTTCGAGATGTCGTGGACGACGACCTTGAACTTCGGGTGTTCCATCAGTTGGGCGACGTTGTCGCGGCTGCCGGTGAGGAAGTTGTCGAGGGCGATCACCTCGTGGCCTTCGGCGAGGAATCGTTCGCAGAGGTGGGAGCCGATGAACCCCGCGCCGCCGGTGATGAGTGTGCGTGGCACGGTCCGTCTCCTGCGGATTATTTTGCGGTGAAATGTAAGGGTTGGGATACGCCGGCGCGGGGGAAAAAGCAACCCGCCCGCGGACGGCCGCGGGCGGGGAAAGGTGGTCGCTCGACCGGAAGGTTACTGTTGGGTCGGGGCCTGGGCCATTTCCTCTTCGGAGCTGATGATGATCCGCGGCGTCACCATGATCATGATGTGCCGGGTGTCCCGCCCGATGCCCACGTTCTTGAACAGCCGGTTCAGGTAGGGGATCTGGCTGAGCACCGGCGGGCCGAATTCGTCCCGCCCTTCGGACATGGCCTTCAACCCGCCGAGGAGCACCGTTCCGCCGTCCGGCACGGAGACCGTGGTCTGGACGTCGATCGAGGTGAACGCCGGCTGTTGCAGGAACTGGGTGAACGGGATCGGCTGACCCTGCGACCCGCCCTCGAACACCGGGGTGATGAACACCGTAACCGGCAGGAGGGGCACGTTCGCCGAGGCGAGCGAGTTCAGCGACGGGGCCAGGTTCATGCGAACGAACCGGCGGTCGGCACTGATGACCGCCTGGACGGCGACGCTGACGCCGGTGGACCCGCTGGTCGGGTTGACCGCGCTACCGACGGGGTAGGCGATGTTCGTCGGCTGGTAGACGGTCTGGCCGGCGAAGTTGAACACCGTCAGGTTGGTGGCGAAGTAGGCGTAGTCGCCGACCGTCACCGTGGACGTCTGGCCGTTGAACAGGGTGATCTTCGGGGCCTGCATGAAGTTCACCCGGCGGTCGCCGCTGGCGGCTTCCAGGAACATGTAGACCTGGATATCGTTGAGGAAGGCGAGGCCGACCGACAGCCCGCCGTTGAGCGTGGGCGAGAGGAAGTTCTGATACCCGCCGAACGGGGGCTGGGTCAGGTTGTAGCTGGAGCCGCGGATCGGCACGCCCAAGTCGGGGGTGAACCCGGTGGCGGGCGAGTACCCGACGGTTCCGCCGTTGGACGGCAGTGCATTGATGAACGGGGACGGGGCGAATTGCCCGGTGGCCAGTTCGCGGTTCAGGGCCGTGTTGTGGTTCGTCACGTTCAGGTCGAAGTCCACGCCGATCCGTTCGAAGAACGATTCGGACAGGGAGACGATCCGAATTTCGACGGACACCGACAGGTCCTGCAGCCGGCGAAGGGCTTCGAGCAGGTCGGCGACTTCCTTGATGACGTCGGCCGTCTGGTTGACGACCAAAGCGGCCCCGGCGTCGAAGTACTCGATCCGGCCCGGCCCGCCCTGGTCTTCCCACGAGCTGGCGTTCACCATCTTGGTAATCATCTGCTTCAACTTGCCGGCCACGAATTCGCGGTTCGGGGTCGGGGCCATCGTCGCGGACGAGGACATGCTGCTCGGGGCGTTGCCGGTCAGGTTGGCTTCGAGCTGGTTACTGCTGTTCAGGAAGGGCGTGTTGCCCTGGCTGACCAGGTTTCCACCGCCGAGGCCGCCGTTCGGGTTCCGCAGGCCGGGGTTGCCGGTGCCGGAATTCCCTTGCTGATTCGCCATCCACGGCATGACCGGCCGGGACGCGTTGATAGCCTGCGTCAGCGACTGATGCTGGGCCAGGGCAAAGTCGGGCACCGGGGTCACCAGTTCCATGACCTGGAAGACTTTGGTGTAGAGCCTGCCCTGGGCGAGCCGGGGCGTGGTGATCTGCACCACGTCCTTGTCGATGGTGTACGACAGCCGGCACTTGGAAAGAATCAGGCTCAGGGCGTTTCGGAGCGACAACGGTTGGGCGATGGAGATCGAAACCGTCGCCTCGTCCAGCGGCACCTGGGCGTCCTTGATTGCCGGATCGTCGAACACGATGTTCAAGTCGCTCATCCGCTGCAATTTGGCGATCGCTTCCTTGAGCGGGGCGTTCACGAGTTCGATCGTGACCGGCTTGTCGAGCTTGCGTTCGATTTCGAATTCCGCGGCCGTCCGCGTCCGGATCAGGCCGCCGTCGTTAATGCCGCGCTGGCTGGCGATCATTCGCCGGACCGGGTCGATGTAGAGCGGGTTATTGACGTCCACCATGTGCCCCGGCCGTTCCGCGGCATTCAGCCCTTCGTAGACAAACAACTCTCGTTCATCCTTGTCGTCTTTGGCGATCTGCCGGCGGTGCTTCATCTTGGCGAGGTTGTGAATCGTTTCGAGCACCGGGCTGTCCGGGTCGAGCTGGCGGGTCTGGGCGGCGAGCTGCTCGGCTTCGGCGAGTTTGCCCTGCTTCTGCAACTCGTTGATCTCCCGGACCTTCTTGGCGATCTCTTCGTTCCGCTGGGCCTCGGCCAGGCTCTTGCCCACCGTCTGGTCGCGGAAATCTTTGCGGTCCTTCGTTTCCTGTGTCACCCGGTCCATCGTCCGCTTCATGATGGCGAACGTTTCGAGCCGGCCGTCGATCGGGCGGAGCAGAAGGGCCTGCTTCGAGGCGCTCAGGCTGGACGACCGGACCCGGGTCTGGAAATCCTGCAGCATCGACATGGCCAGGTCGGTGTCGCCCTTGCCATAAGCGGCCTGGGCGTCGGAGAGGAGTTTATTCCCCTCGGACCGAAGCTTCTGGAACTCCAGGTCGGTCATGGCGTTCTGCTGAACGGCGACCGTGTCCGCGGGGGCTTTCGCCCCTAGACTCGGGTCCTGGCCGGCGGTTTGGGCCACGCCTTTGACCTTGCCGACTTCGGCCGCACAGGCCGAGGTGAGGGTCGCGTACGTGGCTTTGTCGTTCGGCGTCAGTTGGGTCGGGTCGATCAGCTTGAACAGCGTCAGGGCCTGTTCGTACTGCTTGGCGTAATAGGCTTGCACGGCCGAGGTGAACGAGGTCTTCGCGTTCCGCAGCCGTTGCGTGGTTTCTTCGGCCTCGATGGTGCCGAGCAGCTTGACCGCTTCGGCCTGGCAGGTCGGGTCGACGGTCTGGGCCCGAATGGCCAGTTCTTTGGCCATCTTCAGGTCGTTGGCCATCAGCTCCTTCGTCGCCTGATCGAGCAGCGCCTTGCCGGTCATGGCCTGGCCGACGGCCGGCGGCGTGCCGAGCGTCGGAGCCACCGGTGTGGGCGTGTTGGCCGCAACGGTGGGGGCTACGATAGGCGGAGTCGTCTGGGCCGCGATGGTCGGGGCTACGACTGGCGGAGTGGTGTGAGCCACAACGGTCGGTGTAAAGGCGGGCGGAGTCGTGTGGGCCGCGGCGGGCGGCGTCGGCAGGGCCGGGACGAGGATTTCCCCCGTGGGCGGGGCGACCCCGGAGACCGGCACGATCGGGAAGCTCGGCGGCGGCAGGTGAGTATTTGCCGTCGGGGCCATCGCCATCGTCGCGGGCAGCCCGTAGGTGCCGCCGCTGGCCTTGACCAACATCGCCTTCCGGTCGTCCACCATTTTCGTGCTGAACCCGAGTTCGACCGAGATCTTCCCGGCCATTTTCAGGCTCGCGTCCACCTTGGCATAGTCGCGTTTGGCCAGATGAGCGTCGGCGTCCTTGGTCAGGGCATTGATTTGCTTGATCCCTTCGGCCTGGATGTGCTTGTAGCAGAGGTCGGGGCTGTCTTCGGTCACGGAGAAGGAGCACCGGCCGGCGTCGGCGACCTTGCGGGCCTCCATCACCTTCGCCCGGGCGGCCGATAGCTGGTTCGCCGCCATCAACTTCCGGGCCTCGGCCACCAGGGCCAGCGCCTGCCGCTTCTCCGGTGTCATGGCCGCGAAGGACGGCGTGTTCTTGTACCCGGTCTGCACCAACCCGCTCGGCGACCCGGGCCTCGCCGCCCCGACCGCCGGTTTGACCGCCGGCTTGGCCGCCCCCGCGTTCGCCAGCAGGTTCGGGTTCGCCTTCATCAACTTCGTCCGGGCCGCGGTGCAGTCGGTGACCAGGGAGTCGGCCGTGTCGCCGAAGTCGAACATGCCGTAGGGTCCGTGCAGCCGCTGGGCGTTGTACGCGAGCTTCGTCGCCTGCTCGACGTTGGCCAGCCGCTCTTCGGAGGTACGGGTCGGCTTGTTGAGCAGGGTCCGTCCGTCCTTGACCATCTGGTCGGCCTTGCCCCGGTCGGCCTTGGCCCGGGCACTGGCCACGTCCTTCAGGACGCTGTCCGGCGTATCGTCGAACAGGCCCCAGGAATAGTCCCGGGCGGCGGCGGCCTGGTTCGCCAGGTCCTGGGCCCGGTCGAGCTTGCCCTCATCCAGGGCCTTCCGGGCCTGCTTCACCTGATCCTTCGGGTCCGCGAAGGTGCGGGTCGGCTGGGCGGCCCCGGGCGGGGTCGCGGGTGGACGGGCAGCCTGGGCCAGTCCGGCCGACGCACAGGCGCCGGCCGCGAGCGGCACGAGCAGCATCCGGGTCGTCAACCCCTTCCAACTCCACGTCCGTGTGGTCGAAGACATGGTCCTCTTCCCCCTCCGTTGAAGACCGGTTGACCGCGAGTGTCCGGCACAACCCTCGACGCCCGGCCGGTTGCCCGTCCGAATGAGCTACCGGCCGTGCCTCGCGACCGGCGCCGCCCCCCCGGCGACGCCGCCCTGTTCCCGCGCCGACGCGCCGCCCCACGCGGGAAAGGGTGTGCGACTCGGCGGGCGGAATACCCCCCGCCCGAATATCGGTCAAGCAGTTTCCCGACGGATATTCCGGAATTGCTGGAGATTCGGCGGGCCAACGAATTGCCCACTTTTCCCGGGCTACGACCGACCCGGCGAACTTGCCAGGTCGTGCACCCAACCGACCGGCGACAGCGGTTCGCGGCCGGCGGGCCTCTCCAACCACAAACCCGTTTCGACACATGCCCCGATCTTCGCGAGGCTGGGAATTGGCGGAGTTTCCAGAAGTGTCCGGCCGTCTGCGGGGGAGACGGTGAAGACCAACTCGAAGTCCTCGCCGTCGCCGAGGGCGTGGGCGAGAGGGGTCTTGCCCGATTGTTTTGCCCGGTCGAAGGCGGCCGGGGCGATCGGGATCGCGGCCGCGTCGAGCACTGCCCCGCACCGGCTCTCCTCGAGGATGTGGTGCAGGTCCGCGGCTAGGCCGTCGCTGACGTCGATCATCGCACGGAGGTCGACCGCGGCGTGGAGGGCGAGGGCCTCGGCGATCCGCGGGGTAAAGTCGAGGTGCTTACCCAGGAGGCTGCCGCCGAGTGGACCCGTCGCGAATATCCAATCCCCGGGCTTCGCCCCGGCTCGGAGGACCGGTCCCTTCGCCGTCGCTTCGCCGAGTACCGTCACGGAAATGACGAGCCCGCCGTTCCAGCTATTCGTATCCCCGCCGACGATCGGGACGCCGAACGCGTCGGCGACATCGCGCATACCGAGGAAGAGCTGTTCGCCAATCTCCCTGCCGCCATTCTTCGGGAGTGCCACGCTTACCACGGCCGCGGTGGGTATCCCGGCCATCGCCGCGACGTCGCTCAGGTTCACCGCCATCGCCTTCCGCCCGACCCGCCGCGGTCCGACCTCGGCAATGACGAAGTCCACGCCGTCCATAAGCAAGTCGGTCGTAACGAGGAGTCGGTTCTCCGGGCGTTCGAGGACGGCGCAATCATCCCCGGGGCCGACCACGACTCGGGGGTGTGTCGGTGTGTGCAAACGAATCCAGTCGATGAACGCGAATT
>DASXPC010000347.1:0-34402 GCA_036493815.1 Fimbriiglobus sp. | reverse complement strand
GTTGGCGTTCCCGGACGGGTCGCAGGCGGGGACGCTCGGCGGCGGATGCGTCGAGGCCGACGTCAAGCAGAAAGTACTTCGACGTCTATCGGAAGGTGCCGGACCGGAAGCACTGACCTTCACTCTCGACGACGACTACGGCTGGGACGACGGCCTGATCTGTGGTGGCAAGATGACAATTCTGGCTCACCCGCTCTCGGCCGATTGCCCGGATTTCATCGCGGCCGTCGCTTACTTCCGCCGTCAACTCGAACTGGCCGAAAGCGGAGCGGGCTGGACCGAAGTCGTGGTCGTCGAGAACCCGGCCGGTGATCGGTATGTCTTCGACGAAGCCGGGAATCCCGTTGCCTGCCTGGCAGACACACCGCAGTGGGATGCGGTAGCGGCGAACCTGGCCCCGCTATCCACCCGCCCCAAGTCGGCCGTCCACTCCGGCGTCGCGTACCTGCCCCACCATCCGCGAATCACGGTGTTTCTCGTCGGCGGCGGCCACGTCGGCCGGGCCGTTGCCAAACTCGCGGCCGAGGTCGGGTTCGGCATCTGGGTGCTCGACGACCGGGAGAAATTCGTCGGCGCCGACCGTTTCCCCGATGCGGAACGACGGATGGTCGGGGACATCGGCAATACCCTCCGCGGCGTAGTTCCGACTCTCGGACCGCACACTTACGCCCTAATCCTCACCCGCGGTCACAGCCACGACGAAGAAGCCCTGTTTCACCTCGCCCCGTCGGCGTGCGGGTACGTCGGCATGATCGGCAGTAAACGCAAGATTCGCCTCATCTTTGACGACTTGGCGGAAAAGGGTATCTCGCGGGAGACGCTCGCCCGCGTCCACGCCCCGCTCGGCCTCGACATCGGATCGCAAACGGTGCCCGAAATCGCCGTCAGTATCGTGGCCGAGTTGATTGCCGTCCGGAACTTGGGAACGAGTTCCGGGAAGGGGTCGCCGTCGTGACCTTTGCCGTGGTTCCTGCCGCGGGGCATGGCAAGCGAATGGGCCGGGCCAAACTCGGCCTGCCGCTCGGAAATTCCACCTTGCTCGAACGGACGGTGGCAGCCCTTCGCGACGGCGGTGTCGAACGCGTTCTCGTCGTCGTCGGCCCGCGAGCAACGGAATTGATTTCATCCGCCGAATCGGCGGGGGGGACGATTTTCCTTCTCCCGGCCCCCACGGCCGATATGCGGGAAACGGTTCAGGCCGGATTGCGCTATTTGGAAGAGCGATATCATCCCCATCCCGAAAACGCTTGGTTTCTCACACCGGGCGACTGCCCCGGGTTCGCACCCTCAACCGTTCGCCAGCTCCTCGAATTCGCCGCCCCAGACTCTGTCGCAATAAAGATTCCGACGTATCGCGGCCGGCGTGGCCATCCGGCGCTCTTTTCCTGGCACCATGCCGCCGAAATCCTGACCATCCCTCCGGGGCTCGGCATCGACTCGTTCGTCCGCAGCCGGGTCGTTCGCGAAGTCCCGGTCGAAGATCCCGGTGTTCTCACGGACCTTGATACGCCGGCCGATTACGAACAATTCCAGAAATTCCGGACGCGCTCGTTCGATAACGGATGTCCGGGATAGTGCCGGCGAAGTCGTGATGCTCGGTCACTTCACGGTCGGCTTACCGAGCGCGAAAAGGTAGTGTTGCGACCGGACGAACAGCGTGCCATTCGAAATGGCGGGCGTGGCCAGACAATAGTCGTCGAGTTTGTTCACGGCGAGCAGGTGGAAATCGGGACCGGCTTTGACCACCCGGACCTCGCCCTGTTCGGAGGTGAGATAGATTCGATAGTCGGCCGCGACGGGGGACGCTGTGTAGCTCGTGCCGCCGACCCGTTCCTTGTACACCTCGGCACCGGTCTCCGCCGCATGGCAGGTCAGAATGCCGGCGTTCGACAACACGTAGAGGTACCCGCGATATAGAATCGGCGTCGCCATGTACGGCCCGCCGCGCATTCGGCCCCAGGCGACTGAGGCGTTCGATTTTTCCCCGGGCTTCAGCGAGATGTCGCCGGCGGCCCCGGGCTTCACGGCGATGATCGGCTGGATCGGCCGATTCCCGCTGCAAACGATCACCCGGTCCGCACTCACCACGGGTGCGGGAATCGTCACTTCGGACTTCTTCGCCAACCGCCAAAGTTCTTTACCGGTAGCGGGGTCGTACCCGCGGGCGTACTGGGCGGCGTTGGTCACCAGTTCCTCCCGCCCGCCGGTCCGCCAAATGGCGGGGGAACTCCACGACGGGATTTCGTCCCGCGGCGTACTCCAGACCCGCGACCCGTCTTCGAGGCTGTACGCGGCGACGAACGAGTCGTGGCTAAGGTCGGCCTGGAGGATGACGAGGTTGTCGAAAATGATCGGCGAGCTGCCAAAGCCCCACTCGTATTCGCGGTCCAGGGTGAAGCTGGAGTCGATGGTGCCGAGGTCGCGTTTCCAGAGGAGTTTACCGGCGAAATCGTAGCAGTAGAGGCCTTCGGGTCCGAAGCAGGCGACGACGCGCTTCCCGTCGGTGGTCGGCGTGCAGTTGGCCTGGCTCCCCTTCTGGTGACGTTTGATTTTCGGCACCGCCACGATGGGAACTTTGTCCCAGAGGATTTTCCCCGAGTCGCGGTCGAGGCAAATGACGTGGAAGGCGTGCTTGCTCGTGTCGTTGACGGATTCAACGTCGCCGTAATTGCCGATGCGGACTTTCTGGTCCGGGTTGGCACTGACGGCGGTGGTGACGAAGACGCGGTTGCCCCAGACGACGGGGCAGGAGTGGCCGAGGCCGGGGATGGGCGTTTTCCAGCGGACGTTGGTGCCGGCTTTCACGTCCCAGGAGATTGGCGGATTCTGGCCGTCGGCGATGCCGGTCGCGTCGGGTCCGCGGAACTGCGGCCAGTTCGAAGGGGCCGTGACCTTCCCGCCCAGGTCATTGACCCCGGCGACCGCCACGGGCTTGGCCAGCGGTTTTGCCTCCGCCCGGAAATAACTCGTCTCCGCCGTGAACCGCTGATGGACGAGGCGGTCGACTTTGTTTCCCGACCGGACGAACGTGACGGTTTCCGACGGCACTCCGATCGAAACGAACGTGTCTTTATCGCGATGCCGTAGGACGAGATTTCCGTACCGGGATCGGGAGACAATCCCCACGTCTTTGACGGCGACCGTCGTCTTTCCGCCGCCGTCGCTTTCGTACGTCCCGGCGAACGACTTCCAAGTTTCGCGCTCTTTTTCCGGGATCGCCGGCAGCGGCTTGGCCCCCGCCTTCACGAGTCGTTCGATCACGTCCGACGCCGGTTTCGGCTCCGTCTTGGCTGCGTACAGGGCGGCGTCCAACGCATCCTGGGAAACCTTACCCGTGTCCGCCACGACAGTCAACACTTTCAAATTCTTCATTGCCGCGGCGAGGAGCAGGGCCGCGTCTACGTCTTTAGCCCCGGCCTTTAAGAGGAGTTTCGTCATCTCCAGATTCCCCTCACCGACCGCCTCGCCGAGCGGAGTCATGTACCAAATCGCGTCCCGCGCGGTCGGGTCGGCACCGGCCTTCAATAACAGGTCGACCACTTCGACGTTCTTTTTCCCCCCCGCGATCCAGATCGCCGTTATGCCGATCTCGTTCGCCGCGTTGACGTCGGCCCCTTTTTCCAAGGCCGCCTTGACCGCTTTCGGGTCTTCGTTTCGCACCGCGGCCCAAAGGGCGTCCCGCGTCGGGTCGGCGGCAAACCCGAGAGACGTAGCGGCGAATAGGGTAAATGCAGCGACGAGCGTACGCACGGGAATCCCCCGAATGGAAGGGCAGTGGGATTCAGTCTATTCGGAAGCGTGCGGGAACGACGAATAACAAGGCGACGAGGGCGCCCATTACTCGCTTCCCCTCGCTCGGGTTGAAGAGGTCGTCTTTTTCACCATGCCGATGGTGCCGAGCCAGTCGAGGAAGCGTTGCGGCCAGGAGTCGACCGCCCGGCTCGTCTTGTTCGGACGGAAGCCGAAGGCGTGATCGGTGTTCGCGTAGATGTGCAATTCGGCCGAGATGCCCGCCCTGCGGATGGCCTGAAAGTGGGTGATCATCAGGTTCGCCTGGCCGTCCTTTTCGCCTATGGCGATCCAGGTCGGCGGGCAGTTGGCTTTCGTGATCGTCTGCCGGGCGATCCCAAGGGGGCCGGAGTAAACCAGTGCCTGATAGTCGGGGACCGCGCTTTCGCGGTCGATCGGGTCGGGGGCGTTCGGGTCGCCCTTATCGGCCTTGCGGCAGACGAGTGCGGCCAATTCCCCGCCGGCCGAGAAGCCCATGATGCCGACCCGGTTGGGATCCACGTTCCATTCCTTCGTCTTGCTCCGTACGAGTCGGAGGGCGCGCTGGCCGTCCTGGGTGGCTTCGACGTCGATCTTGTAACCGTCGCGCTTTGGGTTTTCCCGGGCGAGCCGGTAGCGAAGAATCACGCAGGCGACGCCGCGGTCGGCGAGCCATTGCCCGAGGAAATCTCCCTCGGCCATCGGCCAGAGTTCGCGGTGCCCCCCGCCGGGGACGATCACCAGGGCCGCTCCGGTGGACTTTTCTTTCGTCGGGATGAAGGCGTTCACGTACGGGTTGTGAACGTTGGTCATCCGGTATTCGCCAGTGGTCTTGTTCACGTGGTCGCGGGTTTCCTTGATGTCTTTGCGGTCCTCGTAGCCGGGGGCGCCCTTTTCCCAAAGGTGAATGAGCGGCGGTGGGTCGGCGGCAAGAGTGAGTGTCGGTATGGAACAGATCAGGGCAATTGCCGAGGCGCGCGACCACATGGAGTAGGCTCCGGAGAGAGGTTTGGATTTCGGGGCCGAAAAGGAGGCACCGGCAAGAAGCCGGTGCAGCGTGACTTAGAAGCTTTCAATCGCCCCCGTCGAGTCGCCGAACTTGGTGACGGCAGCGGCGCCGGTGCGGTGGGCCATGCCGACGAACATGTTACACATCGGTTTGCCGCCGAATTTGACGTACCGGCCGGGCTTAAGGGCTCCGCCCGCGGCACCGGCGAGAATGGCCGGCAGGTTGGTGTGGGTGTGGCGGTTTCCGTCCGCGTTACCGCTGCCGTAGAGAATTTGCGAGTTGTACAGCACCGATTTTCCGTCCGCGTCTTTCACGGCGTCGAGCTTCTTCAGGAACTCGGCGAACTGCCGGACGTACCAGAGGTCGATGTCCTGCACCTTCTCGATTAGTTCCTTCTTGTTGAAGTGGTGGGAAATGTCGTGGTGGCCTTCAACGACGCCGATCTGCTCGAACGACCGGTTCGACCCGTCGTGGGCGAGCATGAACGTGGCGACGCGGGTGCTATCGGTCTGGAAGGACAGGACCAGGATGTCGTACATGAGTTGGACGTAGTCGGCGTATTCGATGGGGATGCCGGGAGGTGTATCCACGCCCGGGTCTTTGCCGGCGTCACCGAACTTCTCCGCCTTCTGGATACGGGTTTCCAGTTCGCGCAGGCCGGTGAGGTACTGATCGAGCTTGCGGCGGTCGTGGGGGTCGAGTCGGCTTTGCATGGATTTGGCGTCGTCCAGGACGAAATCGAGCACAGATTGTTCTTCGTTGCGGCGTCGGGCGGCATTGGCGAGCCGTTCCCCCGGCTTGCCGTCGCCGAAGAGCCGCTCGAACGCCTGGCGGGGGTTGGTTTCGGCGGCCTTGGGTGCGGTGGGCGAACTCCAGGAGATGTTGAACTGGTAGGCGCAGGCGTAGCCGGAGTCGCACCCGGTGCCCTTGGAGATGGAATCGGAGGCGAGTTCGAGAGAGGGGAAGCGGGTCGCTTTGCCGATTTCCCGAGCCAGCACTTGATCGATGGAGATGCCGGCGTGGATGTCGGTGGCGCTTTTTTTCAGCCGGTGGCCGGTGAGGAAAGTACCGTTGGCCCGGGCGTGGTCGCCGCCGCCGTCCGGCCCGGCCTCGGCCGTGTGGTGGTCGAGACCGCTCAGAATCTGGATCGATTGCTTGTGCGGTTCGAGCGGGGCCAGCGTCCGGCTCCACTTGAAATCGGGCCCCGGAGTTCCCGAGGGCCACCACGCGGCAGGGATCGCGCCGTTCGGGAAGTAGACGAACGCGGTACGAAGCGGGGCGCCGGTGGGGGTGACTGCGAGCTTTGCGGCGGCAGGCGTTTCGGCGGCCAGGAGCGAGCCCGTGCGGATCGACGCGAACGCCGGCAGGGCGACGCCGACGCCAACGCCGCGGAGGAAATGCCTGCGGGATATGTTCGTATTCATTGGTGCTCCTGAATTGCGGCTGGGTGTGAGCCGGCCGGGGGAGGGGTGGGATCCGTTTCTTCCGCCCGCCGTCGCTGGAACGGCGTCGATTCCACTATTCCCGAAATCAATGCGGACGGCTTGCCGTCGGCCGCCACGATCCGGTTCACGATGTCGTCGACCGCCTTCGTGTCGAAATCCTCAAGCCCGCGGCCCAACGCATAGGTTAACATCTTTTCCGTCAGGCAGCGATAAAAGTCGAGCTTCCGGTCCGTGACCAGTATTTTCTTCAGCTCCTTCACGCTCGCAAACGATTCGCCGGTGATTAATTCCCCTTTCGAATCGATCTCGTGGCCTTGTTCCTTGTCCCGCCACCGGCCGAGGGCGTTGAAGTTTTCGAGCGCCAGGCCGAGCGGGTCCATACGGTTGTGGCAGGAACTGCAGACCGGACTTGCCCGGTGGATCGCGAGTTGCTCGCGTAGAGTCAGCGGTTTGCCGTCCTTGCTCCCCATCGCCTTTTCGAGCGGGGGAATGTCCGGTGGGGGCGGCGGCGGCGGGGAGCCGAGCAGGTTGTCGAGGACGAACAGGCCCCGTTTCACCGGCGACGTCCGGGTCGGGTTGGACGTGACGATGAGCGTGGTGCCTTCGGTCAGGATGCCGCCACGGGGGCTGTCTTTCGGGAGTTTGACCAGCCGCATCTGGTCGCCGGTGACTCCGGGAATGCCGTAGTAGGTGGCGAGCTTGGCGTTGAGAAACGTGTAGTCAGCGTCGAGCAATTCCAAAAGACTGATATCCCCTTTCAGGACGTGTTCGAACGCCATTTCCGTTTCCCGCCGCATGGCCCGGCGGAGGTCGGGCGTGAGTTCTATGCGGGGGCCGAAGCCCCCGCGACCCCGGCCGCGACCGCCGAATTGAAACGCAGTTTTCCGCAGTGTTTCGAGTTCCTTCTTTTCGGCCTCGGTCAGCTTTTCCGACGGTTTGCGGACCAATTCACGGAACCGCGATTGTCGCGCCTGGGCCTTCGGGTCCGGCACGTTTTCGCGGGCAATGACGGCGAAGGCGTTGATCTGGATGTTGTCGAGCATCCGGGCTTGAAGCCACTGGCCCGTGAATTGACGGACGAACTCGCCCGATTTCGGGTCGGCCAGCATCCGGGTAATCTGGGCGGGCAGGTTCTTTCTCAGTTCGCCGTTCCGGGCCAGTCGAAACAACTCGTCGTCCGGCATCGACGACCAGAGGAAGTACGACAGGCGGGAGGCGAGAGCGAATTCGTCGATCAGTGGGTGCTCGCCGGCTTTGGCGGGAACGGTGCCTTCCTCGCGGAACAGGAAACGGGGCGAGGCGATGATGACGGTCATGGCCCGCGCGACGCCGGATTCGAACGTCTGACCGGGCTGGGTGTACGTGGCTTCGGCGAGGCGGGCGAGCTTTTCGACTGACGCGTCGTCCACCGGGCGGCGGTAGGCCCTGGCGGCGAAGGCCGACAGGATCGTTTGAGCAACTTTCCGTCGCCCGGCCGCGTCGTCCGGAACTTTGGCAGGGAAGTATTTTGAATAGTTGACCGGGTGAACCCAGTGCTCCTTCGCCATCGGTCCGCGGACGGTGACGCCCTGCAACCGGAGGGTGAGGTTGCGGATCTGCCGTTCTTTCGTCAGCGGTTGGATCTCGACGGCGAGTTCGTGTTTGCCGGCCTTCCAATCGACGTCCAAGTCATAACGATACGGCCGCCCCCCTTGGCGGCTGTATTCCTTCTCCAACACCGGCTTCCCATCCACTTTGAACGTCCACTTGCACTTGTTGTAATCGAACTGGTTGTCGACGTACTGCTCGTTGGCCGTCAAATCGACGACGAGTTGATACTTCCCCGTCTGTTGGCAATCGAACTCGTTCGTGTACGCTGCCCCCTTGTAATAGGACAGCGAAAGCACGTCCGAATTGAATCCGAACCGGCCCCCACCGGTAGCCGGTTTCCCGCTCGTGACAAACCGCTTCCCCGGAATGCGTTTCTCGGCTACCACCCACGGAACCGTCGGCACCGCTTTGGCGATAATCGTCCGCGACGCCGCAATGTATTTTTCCAATAGCAGAGGGGAAAGGGTGAGCACGTCGCCGATCGTGTCGAACCCGTGGCCGGTGTCGTCGGCGGGGAACTCGACGTCGGTGTTGAAATCGACGCCCATCAGGTCGCGGATTGTGTTCCGGTATTCGACCCGGTTGAGGCGGCGAATCGTGACGCGACCCGGGTCGGGGTTTTTGGGGTCGATGTGGAATACCGACTCCTCGACCCACGTCACGATCCCGTCGATTTGTTGGGCGGTCGGCCTCGCCCGCCCCTTCGGCGGCATCAAACCGGCACGCAGGACTTTGACCGCCTTATTCCATTGTTCGCGGTTCGCGATGAGAGCGGACGGGTCGGCCGAATCGAACGAGATGCCCCCCTTTTTCGTATCGGCATCGTGACAGCGGATGCAATAATCGTCGAGCACGGGGGCGACGGCTTTTTTGAATTCCTCGACCCCGCCGGTATCGCCCGCAACCGCGACGGGAACCGACCCGCCTGCGAATAGACAAATTCCCATCAATCGAATGAGTTCGACCCGGACATTCCGAAAAGCAATCATTGAACCACCTTGACATTCGACGGAAGAGTCTGCAAATCGGTGTGCAATCTTGTCGATTCAGGTGCGGCCCGGCGTGGTGGGAGAATTATCCCATAATAAACACGATTCTCCCTCACCGAATCTGACGTAAGGCTCTATTTTTAATAACCCGTGCAATATTCGATACTTCCGACGACATTTCCCATTCTGTTAAGAAATCGAAACTATTGCCGCAACACGCTATTAGAGTTTGACTTCGGTCGATAAACAAAAGTTTTGTCATCAAACCAAATTCACCTTCTCCCAGTCACGAGCCCACAAATTACCGTCCATTTTACTCGGCCGGCCGATCCCAGCCCTTGGCTCGTTCCACCGCCCGAGCCCATCCGGCTCGCAGTTCGGCTGCCCGGTCGCGGCTGATCTGCGGATCGAATTGTCGTTCGACGACCCGTTGCCGGGCGATCTCGCCGGGGGAATTCCAGAACCCGACCGCAAGGCCGGCGAGGTAGGCGGCCCCGAGCGCGGTCGTTTCGACCACGGCCGGGCGAACGACCGGGATGCCGAGCAGGTCCGCCTGGAATTGCATGAGCAGGTCGCTCCGACTCGCCCCGCCGTCGACACGGAGTTCGGGGACGGGCTTCCCGGCGTCTGCCGCCATCGCGTCCATTAAATCCGCCGACTGGTAGGCAATCGATTCCAGCGCGGCCCGCGCCAGATGCCCCGCCGTCGTGCCGCGGGTTAATCCCGCCACCGTCCCCCGGGCGTGCGGGTCCCAATGCGGGGCGCCGAGCCCGACGAACGCCGGCACGAAGTAAACGCCCCCGTTGTCCGGCACGGTCACAGCCAGGTCGTTCACGTCTTCGGATTTTCGAATGATCCGCAACCCGTCCCGCAGCCATTGCACGACCGACCCGGCGACGAATACGCTGCCTTCGAGGGCGAAATCGGTCCGGTTCCCGATTTGCCAGGCGACGGTCGTGACGAGTTGATTGTTCGACGCGACCGGATTCGCACCGGTGCATTGCAGCACGAAGCAGCCGGTCCCGTACGTGTTCTTCGTCAACCCCGGTTCGGTGCAGAGTTGGCCGAACAGGGCCGCCTGCTGGTCTCCGGCGATGCCCGCGATCGGGACGTTTCCGGGGCCGAGGGCGGAGGTGACCGGTCCGTAGACCGCGCTCGACGGACGGACCTCGGGCAGCATCGACCGGGGAATGCGAAACAATTTCAGCAACTCGTCGTCCCACTGGCCGCGGCGAATGTCGTAGAGCATCGTGCGGGAGGCGTTGGACGGATCGGTGACGTGCATTCGGCCGTCGGTCAGCTTCCAAACGAGCCAGGAATCGACGGTGCCGAACACGAGCCTGCCGGCTTCGGCAGCCGCCCGGGCCCCGGCGACGTTGTCCAGAATCCAGGCCGCTTTGCTGCCCGAAAAATAGGCGTCAATCACCAGGCCGGTCTTGTCCCGAATGAGCTTCTCGTACCCTTCCGCCCGAAGGCGGTCGCAGAACGGGGCGGTGCGTCGGTCCTGCCAGACGATCGCAGGATAAACCGGTTCGCCCGTAATCCGATCCCAGACGATCGTCGTTTCCCGCTGGTTGGTGATGCCGACTGCGGCCAAGTCTCGCGGACTCGCCCCCGCCCGCCCAAGCGCCTCCGCCGCCACCGCCGCCTGGGCGCTCCAGATTTCTTTCGGGTCGTGTTCGACCCATCCCGGGTTGGGGAATTGTTGACGGATTTCTTTTTGACCAATCGCCCGCACCGCCCCGACCCGATCGAACAGGATGGCCCGGGCACTCGTCGTGCCGGAATCGAGAGCTAGGACGTAATCCATGCGACTCATTTCTTGAGGAGAAACGCTCGGAGTTCGGGCAGTTTGTCGGTGTTAATCAGATCGACGCCGTCGTCCAGCAGTTCCTTCCAGAACACTTCCTTCTCCGGCGTGGCCCAGAATCGGACGAGCCGGCCTTTCGCGTGGGCTTTCTCGGTGAAGGCTTTCAACTTCGCCCTCTGGTCCCCCGGCATTGGCCCGGTTCCCAACCATTTGAACTGCGTGACCCAGCTCGCGCTGATCCAGGGGATTTGGTGTGCCGGGACGTCGGATTCAAGATCTTCCGGCCTGCCGTCGATGCCGGCGTACCGTACTGTCTGCTTCGCGATCGTCTCCTTCGCCCGATTCCCGCTGACCACTACCGTCACCGCTTTCGGCTCGAATTTTCCGCCGCGGGTGACCGAAACGATGTCCGCGTATTTCGCCAGCACCTTGTCGAGCGCGGCATAGGTCGCCTCGGCACCGGTCTTCACGTCCACGAGCAGGAAGATCGACGGGCCGTTTTTGTAGACCCGCCCACCGTTGGCCTTGACCCGCGCCCGCAACGGGTCGAGGTAAAGCGATTCGAGCGTGCGGTTGGGTTTCACGTCCTTGCGGTTGTGGGCGACCAGCAGTTTTCCGTCAATCAGATAAACGTCGGCCTCGACCGAGTTGAAGCCGTTGTCGAGCGCGTCGAACAGCGGCCTCTTATGCTCGTAGTCGTTGTGGGCGTGGGCGTTCTTGAGCGGGGTGACGGCCTTCGCGTCCGTCTGCTGTTTGATGAGCCAGACCTCGCACACCTGGCACCCGCGGCCCGACCCGCCGGCGCCGGGGGGCTGATTCCAGTGCAGTTCGAGCGTGCCCGACGCGGTGGCGGCGGCGGGGACCGGGAATTCCAATTCCTCGCCCGCCTTGCCGAGGTACGGATGGATTTCCAGCCCGTCGTTGGCGGTAAGGCGAATCTTCGAGTTGAGCCGCTCCTTGTTGTAGACCGCCTTGACTCGGTAAGTCGCCTTCGGGTCGAGGCCGG
Organism: Fimbriiglobus sp.; assembly: GCA_036493815.1. Taxonomy (GTDB): domain Bacteria; phylum Planctomycetota; class Planctomycetia; order Gemmatales; family Gemmataceae; genus DASXPC01. The sequence continues at coordinate 22,785 of DASXPC010000347.1, read as the reverse complement.
TGTATTTGAGTGTCAGTGGGGCGTCGTAAAGCGACTCTGCGTGGCGGAGCCAGGCGCGGGAGCGACTCGAATCGAGCGTGCCGTTACGGAAGCCGAAGCCGGTGAGCGGATTTTGGAAGTAGGCGGGGTCTTCTTCCCATGTCGTGGGTTGCACGAGGTGAGGGCGGAGGAAGGGATCACCGAGACAATCATAATAGTTTCCAGAACCGGGCATTGTGCGATGGTTATATGCACTGAGGCGGCCTATTTGGTCCTTTCCCTCTTTTATTTCATCGACTTCCTCGAACAGCTTTTGGAGATTACCTGCATTATTCAATGGAACATTGATGGAATCGAGGTTCGCCCCGCGTTCGATGGCAATAGCCCCGTACTTTTTCACGCTGAGTTGAGCATGTATGCTCTGAAAAAGGGCTTCAGCCAATTCGAACACCCTGGCTCGAAGTTCCTGCCCCAAAGGCACAGTTTTGGCTTTGACCAATTCGGCCTCGGCGTCCCTAATTGCTTGGTTTACACCGATCGTCGGGGCCTTACCGAGATGCTCCCGTGCCGCCATTTCGAGCATCAACTCGTGGAACAATCGCTTGCGAACGAAGCCGTCATAATACGCTCGATAGAGAGCCTGTTGAAACCGCCAATTCAATTTAACTGGTGGCGGAGCCGCCTTGTCCATGGTCATGAATAGATCGAGAGTCTTCTCTATTCCGTCGTTTTTAACTATGGGGCCAACCCAATTCCGTTCCAACGCGAATAATCCCTCGGCGAACTTTTCCTCGTAAGCCGGCCCGATGAAGTACCGGGAATATTGCCTTAGCACTTCCTTCACGTCCGCCTTCCTGTTCCACCCCAGTGCACTCCAGATCATCTTGTTCACGTCGTCGTGGCAGCCTTCCGAATAGGTGATGAACCCGTTCGTGTGCGGCGAGGCGTACTTATAGATCGCGGCCATCTGCGTCGGCCGGGGATTGCAAATTTCCCGCCCTTCCGTCAACGCGAAAGCCAAATCCCAGCCGGGCACCGGGTACTGGCAGTGCCGGGAGTGGGTGATGTCGGGGTAGTCGCGGATCGGATACTTCTTGAGGATCAAGCGCCGCAATTCTTCGAGCGGCACCCGCACCTGCGGCCCGGCCGCGACGCCGGCGAGCCATTTGGGTTCGGCCTTCACGAGTTCAACGAAATCGGCCAGCTTTTCCTTGTCGAAGCTCTGGGCCGACACCCACATGCCTGCCTTGGGATGATACTTCTTGAGGTTCGCCGCCTGCTTTTCCAGGAATGGGAAGAGCACCTTCGGCGGCGTGTGCCCGGGGTCGCCGCCGGGGACCATCACCGCGTCGATACGTGGACACGCCTTGAAGACTTCGCCCCATTCTTTCAAGGCGAACTCGACCGTCTTCGGGTCGGCGTAGTTTGCGTCCATCGCCGGGTACCAGACCCAGACGTCGAGCCCATACTCGTTCGCCAGCCGCGACATCTCGGTCATCATCCGCAACGGCGGCAACGGGAAGTGCGGGCTGTCCGCGGCGTCGTCCGACCGCGGCGGGATCAATTCGATCGTGTTACACCCGAAGACGATGAGGTCGCGGTAATACTGCTCCCACATGGCGACGGTCCAGCCGTCGTAGGAGTTGGTCTTCGGCCGGTAGCCGAGCTGGTGGCCGCGGAGGGGGGTTTGGGGGGCGGATCTTTCCTTAAAATCGGCAGGCAGTGTAACTTTTGTTCGTTCGATTCGTAGTTCGCGAAGTAAACGTCCGACACCAAATAAGCATCCCCTTGGAGTTTCACCGTTTACGAGAACCCTTATTCTATTGTTCCATGTGCCAATATTGATGGTGTACGATTCTTCTCGATTAATTCGTAAATCTACATCGATTTCGTGCATTACACGAATCACATTTTTCGTTGTGCCAACGACAATTATCGGAACATCATCAGGCGTAATCTTCTCCGCCCGCTCCCACTGCACGTGTGACCGCTTCGCTACCTCCTCGATCAGCATTTGCACCGCCTTCGCCTCCGGGCCCTTCGTTCCTGGGGGCGACACGACGACCGCCTTCGTCAAGTCGACCATCTCCTTGGCAGGGGAGGTGGAAGTCAGAACGAGCACCGCGAATACGGCGGACAATCTTGTAGAGTGGGTCGAGCGAGTCTTCGAGCGAAGACCCACCGGCCCCGCAATCGCTCTCTGCGGGTTTGGCGGGTCGGCGTCCGCAAAGCCGAGCTTGACCCACCCAACGGAACTCGACCCTGGCTGATGTTCTTGATTCATTGCTTTTCCTCCTCTTTCCCCGGTTTCTCCCCGACATATTCGGCCGGGTAGCGTACGTCGTACCCCCGCGTCGCGTGCCAGAGGATGCGGTTGAACGTGTCCTCGTCGGCCTCGTCCGCGTCGTCGAGGTCCAGTTCCATCGACTTCTGTGCCCAATACAACGCTTGCCCGGTCAACTTCTTCATCGGCGGATTCATTTCGTCCAGCATGATCTGGTTCGGCACCGCCGTGTACGGCGTCAAGTCGGGCGTGCCCACGAAGCAATTTCTCATCGCCGTCGCCGACAAATCGAGCTGGTTCATCGGCGGCAGACCGAGGACGAGTTCGATCGTCTTCACCATCCCGGTCTGGTTGTAGCAGGTGGAATCGACCGCCTTGCGTTTCGTGTACGGACTGATCACCAGGGCAACGGTTCGGTGGCCGTCCACGTGGTCGAAGCCGTTCTGCGGATCGTCTTCGACCACGAAGAAGCAGGTGTCTTTCCAGAAGTTCGATTGACTCACCGCCTCGACGCACCGTCCCAGAGCAAGGTCGTTGTCAGCCACCATCGCCCGCGGCGTCGGGCTGCCGGGGCGGGTGCCGCTCGTGTGGTTGCACGGCAAATAGAGGTAAATGAACTCCGGCAGTTCCCCCTTCCGCTCGAACGCCTTCAGCTCCTCGATAAAAATCTTGGCACGGTAGACGTCGGGAATCGAAAGGACGAACCCGGGGTAAGTCGGATGCGTGTACGGCTTCAGCTTCGCCACATTGACCGTGGCCTTCGGTTGGAATTTACCGGCCCCGGTCTTGTACTCCTCGTACATGTCCGTCCAAGTCGAGCCGCGCGGGGCGACGACCTTCACGAACTCGCCGTAATTGCGAAAGGTTTTCTTCTTTTCCAGAGCGTTGTCCCAAAGGAATCCGCTGGAAGCAAATGCGAGTGGGTCGCCGCCTTCGTAAGGGTAGCTGCGAGTGAATCCGCCGAACGCCTTTTCCAGGTAGTCGGTGACGTAGGCCTCGTTCACCCACTGGTGGCCGTCCGCACTCAGAACGCCCGAGCAATAGAAGTTATCCAACAGCGTGAATTCGCGGGCGAGTTTGTGCTGGTTCGGCGTGACGTTATCGCCGAAGAGCAGGAGCTTCGGATCGCCGTTTCCTTCCTTAATATCCCCGAACACCTGGTCGTAGGTGCGGTTCTCCTTGATGACATAGATGACGTGCTTGATCAGCGACGGCTCGCCGTGGCGGTCGGGGATCACCTTGGGTTTCGCGTCCGGCCGGGCCGGTTCCAGCCCGGCGAGGCTATACGCGAGACGGTTGTTCGCGTTGACAGTTTTCGTGTACTCAGCCAATTTCGCGTCGTCCGGAACGGGAATGACCGATATGCTGCCGAGGTGGTCGTGTGAGTTCTTTCCCTTCGCGTCGAGGCGGGGGGCTTTTTCGTTTCCCTTCTGCCGGGCGAGGGAACCAAGGCCTTTCACATTGGCGATATAGAGCGTCTTCCCGTCGCCCGATAGTCGGATTGCCCCGGGGTACCAGCCGGTGGGAATGAGGCCGGCGAGGCGGCTCGCGTCCCCTTCGCCGCCGGCTTTCACGCCGAGTTTGACGACGGCGACGCAGTTGTTGGTACCGTTGGCGACGTAAAGGGTGCGGTTGTCCGGAGCGATGGCGACGGCGTTGCACCCGCTGCCGAAGGGTAATCGTCCCTCCGGCCGGCAGACGATGGTTTCGACCACCTCGTCGTCGACCGTCCGGATCACGGAGACGGTATCGCTGTTCGCGTTGGCGACGAAGAGGAACCTGACGTCCCACGACGGTACCATGCCGGAGGGGTGCAGGCCGACGCGGAGCGTTTTTGTACGCGCCCATTTACCGTCCGTCCGCGTCAGGACCGATATGGTCCCCCGGTCGGCAATCCCGCGTTTGTCGACGTGTGTGGCCGTGCCCGATGACGGAGCGGTAGTATCGCCCGCCTTCGGCATATCGCCGCCCCAGTTTGAGACATAAACCTTGTCTTTCCCGACTGGCACCACCGTATAGGGAGCCACGCCAACAGGAACCGTTTGAAGTGTCCTTCCCGATTTCCAGTCGATGAGGTGGACGCAGTTGCCGCGGGTCGCGGTCACCCAGACGGTGTCTGCCGAGGCCCACGCCACACCGGCCGGGTTGGCGGACCCCGACTTCGGCTTCGGCACCTCGACCGGATTCCCCCAGGCGTACTTTCCGTCTGCCCTACGAACCGCGACGCGCAGGCGGTCTTTGGCGTCGGTCACGCGAACGATTCCAACGCCAGCGTCCAATCCGACAACGCTGAATCCGACCGGGGAAGCGAGGGTCTGAATAATCTGGTTCGTGGCTTTGTCGATGAAGACGAGGTTCTTGAGATTCTTGACAACGAGGGTACTCCCACCGTCGGCCCAAGCCAAGTCCACCGGCCGGCCGGGGAAAGTCACTTGCACTCCAGCCGGTGACAGAATTTGATTCGTCGGGACGACGACCCGGCCGTCGGCCTGTAATCCCACCTTTAATTGGCCGGGATCATCGGCGCGTGCCGCAGTCGAAAATGCAACACTCGCAATCAGGATGAAACCAGGTAGTACGCGAGAACTTTTCACGGACGTCCCCTTTTTTGGCGGCAGGACTTTGGATCATCGGCACAGTATCCCCCGGCGGATTCACTTTCGCAACCATTGAGAAATCGGACGGCGTTATCTTTTGGCCGCTTTGTCAATCAGGCCGAGGCTTTCGGCGAGTACCGTTGACCGCCAGGATTCGTCGGACGGGCAGAACAATTCTTTCAGGCGTTGCCGGGCGCGGGTGGTGGAACCTGAGTCCGGTCGGCCCCAGTGAAAGGCCATGTTCTCGGCACGGATCCCGGCGAGCATGGTGATCGGACCGTATGTGCCAAACTCGGCACAGGCGAAGAGGTAATCGCCCGCGAACTTCTGTGCGACGCACCACCGGCCGAAGTCGCCCCGGGATGAATAGGCAATCCCCTCGGCGTCGCAGACTTCGATCGTACTCGCACCAAATAGGGACGTGAGTTTCGAGAATTGGTCCTGGTTTAACGGGTAATCGACGAGCAGCTTGTAAGTTCCCCAGGCCCCGAGGCCGGAATGGAAATCGAGGTGAACGACGTCTCGACAATCTCCCACCCATCGGCGGAGGTTCGTTTGGAGAAATTCATTCGATTGGGACGGCCCCGCTCCGCCGTAGAAAACTCCGCGGGGGTATTCGTGCTGCCCGGTCATGATGATTCGTTTCATCGCGGGCATTCCCCGCCGAAACACTTCCCACCCGGCGCGCAGTTTGAATGATTCCCACCGCCTCGGCGGCCGGCGGGGGTTCAATACGGAATCCAGTTCGCCATACCCCGGCGGCGACCCTTCGTAGCGTTCACTCGCCAGTAGGAAGTTGCGGTTCGGGTCGACGTTGCGTTCGTCGTAGCGGCGACCCCAGGCGAATCCGTGGGGATTGAGTGCATGCAAAAAGACGAACCGTACGGAACCGGTTTGTCCGGGCGTTTGCTGTTCGAGCCATGCGACCTGAACGGCCGACCCGAAAAAACCTTCGACTCCGTGCAATCCGCTGGAAACGACCACGGTTCGATTCGCCGTTGGGTTCGGGCCGATCGCCACGTCGACCGTCAATTGTTCGCCGTTCGGTCCGGGCGCTTGGATCGGGTAAATTTCGTTAGTCCATCCGAGCCGGGCCGCGGCGGCTCGGAACCTGGCACGGGCTGGGAAATACCCCGAGGAAAAGGGAGAAGGCGGATTCACGCGCATCTCCCCGTCCAACCGAGGTGGCCCGAATCCACTATTTGGGTTAAGATATTTTCATCCTGCCTGAAGCCGTCTCTTTCCGCCTCACCGACTCGAAGTTCGAACTCATGAAACATGCTCTCCCCTTTTTATTGGCGTGGATGATTCCGCAAACCGGAATGGCGGCCGAACCGCCGGTGGAATTCAACCGCGACGTACGACCGATCCTTTCGGACAAGTGCTTCAATTGTCACGGACTCGATGCCAAAGCCCGCAAGGCCAAGTTACGGCTCGATACGGCTGCGGGCGCCTACGCCGATCGGGACGACAACCCGGCCATTACGCCGAAAGACCTCGCGAAGAGCGCATTATGGGAACGAATTAATGCAACCGATCCCGACGAGGTCATGCCTCCGCCGCGTGCGAATAAAACTCTGACCTCGGCTCAGAAGGAAACGCTACGCCGGTGGATCGTTCAGGGGGCGAAGTATCAGAAACACTGGTCGTTCGAACCGGTGCGTCGGCCAACCCCGCCGGCCGGAGCGTCGCCGATCGATGCGTTCCTGATGCAGCGAATTCGCTCGGCCGGGTTGACCCCACAACCCGAAGCGTCGAAGGAGACACTCATTCGACGCGTGGCGTTCACACTGACGGGTTTGCCGCCGACCGTTAAGGAGGTGGACGAATTCTTCAAGGACACGTCGCCGAACGCCTACGAAAAGCTGGTGGATCGCTACCTAGCCTCACCGCGTTACGGCGAAGAGATGGCCCGGCACTGGCTCGACGTTGCCCGGTATGCGGACACGCACGGCCTGCACCTGGACAACGAACGGCAGATGTGGCTGTATCGCGACTGGGTCGTCCGGGCGTTTAACCAAAACCTGCCCTACGACCAGTTCACCGTGTGGCAGGTGGCCGGAGACCAGTTGCCCAACCCGACGCCGGATCAATTGATTGCAACCGGTTTCAACCGCTGCAACGTGACGTCGAGTGAAGGCGGCGCGATCGACGCGGAGTTCGCATACCGTTACGCGGTGGAGCGGACGTCGGCGGTGGCCCAGGCCTGGCTGGGCCTGACAGCCGGTTGCGCGGTTTGCCACGACCACAAGTACGACCCGCTTTCGCAAAAGGAATTTTATTCGCTTTATGCGTTCTTCAATTCGGCAGCCGACCCGGCCATGGACGGAAACGTCGAGAACACACCGCCGTTTCTGCGGGTGCCCCGACCGGACTTGAAAGCCGAATCTGACGCGGCCGGCCGGGTCGAAAAAGAAGCACGGGCCTGGCTCGACATCGCGGCATCGGCTTGCCACTATTCCGATCCGGCAGCGCGGCCGTCTGCTGCACGCAAAGCCGTTCGCGAAGAATTATTCGACGACACATTCCCGATCGGGTCGACGTCACGCAGTTCGTCCCGGAATACGGTCGAATGGGTGCTCGACCCGCCGGAAAAAACGGCATCCGGTCGACGGGCGATCCGACTTGCTCACGCCGTCGGCTGCGACATCTCGGCCGAATTCAAGTTGCGGCCAATCATCACTCCGTACGAAGCCACCGTCGAATTCTCCGTCTACGTGGAACCGCTCGACGTCCCGTCGCGGATCGCGTTCAGCTTCAGCGGAAAGCCCGCCGTCAACTGGACGCGGACCGAAAAAGGCCTGATCCGCACCGGGTCGAAAGACGCACCGATCAAGCCGGGGGTCTGGACCAAACTTGCCATCCCGGCCAAGGACTTCGGATTGAAACAGGGCGACCGGATTAACGGCCTGTCGCTGAGTCAGGCGGGGGGAATCGTTTTTTGGGACGCGGCGGCCGTGGTCGGACAATCCGATCCCGTCCACGATCCGCTCGAGTCGTTCAAAGTCTGGCGAACCACCCTCGGGTCGTCCGTTCCGCCGAACGTTCCGGGCGAACTTGCGTCTTTGATCCGCAAAGGGGCACGAGCCAAGCTGGCTCCCGCTGATAGCGACAAACTTCTCCAGTTCTATCTGGCCGTGGTCGCCCGGCCGGCGACACCAGCACTTTCCGCCGCCCGGACGACCTGGGAGACGGCCCGCACGGCCCGGACGATCGCCGAGGAATCGGCTCCCGGAACGTTCATATTCAAAGACCGACCGAAGCCGAAGGATTCCTTCGTAATGCTCCGCGGTCAGTACGACAAACCGGGGGGCAAGGTCGTACCGGCCGGGCCGGCCATTTTGCCGACCATTCAGGGGACAAAAGCGGAAAAACGCTTGAGCCGACTCGACCTCGCCAATTGGCTCGTGGAAAAAGATCAACCCCTCACCGCCCGGGTTACGGTTAACCGGCTCTGGCAGCAAGTCTTCGGCACGGGCCTCGTGAAAACGAGCTTCGATTTCGGCACCCGGGGCGATCCCCCGTCGCATCCCGAATTGCTCGACTGGTTGGCCGCCGAGTTCGTCGAGTCGCACTGGGACGTGAAAGGAATGATGAAACGGCTCGTGCTCTCGGAAGCATTTCGTCGGTCCGCGAAAGTCACTTCCGAGGTTTTGGCCGCCGATCCCGACAATCGCCTCTATGCCCGGGGTCCGCGAATCCGCCTCGACGCCGAACAAATCCGCGACAACGCTTTGGCCGTCTCCGGCCTCATTGACCTGACAATGGGCGGCCGGGGGGTGAAGCCGTACCAACCGGCCAACATCTGGGAACCGGTTGGGTATTCCGATTCAAACACGCGGTTTTACCAGCAGGACCACGGCTCCGCATTGTATCGGAGGAGTATATATGTGTTTCTAAAACGGACGGCCCCGCCGCCGTTTCTCTCCACGTTCGACGGCCCGAATCGGGAACAGGTTTGTATCGTGAGGGACCGCACCAATACGCCGTTGCAGGCCCTTCAGTTATTGAACGACGTCCAGTATTTCGAGGCGGCCCGGGCGTTGGCCGAGCGAACGCTGGCGGAGAATTGGCCGACGGACACGGCGCGGATTGCGTTTCTGTATCGAACCGTACTGGCACGGAAGCCGGACGCGGCCGAAATGAAGCTGGTCTCAGCCGCACTGGCAAAGCAACGCGCGCTCTACGCAGCCAACCCGGCCGCGGCAAAAAAAGTCATCGCCTACGGCGAATCCAAACCGCGGGGCGTCGCTCCCGCCTCCGAAACCGCGGCATGGACCATGATCGCCAATCTGATGTTGAATCTGGATGAGACGGTCACGCGGAATTAACACATAGTTACTTTACCGAGACGAAAATGCATCCCGTCCACGAACATCACCTCGCCCTCACTCGCCGGCAGTTTTTCGGTTCCACCGGGCTCCGGCTCGGCGGACTTGGTCTCGCCCTGCTCGGTGCGAGTAAAGCCGTGGCGTCGGATCAGACACGGATTCATCCGCCCCTTCCGGGGTTTCCGAATTTTCCGCCCACTGCGTCGTCGGTTATTTATCTGCACATGAACGGCGGCCCGGCCCAGATGGACCTCTGGGACTATAAGCCCAAACTCGCCGAGCATTTCAACAAGGAACTTCCCGACGGCATCCGCAACGGTCAGCGGATCACCACGATGACGAGCGGCCAGAAACGGTTCCCCATCGCCCCGTCGATGTTCAAGTTCGCCCAGCACGGACAATGCGGCCGGTGGGTGAGCGAACTGCTGCCGCATACCGCGAAGTGCGTCGACGACATTGCCCTTGTCAATTCGGTGCACACGAACGCCATCAATCATGACCCGGCCTGCACGTTCGTAATGACCGGTAACGAAGTACCCGGCAAACCGAGCCTCGGGTCCTGGCTCGCATACGGTTTGGGAAGTGAAAATAACAACCTGCCGGCGTTCGTCGTCCTTACCCCGAAATGGAAGAGCGGCGCCGCGGCGCAGGCCCTGTTCAGCCGCATGTGGGCGAGTGGATTTCTCCCGGGGAAATATAGCGGCGTCATGCTCCGCCACGTCGGCGACCCGGTGCTCTACGTCCAAAACCCGCCGGGGGTTTCCTCCGAGAGCCGGCGGGCCATGCTCGATACGCTGACCGAACTGAATCGGCGCTCCTTCGACTCGATGGGCGACCCGGACACGCAAACGCGAATCAGCCAGTACGAAATGGCGTTCCGCATGCAAACGAGCGTGCCGGACCTGACGGACCTCTCGAAGGAGTCGAAGGAAACGCTGGCCCTTTACGGCCCGGACGTGTCGAAACCCGGCACGTTTGCCGCGAGTGCCCTGCTAGCTCGTCGACTGGTGGAGCGCGGCGTCCGGGCCGTGCAGATCCTCCACCGCGGATGGGACCAGCACGGCAACCTGCCAAAAGATCTCCGCGCCCAGTGCGAAGACACTGATCAGCCGTGCTACGCCCTCCTGACCGACCTGAAGCGCCGCGGCCTGTTGGGAAAAACGCTCGTGGTCTGGGGCGGTGAGTTTGGCCGCACCGTCTACAGCCAGGGCACTTTGACGAAATCGAATTACGGCCGGGATCACCACCCGCGGAATTTCAGCATGTGGCTCGCCGGCGGCGGGGTGAAAGGCGGAACGGTCTACGGAGAGACCGACGACTTCAGTTACAACGTGACCAAAGACCCGTGCCACGTGAATGACCTGAACGCCACGCTCCTGCATTGCCTCGGGATAAACCACGAAAAATTCACGGTGAAGTTCCAGGGCCTCGATCAGAAATTGACTGGCGTCGAAGGCGCCAAGGTTGTCAACGCGCTCCTCTCTCGCTCAGTTGGATAAGCATTGTTCAAGCCGATAATTTCGATAGAGGGTTGTCCATTCCGCGCCCGCTCAAGACGTCCATTGGCGATCGGTTGAAGGAGTCGCCTGATCCCCGATGGGAGTGTCGACATGCTTTTCCCCAAGTGGTTGCGACCGTTCGGCTTGAATTCCCAACCCTTGAACAGGCAGAATGTTTACCGCCCGAAACTTGAATTTCTCGACGACCGGCTCGCCCCGTCGGCGGGGCCGGGGTGGTCGAACGTTTTGCCTGTTATCGCCCCGTGGGAGTTTTCGAGCCCCGCGTCATCGAAAGATACGAGTTCCGTCGCGACGCATTTCGAGATGTTTACTCAGCGGGAAACGGATGCGGGAAACGCAACGACCGTATTGGTGGTCGCGCTCGATGCAAACGACCGCCCGGTGAAGGACTATACGGGCACGGTGCAATTCGCAAGTTCGGACGGCTCCGCGATTCTTCCAGACGATTACACGTTCACCGCCGGAGACCGCGGTCGGCATGCGTTTTCGTTGACGTTCAACGGCGACGGAACGCAATCCGTCACCGCGACGGATTCGACTTCGTCCGACGTGACCGGAACGGTATCGCTGACCGTCGACCCGGCCCAGGTTGCAACGCATTTCTACGTGTCGATCGAACGGAGTGCGTACGCCGAGTCGCCGACGCGAGTCGTGGTTGCGGCTCTTGACGCCGACAACCGGCCGGTATCCAGCTATACGGGGACGGTGCAATTTTCGAGCACCGACGCCTCCGCCACACTCCCGGCGGACTACACGTTCACCGCGTCGGACCGCGGCTTCAAGGTCTTTACGTTTACGCCGTCCGAGGCCGAAAGTATCACGCTGACCGCGAGCGACGCCGCCGATCCGACAATCACCGGTTCGGCTACGAGCACCGTCAATGCCGCCCCCGTTGCCACGCATTTCGCCCTGCTGGTGCGGCCCTCGGTCGCAGCGACCGCGGCGACGCAAATTCTCGTGGTTGCACTCGATGCGACCGATCGGCCGGTGCAGAACTATACGGGTACGGTTCACCTGACCAGCTCCGATTCAAACGCCACACTCCCGGCCGATTACACATTCACGTCGGCCGATCGGGGGGTGAAAGCTCTGAGCGTGACGTTCGATACGTCCGGAAGCCAAACGCTTACCGTAACCGATACCGCATTGACCGACCTCACTGGGACCGCGACCGTCAACGTGCGAAAATTATCCAATTTAAGGGGAGGGTTCTTCGGAGGGGATAAATTCCACTGGTGGTTTTAGCACGATCGGGAAAGAATGGATTCTCGACGCCTTCGGCTTCCCAAAAGTGCTCGACGGGGGGCGATGGCGCTGAATAGCGTGACGCGACCGTCCGGCCCTGCCGGACGGACCGGAATGGTGTAGAATTCGAACATGAAAAACCGCACACGCCCCCTCTGCGTGGAACCGGTCGAAGACCGGTTGGTCCCCTCGTCGGTTTTCGGGTCTTTTGGCTCGCCCGTCGATCCGGTCTGGAATGAGAAGATCGAGGTGCCGCCACATGCCGTGTCGCGGTCCGTTGCGAACGACCGATTGAACGTAACAGATATGTTCAATGCCAGCGAATACGACGAACGCATTAACGTAGGATTTTCGGCCCCGAATTCACGACCCGTCGTCATTGTTGTCGAGTGGATTCCGGATCGAATTGATTTGACCAAGGTTCATTCGACCATCCTTCCTCAGCCGAAGTTGCCGGAAATACCCGGTCCGGAACGAATGGTCGCCGCGGGAGAGGGATTGCCGGGTGAAACGCCGAAAGCTGCCTCCATTCGGCCGAACGTGCAAGCCGTTCAATCCCAAAGTCCTACCGGGAGCAGTTCGGCTTCACCGACAAATGGTTTTCCTGTCCGTCTCGTACTCCCGTCGAACGGAACCGTGCAGAATCCCGTTTCGGAACTGTCGAATCGGACGTCTTCGCTCCCGCCTAATTCGAATCACGAACAACAGGAGGTTCGGAACGAAACTCCGTTCGGATGGGTACTCGTTCCGGGGGGTGTCTTGTCGGAGGGGACGCCGGTCGTGACGGGTGAGAATTTACCCGCGGTGCCATCGAGTAGTTTACCCGAGCCTCCGACGTTAGCCCGTCCGGTTGAAACCGTAATAGACCGGGTGATGGATGCGGTGATCCCCAACGAGGATCCCATCATCGGAATCGTGCCCGTGGCACCAATCCCAGGCGGTGCGGCAGCGGTTTTAACGCGGTTAGGGTCATTGGCCAAAAGTGCAACGGACGAATGGGCGACGCCGGAACGGTGGGCCTGGATTTCCGCCGTGGTGTTAACCACGGCCGGGGTGCTCGCGTCGGCCAGGCCACGTCGCAAAAAAGTGTTGTTCGCGTCCCCGGGCGCCGGTTCCGGTCTCGCCCGGTGGGAGGATCGGTATGACAGTGGATCCGCATGACGACCTTCTCGATCGGGTGAACCGCGGCGAGACGGAAGCCGCCGAGGCCCTTTTCCGAGCCTATACTCCCTACCTTCGGGCGATCGTTCGCCGTCACCTTTCCGACCGCCTCCGCCCGCAATTCGATTCGATCGACGTGGTGCAATCCGTCTGGGTTCAAGTCGTCCGCCAGTTGGGCAAAGATGGGTGGAAGGTCGATTCGGAGTCGCAGCTTCGCGGCCTGCTGGCGACGATCGCCCGGCGCCGGCTCGTGAGTCGGGTTCGGCGGACTGACGACCCGGCCGACGTCGTGAATTGGGACGACCGGCCCCAGGACCGCTATTCCACACCCAGTGAAACGATACAAGCCGAAGACGTGTGGACGAAATTACTGCGGCTCTGTCCGCCGGATCATCAAGCCGTGCTGAGGTTGAAACGTCAGGGCGTGCCCCTTCAGGAAATTGCCAGGCGTACGGGCCTTCACGAAGGAAGCGTCCGCCGCATCCTCCGCCGGCTGGCCCGCGATCTGGCGATGGAAGGCGAGCCGCAATTCGGACCCGCGGAATGACGCACTCCCCCCGTCCGAACGAAGCCATTCCTTCGACGGTGGAACGATGCGCGGATGAGATGGCGGTCCGGTGGCGGGCGGGGGAGCGGCCGGGTGCGGAAGAATTTCTCGACACCCACCCGGAATTGTGGGACCATCCCGACGCGGCCCTCGAACTGATCGCGGAGGAACTTGCCCTCCGCGAAGAGTTCGGCCCGCCGGTGTCCGTCGAGGAATTGGTCGACCGGTTTCCGGATTGGCCGGGTCAAGTGACCGCCTTATTCCGGTGCCACGTCGCTCTCGGCCCTCGGCCCGGCCCGGTGACGTTTCCCGCCGTCGGCGATTGGCTCGGCGACTTTCTCGTGCGGGCCGAACTCGGCCGGGGGGCACACGCCCGTGTTTTCCTTGCCACCCAACCTGCCCTCGCCGATCGACCGGTCGTTCTAAAAGTTGGCCCGGATGACGGCGCCGAGCACCTTTCTCTCGCCAGACTCCAACACACCCACATCGTCCCGCTCTATTCCGTTCACGAATTTCCCGACCGAGGGGTGCGGGCGTTGTGCATGCCCTACTTCGGCGGTCAGACGCTCGCCAAAATTCAATCCCGACTCGGCCCGCTAACGCCCGGCGCGGACTGGCTGGCGGCGATTGCGGACGAGGACCCGTCCTCGCAGATCCCGGTACCGCCCAATAGTCCGGTTTGGCGGTTTCTTCAGCGGGCGTCGTTTCCGGATGCCGTGTGCTGGATCGGGGGGTGCCTGGCGGACGCACTTCAATATGCACACGACCACGGCCTGATTCACCTCGATTTGAAGCCGTCTAACGTCCTGATTGCGGCGGACGGCTTGCCGATGCTCTTGGATTTTCACCTGGCCAGACCGCCGCTTGAGGCCGGCGAATCGACCCCCGGCTGGCTGGGGGGGACGCCGGGGTTCATGGCTCCCGAGCAAGCCGCGGCTGTGGGGGCGGTGCGGGCCGGGCTGCCAGTCCCTTCCCCCGTGGATGGCCGGGCGGACGTGTTCGCACTCGGTCTGTTACTCGAAGGGTTGTTTCGCGATGCCGGATGTACTCCTTCGACGGGCGTGAAAGACGTTTTGGCCCGGTGCGTCGCCGCGTTGCCGGAGGACCGATATGCGAATGCGGCGGCCGTTGCCACCGACCTCCGCCGGCACCTGGCCGACCTGCCCTTGAAAGGCGTGCCGAACCGCAGCGCGTACGAGCGGTGGCGGAAGTGGCGCCGGCGTCGGCCGTACGTGGCCCCGCTCCTTCTGACCTTCGCCGCCCTGGCCGCGGTGGGGGGAGGGTTGGTGCTCCATTCCAGGCGTCTCGCCGATCGTGCCGAAGCCGCGCTACAAGACGGGCGGTCGTACGTATCGAGCGAGCGATATTCCGAAGCGCAGGAAGCCTATCACAACGGGGAAGTGCTCCTGGCCGGGCTGCCATTCCAGGACGACTTGCGGCGGCGATTACATGCCGAACGGCAATCGGCGATTCGGAAGGGTATGGCGGTGGAATTGAACGCGGTTGCCGACCGCGCTCGCATCCTTGTAGCCGCGGAGAAAAATCCCCCGGCACTTTCGGATAAGGTCACGACCGATTGCCGGGAAATATGGAATCAACGTGAGGAAATCATTTCGGAACTGAGTCGGACGGACGCGAATGAGAACGGCCTTTGGCGGGCCGATTTGTTGGACGTCGGATTATTGACTGCGGAAATGGCCGCCCGCAAGGGCGAATCGGACACGGCCCTGACCTTACTGAATGAAGCCGAGCGGAGTTTCGGTCCGTCGCTTGCGATTGAACTGGAACGGGTGAGATACGCACAATCCAGCGGACGGATGGACCTTGCAGCGGAGGCAAAACGCAAGGCCCAAATTCTTCATCCGAGCCGTCCCTGGGAATACGTTCTTGTGGGTCGGTCGTATCTCGCGGCAGGTGAATTTTCGAAGGCTTTCACGGCCCTCGACCGTGCCGCGGCCGATTTGCCGAATTCCCTTTGGGCCAATTGCTATCTCGGTACATGCCAGTTGCGTCTCAACAAGCCGGTGGAAGCCGCCGCGGCCTTTTCGGCCTGCGTCGCCCTCGCCCCGAAAGCCGCCTGGTGTTTGTACAACCGCGGCCTCGCCTTCCTCGCCGCCGACCGAAACGAAGCAGCCAAAGCTGACTTCGAATCAGCCCTGGCACTGGACGCCCATTTTCTCGCGGCGATAAAGGGACGGGATGAGGCGGTTCGCCGGATGGCCGAACGATCGAAAAAGTGACCGTACGTGTAAGGCGAATGTCAGCCTCCCGACCGCTTAACCTTGAAGCCACGTTTCTCTAATTCGACCGTGACGCGGTCCCGTTGATCTCCCTGAATTTCGATCCGGCCGTCTTTCACCGTACCGCCCGTGCCGCAGGCATTCTTCAGGGCGGCCCCGAGAGCCATCAATTCCTGTTCCGATACGGAGACTTCGAAGATGATCGTCACGCCCTTGCCGCGCCGCCCCGCGGTTTCCCGCCCGACTTTTGCGGTAAGGGTTTTCTTCGCCTGCGGGGGCGGGGATTTCGGCGCATTCGCGGGTCCGTCTGCCTTGCCGCCAAGCATCGTCGCGATCAATCCCATTACCTGTTCCTCGACGTCACCACCTCCCCAGACCAGGGCGCCGGGGATTCCCGGGGCAGGGCCGAAGGACACAATCCGGTTCACCCCGGCCACGTCGAACGGGGTTGTGGCGGCAAGTTCGCGCGATACGGCAGACCAGGATAATCCCATCCGCTTAACGGCCGCATGAAACGCGGCGACGGCCATCGATCCGCGGGTGTCTTCGGGCGAACACAGAAAGACCACCGTTCGAGTCTGTTCGGCCATTCGTTTCCTGCAATGAACTTGCAAATGATATTCGGATCAGTCCACAACATGGAGGGAAAGCCACCCTATTCTTCCAGGCAGTAAAGCAACTTCTCCCCGCGCAGAAATAGACGGTTGCCCACGGCGACCGGGCTCGCGTCGATCGGGTCGGAAATCCTGTTCGTTGCCAACACGTGCAACGTTTCGCCCGGTTTCAGTACGAGTGTGGTTCCTTCCCGGGACGTCAGGTAGACATGGCCGCCGGCAAAAACCGGCGAGGCGTAAAATGCGTTGACGCCGGTTAATCGTTCACGGTCTAGGACAACTTTTCCCGTCTTCGCATCGAGCACGGTCAACTGGTTGCCGAGCTGATTGGTGAAATAGAGCCGGTCGTTGACCAAAACGGGCGAAGGAACGTACGGCGTGCCTTTCGAATACTTCCAGACGGGACGGATTGCCGTTCCCGTGGCCGCAAGTGGAAGGGCCATCGCGACCGACCCCTTATACCCGCCGGTGCAGACGACGGTGTCGCCGACGCGGAGCGGGGAGGGGATTGGGTTTGCGGTGGTGCCGGGGCCGGACCAGATTAGCCGACCCGTTGCCAGGTCGTAACTGCATACGTGCATTATGCCGTTGACGATCACCTGCGTGGTGCCCCGGAATTCTGTCACGAGCGGAGTATTCCAGGTGGTTTTTTCGTCACGGTCAGTTTTCCAGATCGTCTCACCGGTTTTGACGTCGAGGCAGTAAAGTGCGGATTTTACTTCCTGGTCCCAGTTGAGGACCAACCGGCCCGCGTGGACGACCGGCGAAACGGCCTCCCCCCAGCCGAGCCGGCTGTGGATGAGCCCGAGGTCTTTCTTCCAAAGGAGGTTGCCGGCGAGATCGTAGCAGTAGGTTCCGAAGGAACCGAACGAGCAGTAGAGTCGTTCGCCGTCGGTGGTCGGCGACCCGGCACAGTAACTGTGCGAGGGGTGGTGCCCTTCGTGCGGCACGCGCTCGGCGGCCAACTTTTTCCAAAGTTCTTTCCCGGTGGAAACGTCGTAGGCCGTCACCCAGAACTTGTAAAAGTTCGTCGGCGGGGTGGTCATCTTTTCGAGGTTCGGATCCTGTTTCGGAAGTTCCTCCGGTGTGGCGATGCGGTCGGTTTTCTCCGCGGCCATCACGAAGATCTTGTCGCCCCATACGACAGGTGTCGAACTCCCCTTTCCCGTCAGTTTGGCCGTCCACTTTACGTTTTTCCCCGTGGCCCCGTCCCACGCGAGCGGCGGATTGGCGGAGGAGGCAGCCACGCCGTCCGCGGTCGGGCCGCGCCACTGCGGCCAGTTATCCGCGGCCCGGGCATGAGTGGAGAACAGAAGTAATAAGAGGCAGGTCAAACGCATGGGAATTCCGTTTTGGTGTGAAGAAGAAGCACGCGCGGACAGTCGGTCAAAGCGTCAGCTAAATTATACGACTCCCGATTTTGGCCGAGTCGGTTGAGCTTCGCAATACTCGTTCCGGACGTGTCGCCTATTCGTTTGCATCAATAGGTATCGTTCCCACCAAACAGAAATGTCGATCGGATCAGGACGTGAACCAGAGGGAAGGGCCGTTTTTTGGCAACACTTCACCGACGACGGCGGCGGCAAGCGAACTGGCCTTCGTGAGGTGGTCGAGCAAAAATGACAATCGGTCGCTGGCCACTGAAATCAACAGGCCGCCGGAGGTTTGAGCGTCGTACACCACGTCGACACGGAACGGGTCCGGCGTACCGTCGAAGCGGGTTTCCGCCTCCGTGAATTCGCGGTTGGTTTTGCTCGCACGGGTACGAAACTTGGTGACGTCGAGCGATTCGAGGCCGGGTAATGTCGGAAGGCTGGCCAGACGAATCCTTAGCGTCACGTTGCTGCCTGCGGCCATCTCGAAGGCGTGCCCGGCGAAGCCGAATCCGGTCACGTCCGTGGCGGCATGGACCCCGGCCGCGAGCATCGCGTCCCGGCCGTCGACGTTCAGACGTGTCATGCTCTCGATCGCGGCGGCCAAAAGTGCTTCGGGGCACGCCCGCTTCTTCGCCGCCGTCGTCACGAAACCGGTTCCAAGTGGTTTTGTCAGAACCAGGACGTCCCCCGGTTTCGCTCCTGCGTTCGTAACGATCCGGTCGGGGTGAACCGTCCCCGTCACGGCAAGGCCGAATTTGATTTCCTTATCCCTCACCGAGTGGCCGCCGACAATTGTGCACCCGGCGGCACGGCACCGCTCGGCCCCGCCTTTGAGAATTTCCCCCAGCCAATCCGTGCCCAGTTCGTCGTCCGGATAGCCGACGAGGTTCAGGGCCGTCCGCGGCGTTCCACCCATGGCGTAGACGTCGGACAAGGCATTCGCCGCCGCGATCCGGCCGTACGCGAAGGGATCGTCCACCACCGGCGGGAAGAAATCGATCGTTTGCACCAGGGCCAGATCGGGCGCGATGCGATATACACCCGCGTCGTCGTGCGTTTCGGTGCCGACGAGCAGGTTCGGATCGAGTTGACGGGGGAGGAAGCTCAGAACCTGAGCCACGCCTTGCGGGGCGAGCTTGCCCGCTCAACCCGCACAAGACGCGTAGTCTGTCAACCGCTTCGGCTTTTCGGTTTCCATTATCGGGCCTCCTCGTTTGGGTTCGTCCGAGGCCCACACCGGTGTGCCTGTCAGCGGGGCCGTTTCGTACGGGCGGTCAACTGGTCGAGAATCTCATCTTCCCGCGGGAAGACGTCGGTTTCGAGCTTGGAGTAAATTCGTTCGCCGTCGACCGTCACTTCAAAGCACCCGCCGCGGGACGGAACCAAAGTCCAGGATTGGACGTGCTGCTTGAGGGCGTTGAGGACGGTGGCCGTCAGACTGATGGCCTGGGGTTCGTACCCTCAGGCCGCGCAGTATCGAAGTTCGACCCGCATTGCGATTGACTCCAGGAAAAGGCGACCGGCCCGACGAATATCCGACGGGCCGTGGTATTGTATCGAGAAGCGGTCACTCAATTCATGATCGGTGGCGGTCGGAGGAATCGGGAAAGGTCGCCGGTGTAGAGAATGATGAAATTGAAACCGGGAGCCTGCACACCGCCTTCAATTTTCAATGCGGTGATGAAACTACTTCCTCCACGGTCCGTCGTGCCGTATTTGAATTTGCCGGCCGGCACGATGAACACTTTGGCATACCCGAGTGGGTCCTTCGGATCCTGGAAGAGCAGAACGGGCACGATTTGGCCTTGGATTTCTCCGAGGCCGTGGTTCGTGCACAGCGAGAAGTTGAAATCCCGGGGCAGGGTGGCCGGCAAGTGATTCGCGGCGAGCCACGATTTGACCGAATCTTCGCGGCCGTTGACGTCGTTTTCGATGGCCAGCCCTTCGAGGTCGAGCGTGGGTCGGCTGACGGCGTAAATGGAAAGGCCGAGGCCGACGGCGGCCGCGAGGGCGGCAAGCAGTGCGGCCGTGCGGCCGATCCGCCGCACACGGCCCGCGAAAATCGTCTTCCCAGCCGCGGCATGCAAGCTCGCCTTCAACCCGGCCGACACGGGCACGGCGGTCACTACGCGAGCCATAGCGCTATCGAATGCGGATTCGTTCGCTGCGGATGTCGCACAACTCGCACACGTGGCCAAGTGCCCGTCGAGGGCGGCCGAATCGTCCGGCAACAGGTCGCCGCCCCCCGGCCGGCGGAACGCGACCAGAAGGCGGGCGTTAGTACACGTCATTGGTCCGCCCTCCCTCTTCCGACAGCTTGGCCTTCAAGTATGCCTTCGCCCGGGCCAAACGAGACATCACGGTTCCGATTGGTAAATCCAACTGGTCGGCAATATCCTTGTAACTGAACTCTTCAAAATAGAACAAGATCAGTGGCGTACGAAACGATTCGTCCAGTTCGCACAACGCGTGCTGTAACCGCTCGCTATCAATCTCCCACGACCGCGGTTCCGGCTCGGGTTGGGCCACGTCTGCAAAACCGTCCAGGGGAATCACTTTCGACCGCTTATCGTCCCGGACCCGGTGCAGGTAGGCGTTCCGCAGGATGCGGAACAGCCAGCCCTTCGCCTTGTCTTTCTCACGAAGCTGACTAAGACGGGCCATTGCTTTGCCGAAGGTCTCCTGGGTGAGATCTTCCGCATCGGCAGCCGAGCCGGTCAGCCGGTACGCATATCGATAAAGCCCCTGGTAGTGGGCGTCGATCAGATCGTGGATGACCGGACCCGACGCAGCCATGAACCACCCGTTACTAGACAGGAAGCCGATCGGGTCGATTTATTCCCGAAAAACGCGCGACATCGCTTCGTTACTCGTTAAAGTATTCGGCCCGGGTACGAAAAGGATTTTTCGGGAATAAATGAACGCGGGATGGGTCATGTCTCGTGTCAATGCATCGTAAGGGCGGGGATGCGGGTGAAGAAATTCACCGTAACCGTTGCCGATGTAACGGTTTCCCTTACTTTTTACGGTGCCGGGTTCGGGCATAGGGCTCGGACCCATACGTGTTGTGTTGCGGATTCCCCCTAGGAGCCCGAGATGAAGAAGATTCTGACCCTGTGCGTCGTTTGCTTCGTGGCGGCCAGCCTCGTCGGATGCGGCGGCAGCTCTGCTACAACCCCGGCCAAGACCACCCCGGCGAGCGGAAAGTAACCGAGTTCCCCCCTAAACAAAACGAGGCTGTTCCATGAAAAAGCTTTTGACTCTGGCTCTCGTCTTCTCCCTCGGCGCTTTCGCCGTTGGTTGCGGTGGTAGCTCGGCCACGACGACGCCGTCCAAACCGCTGGTCAAAGAAGAGCACAAGAAAGATGACATGAAGTCGGGCGAGAAGAAGATGGACGAAAAGAAGACGGACGAAAAGAAGACGGATGAGAAGAAGACAGATGAGAAGAAGAAGTAAATCGGATCCCGGTTGACCCATCGAGGGTCGGCCCGCGGGCCGACCCTTCTTTATTTCATCGGGTAAGCTCCATGCGACTACTCTTCCTGATTTTCCTTCTCACACTTCCGGTTCTCGGATGCGGTCCCGCCGGCCACGATCCCGGTAAGTACAAAGACATGGACCGGCCCAAAGCGGCGGAGCCGGCCAAATAGCCTATTCCTTGTCAGTTCCGTCGCGCTCTTTCGGCTCTTCAAACCGTTGGTAAATCGGCAGCAACCGGTACTCCACCGTCAAAGCCAGTATGGCCATCGGCGTGCAATACGTCGGGCCGTACCGGGCGTCGTCGAAGCCGTTCCCGTACCAGGCCCCGTTCTGTTGCGGCGGATTCGACCGGAGCAATAACTCGTGCAGCTTCGGCCGGTAATTCTTCCAGTAGTTCTGGCCGAGTTGGAACATCCCCTGCGAGGTGTAGTAGATGCCGTAGAAGAAGTGGGCCATGCCGGGTTGGAGGGGGTTGTTCAGAATGAAGTTCCCCGCTTTGAGGGAGGCGGCGGTCTGGTGGAATTCTTTGCCGCATAGTTCGAGGGCGAGAATGCCGGTCCCGGTACAGGGGACGGTTACCTGTCCGCGGGTGGTGTAGCGGAACCCGCCGGTAAACGGGTCGTGGCAGCGGTTGATGTAATCGACCGCGGCTTGGATACGTTCGGCGGGGACGTCACAGCCGATGTTTTTGGCGGCGCGCAAAGCCATGAGCTGCCACCCGGTGACGCTGAGGTCGGCATCGGTCCCGTTCATCTGGTAGCGCCATCCGCCGACGTCGGGGCCCGGATTTTTTCTTTGCCCCCGCAGGATGACGTTGACCGCGTCTTCGATGCGGAGTTTGAGTTCGTCGGCAATTTTCCCTTCGGTCATCCCGGCGGCCTCGGCGAGCATGAGCGTGCAGATGCCGTGGTAATACATTTCGGTGCCGCCCCCGGTCACACTTTGCGAGAACGGTCGGCCTTTCTGCTGGCGGGACATGACGAACCGGATCCCCCGTTCGACGGTCTTGCCGTCCGCACCCTCTCCCGGAACTCGCCCGGCGGAAAGGAACGCCATGACCGCAAGGGCGGTGATGGCGGGGTCGCCGTTCCCGGCCCCTCCCATTCCGCGGATTCGTCCGAACTGGCCGAACCCGGCCTCGGCATTCCAACTCCCATCGTGATTCTGTACTTGGCGAAGATAGTTCAGCCCGCGGTCGATGGCCCCGTCGATCGGTTCGCGGGGACGGGGCTGAGCCCGGGCTGCGGGTGCCGAAATGAACCCGAGGCAGAAGAGGAGGATCAGTCGAGGCATCGGGTTATCCAAACAATTCCACGTGGTGGGGGCAGCTATTTTCGGTTTGCGATTTCGGTGAAGTAAAGTTTGATGACCCGGGCGTAATCTTCGCCGTACTTTGCCCGGAGGTCCTGG
>DASXPC010000346.1:0-12164 GCA_036493815.1 Fimbriiglobus sp. | reverse complement strand
GACGTCGGCGGCCGGGTGCTCGCCGCCAGTTGCGTTCGTCCGTGCGAACAGGGAATGAAGGTCGAAACGCACTCGCCGAAGGTTGAAAAGCAACGGGCGATGCTGACGCGGCTGCTCCTCGCCGATCATCCCTCGCCTTGTGCCAAAGAACGAACGACCGGCGACTGCTCGCTCGAAGAATTGGGACGGCGATTTGGTCTGTTCAGTGCGGAGTGCGGAGTGCGGAGTTCGGAATCGAAATCCCAGTCCGTGTCTTTCACTCCGCACTCCGCACTCCCTGCTCCGCACTCGAACCGTCCGACGGACATTTCCTCCCCGGTGATTCGCGTCGATCATGACGCCTGCATCCTTTGCGACCGTTGCGTCCGCGCATGCGACGACGTTCAGTGCAACGAGGTGATCGGCCGGACGGGCAAAGGGTACGGCACCCGTGTCGGGTTCGACCTCGATTCGCCGATGGGCGAAAGCACGTGCGTCAGTTGCGGCGAATGCGTGGCCGCGTGCCCGACCGGGGCCTTGACGAACAAGCCGGTCACGCTGCCCCTCGTACCGCGGAGCGAATTGACCGCGGTCGATTCGGTTTGCCCGTACTGCGGGGTCGGCTGCGCGACGACGTATTACACCAAGGACGACAGGATCGTCTTCGGCGAAGGCCGGGACGGCGGCGGGAACGAGGGCCGGCTGTGCGTGAAGGGCCGGTACGGATGGGATTACACCGGCCACCCGCAACGGCTGACGAAACCGCTGATTCGGAAGGTGGAATTTTACCCGAAGGGGCCGCTATCCCCGGAAGTGAAAGATTCGAAGGGGGGAAGGAACCGCCGGGTGAGCGACGCCGACGTGCTTCCGGCCTTCCGCGAAGCCACTTGGGACGAGGCGCTTAGCCTCGTCGCCACGAAGCTGCTTGCCATCAAGAAGCAGTTCGGCCCGCGAGCGCTCGCCGGGTTCGGTTCGGCCAAGTGCAGCAATGAAGAAGCCTATCTGTTTCAGAAAATGATGCGGGCCGCCCTCGGCACCAACAACGTCGACCACTGCACCCGCCTCTGCCACGCATCGAGCGTCGCGGCCCTCCTGGAAGGCATTGGGTCCGGATCGGTGTCCGACGTGTTCGCCCACGCGAAGTTTGCCGACGTCATTCTGCTCACCGGGTCGAACCCGACGGCCAACCACCCGGTGGCGGCCACGTTCTTCAAGCAGGCGGCGAAGCGGGGGGTGAAACTCGTCTGCGTCGACCCCCGCCGGCCGGACATCGCCGACTTCGCCACCTGGTTCTGCCAGATCCGCCCCGGCACCGACGTGGCGTTTTACAACGGAGTCATGCACGTGCTGGTGGCCGAGGGGATGGTCAACGAGCCATTCGTCCGCGACCGCACCGAAAACTTCGATGCCCTGAAGGCGACCGTGGCGACCTATTCGCCCGAACGGGTCGCCCCGGTCTGCGGCATTCCCGTCGAAACCTTTCACGAGGTGGCCCGGGCCATCGGCTCGGCGAAAAACCTATTGATCTTTTGGGGCATGGGCATCAGCCAGCACTCGCACGGCACCGACAACGCGCGGTGCCTCATCGCCCTGACGCTCCTCACCGGTAGCGTCGGCCGGCCGGGCACGGGGCTGCACCCTTTACGAGGCCAGAACAACGTGCAGGGGGCGAGCGACGCCGGGCTCATTCCGATGATGTACCCGGATTATCAGCCGGTGACGGACGCAGCGGTTCGGGGGAAGTTCGAGGCGGCGTGGGGCGTGCCGCTCGACCCGGAAAAGGGACTCACCGTCGTCGAGATCATGGCCGCGGCACTGAAGGGTGACGTCAAAGGCATGCTCATGCTCGGGGAGAACCCGTTCCTCTCCGACCCGAACCAGAACAAGGTTCGGAAGTGTCTGGCGGCACTGGAATTCCTGGCGGTGCAAGACATTTTTCTCACCGAGACGGCCGAGTTCGCGGACGTGATCCTCCCGGCGTCGTCGTTCTTCGAGAAACTGGGCACGTACACGAACACGGATCGGCGGGTGCAGATCGGGAGGCCGGCGGTGCCGACACCGGGAGAAGCGAGGCTGGATTGGAAAGTGATTTGCGAATTGTCGAATCGGCTGGGCTACGCGATGCCGTACGAAACGCCGGCGGACGTGTTCGACGAGTTCGCGGGGCTGACCGAGAGTTATCGCGGGTTGAATTACGATTTATTGAAGGGCGGCGGGAAGATTTGGCCGTATCAGCCACGGACCGCGGCCGTCCCGGCCGCTCTTCTGGATTTGGAGGCGTCGGCAGAAGAAAGAAGAGTGGGTGGGACGGCCGCGGTCCACGAGGCCGAATACGTTGGCGAAAAGGTCTTGTTCGCCGACCGGTTCCCGACGCCTAGCGGGCGGGGGAAGTTCGTCCCGGCCGAATTCGCGGAAGCGAAGGATCTGCCCGATGCCGAGTTCCCGTTCGTCCTGAACACCGGTCGCGTCCTCGAACACTGGCACACCGGCACCATGACCCGCCGCAGCTTTGCCCTCGACGCCCTCAGCCCCGGGCCGTTCGTTGAGGTTCACGCAGAGGATTTGCAGAAGTTGGGCATCGCGGACGGCGAGGAAGTGACACTGCGGAGTCGCCGCGGTGCGATCCGCCTGCCGGTCCGCACCAGTGCAAGCATTTTGAAGGGCTCCGTGTTCGTGCCGTTCCACTTCCGCGAAGCCTCGGCCAACGTGCTGACGAACGATGCGTTGGATCCGTTCGGGAAGATACCGGAGTTCAAGTTCTGTGCGGTGCGGATCGAGGCGTAGTTGCGAAGGAGGACGTTTGAATGTCCGAGGTCTTCGGTGATCGAACTGACTTCGCTATTGAAGCGGGGGTCGAGCCGGCTCTGCATACGGCCGGTATCGTCTGGGGCCACATGTGTGTATGGTGCCACGGTGTCCCACTCGGCAAGCTCAATGAATCTTACTGCGGGCTTTACCACGCCTACAGTGAGTTCGCGTGGCTTGCAGATAACCTCGGTACCTTGTGGGCTGACGAGTTGGCCGGGCTGGACGATGTGGCCGTATGGAACTTCCTCGACGGTCTGCTGTATGGCTACCACGGAGAAGTGGAGGTGCCGGATGCACGCACGCTGGAGGAGTGCGAACGGGACGCTGTGCGGTGGGGGAGGTTCAACTTTCTCACCAACTGGGGCGAGCAGTTCGATGGATTCAAGTCGTTTCTGCTGTGCCCTCCTGGCGATACCGCGCGCATATTTTCCCGTCGGCTGCCGGCAAATTTCGGCCGAGGTGTATCCGTTTCACGGGTGGGGTTCGAGACGTCATCGGCTGAGTTCGCTCGGTGGTTTGAAATTGAGTCCGAACGGTTGGGCGTTCCGTGCTTCAAATAATGCATCGAATTGAGCAGAGGGCTTGGCAATCGAATATGATCGTCAAACCGGTTCCAGGTGCAACTCCGGAAACACCTCGGCTGGCAAGTCAATTCCCCGCGCGTGTTCGTGGAGCTTCTTCACCGCGGCGAAGCGGTAGTTGGCGACTTGCTGCTCGGTGACTTTGAGAAACTCGGCGACGGTCTTGTTCGGCCAGCCTTTGACGAAGAGGAGTTCGAGCACCTGGACGCGGACGTATTCGCCGCTCGACTGCCACTGGTGAATCATGTCGCGTAAGCCCCGGGCGACGGCGGCGGATTCGAGGTCGCGACGTTCCCGGCTACGGGCGTGACTGGACGCCTTGCGTTGCCGGCTGTCCGAGGCCTTGCCCATCTGTTCGTCGTCGGATTCGCTGCCGGTGGCGTACGGCCGTCGGCCGATCCGCCGCAACTGGTCCGTCACCTTGTGCGACGCGATCGTGAACAGCCACGTTTGCAGGTCCCGCCGGTCGTCGTAGTTCGCGAGCGACGTCTGAAAGCCGATGAACGTTTCCTGCACCACGTCGTCGACCGAGGCATGGTCGCGGAGCCGGCGACGGACATAGGCGTGCAGCCGGCCCTGATATCGCTCGACCAGCGTCGCCCACGACGCCTCGTATTCGCTCCCGCGAACGCGGATCGATTGGACGAGCAGGCGGTCGGATTCGGTGGTCATTGGTGCGCGTCACCGGCTCTTCGGGTTCCACCCCGAGTATAGCAACGCTACCGGCTCCAAAGAAGATAGATGAGCAGCGGCGGCCCGATGGTCCAGAAGAGAATCTGAAACGTGAGGAATTTGCCACCGCAACAGGTCCGGCCCCGCGTCAGCCGGCCCGCGGCGGAGCCGACCCGCATGACGCCGAACAGGGCGAAGGCTCCAACCGCCAGTCCGCCCACACCGATCAGCCCGGTCTGGACGCGTTCCTCCTGCCGGAGTTGGCGGACCTGGTCGTCGGTCAGTTCTACGTTGACTTCGGCTACGTACCAGTCGGCGTTGTCGGTCGCTCCAACCAGTTCTTTGCGCATCTCCTTATCGATTTCCCCGACCTTATAGACTCGGAGGGCCGACACGGGAATGTATTCGGCCTGAACCCGGGCCAGCGACGGGGAAATCGTCACCGGGGGATCGAGCTTTTCCAGCCGCTTGGTCAATTCGGCCTTGGCCTTGCGAACGGCATCGTCCTTCGCTTCCTCGTCGGTCGCCTTCGGGTCGCCGTGGATGTTCACCAGCTTGATTCCGGCAATGGCGTAAACCGTCGGCTTGCCGTCGGCGGCAGGCGTTGTCCGCCGGACCGGGACGAAGACGGTGGCAAAATTCGCCGGCGGGTCGGGTTGCGACGGCGGCACAGGCGGGGCGGGCGATACTACCGCAACCCTCGTCGGGGCCATTTGCACCGACACGGTTTGAGCCCGCTTCCGGCCCGAGGCCGGCGGAGGAGCCGAAACGTTCACCGCGTGAATCGGTCCGGCCGTCGCCGCGTACTGGCTTAGCTCCGACGCATTCATCCGCTGCGGGCTTCTGGATGACCAGGACGTGTTCGATCGTTCGCCGCACCCGGTCAGGGCCAACAGACCCGCAGCGGCGGCCACCGGAAAAGCTCGGCGAATCGGGATTGCGGTCCGGATCACGGGACGATTCCTCCTCGGTGCCTGAGTCATTCTACCGAATCTCCGCCCCGGGGCGGTCACGCCACTTGCAGCCGTTGCTTCCGTTTCACCGCCACGGTTTCCGGGGGGTACCACGGACTGACGATCTGGACCGCGGCGGCGGCGACGACCAGCGGCACGACGCCAAAAACCATTCGCCCGTGCTCGCCGTTATTGTGCGGCCAGAGAAACTGGAAAATCAGACCCGCGAACAGGCCGACGAACAGAGGCCAAACGCTGAACCGCTCCTTGCGGTCGCGGGCAGCGGTTTGCCACCAGCGGACCATGCCGAGCGTCGCGGCAAAGTAAAGCGAGTACCCCGCCAGCACCGCAAGCGTTCCGGGGGCCAGGCGCACCATCCCGAACAGGTACGTTTCGGCCTTGACCGTCTCTTCGCCGGACGGGTCGATCTCGGGCATGTGCTGGCCGTCGAGCCAGAAGCTGAACAGGCCCACGACAGTACCCAACAAGGCAAGGCGGAACCTCCGACCCCATTCGTCTTTGATCTTGTATTGGGCGCCGAACGAGCCGAGCAAGATGCCCCAGGAGGCGGCGACGGAAACCAGATACACCTTGCCCACCTCGGCCCAGGCGGTGTTCTGGGAAAAGGCGATCCAAGGCACCAGAGCGATGGCGGCCACGATCGGGGCTTTGCCTACGGCGGCGGAGAGACTGCCGAGGCGTTCCGTGAGTGGGACCGTTTCGGCCGGAACTCGGACCATAGCAGGCGGTGGGACCGGCTTCGGAGCCGGTGAGGCTTTTAAGATCGGCGCCGCGACGGGCAAGCCCGTCGGGGCCGGACTCGCCGGCCCGTCGAATGCCGGCGGCTTTACGGGGGCGACGACGCTGGGAGCGCCGGCGGGCGCGCCGCCCAGCGGGATCGAATCCACGGCCCGTGCGAATTCCGTCACCCCGGCGTACCGGTCGATCGGGTTCTTCGCCAGACCCTTCGCCAGCACGGCCCGAAACGCCGGCGGGACCGGCTTCAGGTCGACCTCGTCCGTCGCATGACGCATCATGATTTCGTGTTCCGACTCGCCGTCGAACGGCGGCCGACCCGTCAACATCTCGTACAGCACGACCGCGCACGCATAGACGTCGATCGACCGCCCGTATTGACCCTTGCCCACTTCGGGGGCCATGTAGTGAGCGGTGCCCACCCACGCCGAGTGCCGTTCGCTGACGGACCCGAGCGCTTTGCACAAGCCGTAATCCCCGACCTTCACCGTGCCGTTCTCGACGAAGATGTTGCCGGGTTTGATGTCGCGGTGGAGCACGCCGTTGTCGTGCAGATACCCGACGGCCCGGCAGAGCGTGACGAACCAGTCGCGGGCCATCTGCGGCGGCAATCCGTTCGGGTGGCGGTGGAGGAGTTTGGAAAGGGAATCCCCCAGTACATATTCCATCACCAGCCAGGTGTCGCCGCGGTCGTCGGTCTTCAGGTCGTAAACGTGTACGAGGTTCGGGTGCTTGAGGTTGAGGCAGGCGGCCGTGCCACGCATTTCGGTGTCGGTCCGACCCCGCAGCAACTTCAAGGCAACTTCCTTGCCCCCGTCGCTGACCGCGAAATAGACTTCGCCGAACCCGCCCTGGCCGACCCCTCGCTTGATCGTGTACCCGGCCAGCGGTTGTTGCCCGGAACGGTAGGTGAATTTCATCGCCGCCCCTCGGAGACCGTCCGACGGAGAAATGCCCCGCCGATGGGTAGTTCGCCCGATCCCGGGGAAAATTTACACGGTTTCGCGAAACCGGCCAAAGACATGATACCAGCCGGAGGCAGCCGAATGGAGTGCCGGCAGATTACCCGACGTAAACCCCGCCGGTGAAAGAAGAATCGAACGGGGCCCATTCGCGGATCAGCGTGCCGTCAACCAAGTACCCCGCAACCCGCGCCGGTGAATCATCCCCCGATCCGACGACGATGTCGGCCAGCCCGTCGCCGTTGAGGTCGTTTACGGCCACGCGGACGCCGCCGCGGAGGGTGCTATCCCCGGCGAAGAAGTTGCCGAGGACGGTCGGGGTCGCGGTCGTCAGCGTCGATCCGCTCAGGACTTGTACCCGCGGCCCGCCGCCCGGCCCGGCTCCCACAATCAGATCGGCGAACCCGTCGCCGTCGAGGTCGCCGGCCGCGACGAAGACGCCGTTGCGGAGCGTCGGCTCGAACGTGAAGAAGTCCCCGCGGAGTTTGACCGGCGTATCGCCCGTCACCAGGCTCCGCCCGTCGAACAGCGCCACCCGCGGCCCACCGCCGAACCCGGCCGCGACGGCCAGGTCGAGCGTGCCGTCGCGGTTCAGATCGCCGAGAGCGGTTCGGGCTCCGCCGCGAAACGCGGGGTCTTCGATCCCGAAGAAATCCGCGATGGTACTGCCGTCCAACCCGCTGAGGATGCGGACGCGGGGGCCGCCGCCTTCGTCCGGCGACAGGACGAGGTCGGCCCGGCCGTCTCCGTTTACGTCGCCGGCGGCCACGAACACCCCACCCGTAAACGTGCTCTCGAACGCATTGAAATCCCGGACAACTTGGAATGTCGTTCCGTCGAGCACCTGCACGCGCGGGGCACTCCCCGGCCCGGCGCCGACGATCAGATCGGCAACGCCGTCGCCGGTCACGTCGCCCGAGGCGACGCGGACGCCGCCGGTGAACGTCGCATCGAAGACGTCGAGTGTTCCCAACTCCGCGGCGGTGAGTCGGTCGAAGAGCTTGACGACGGGGGCCGTGCCCGGCCCCGGGCCGGCCAGAACGGGAGCCGGGCCGGGGACGATCGGCGGCGGCAGCGTGTCCGCCGCAATGCGATAGACCGCTCCGGAATTTCCGCCGCCGCCGCGAGCGAGGTAGAGCAAGTCCCCGGTCGGGGCGACCAACACGCCAACCAGATTGCCGAGCGTGAGATTGGTGGCGAAGTTTTCCACGTTCTGGGTCGCGGTATCGAACCGGCTGATCCACCCGTTGGCGAGGTCGCCGAAGAAGTAGTCGCCCGCGTAATCCGCCGGGAAGGTCGGGATCGTGGGGTTGTAGAACGCCCCGCCGACAATGGCGATTCCGGCGGAGTTGCCGCTGCCGTGCGGGTAGGCGTAGAGCGGCTCGGTGAAATTCGGGAATGCTGCCTGGCCGAAGGTTCCTTCCGTGGTCGGCCAGCCGTAGTTTTTGCCGGCCGCCCCGTCGTCGAGTTCTTCCCAGGAGCTCTGTCCGACGTCGTCGATCATAATCCGCCCGGTGCCGGGCTGGATGCCGAAGGTGAACGGGTTCCGCAATCCGACGGCCCAGATCGCCCGGTTCGCCCCGGTCGTGGTCCCGGCGAGGCCGTCGAAAGTCGTCGGGTTGTCGGCGGGTATGGTGCCGTCTGGGTTGTACCGCAAGATTTTGCCGAGCCGAGTGGACAGCGACTGCGAGTTGGCCGAATTGGCATTCTCCCCGACGCCGACGTAGAGCTTCCCGTCGAGTCCGAAGTGGATCGCCCCGCCGTTGTGATTGGTCGCCCCGGAAAGCGGGTCGAGGTCCACCAGAACCTGCTCGTTCCCCACCGACACGTCCCCGTTCGCCGTGAAGCGGCTGATGCGGTTGTGCGGAGCCGTACCGCCCGACGCGGGGACCGTGTAGTAGATGTAGACGAACGGGGTCGTTGCGAAGTTCGGGTCGAACGCGACGCCGAGCAGGCCGCGTTCGCCGGAACTATCGACCGAAACGGACAGAAACGGCGTGGCGAGGAGCGACCCGTTTTCGACGACCCGCAGCGCACCGGTTTGCTCGGTGACGAACACCCGGCCGTCCGGGGAGAGGGCCATCGACGTGGGATTTGTCAGCCCGCCGGCAACGAGCGTTTCGGAAAAGCCGGCCGGCAACGTCGTGGGGCACGAGCGGTCTTCCAACCAATCCAGTCGCAGTGGCATCGGACGTCCTATCGGGCGACGGGCCTTTACAATCTACCACTTACGACGACGGCGGGCACGGCATCGCTTGCCGCGCTCGGCTGGTTAGCATCCGGCGGGGAATGGAATTCCTGTCGGGCTTGAATAGTTGTCAGCGAACCGACTTCGTCGGTTCATTTTGAGTCGGTCCTGCCGATCAAAGTCCCACTAACTGCACCGTCTTCTCGTCCCGTTCGCCGCGAAAGTAACGATCGAGCAACCGGTGAAATGCCGATCCCGACGGCGACACGATAGCAAATAGAGTCGCGCTAGATTTGAGTTTCAACGCATCGACCGATCCGAAAATCTCTTCCGCGGTTCGCCCCTCGACCCGCAGGGCCGCCTCCGCACATTCCGTTAACCGCGGTCCCAGGACGGGGTGGCCCAGATAGGCCCGGGCCTCGTCGAGACTTTTGATCGCGTACTTCCTGGCCGTCGAACTGAACCCCAGCCCGTCGATTTGCGGGAAGATGAACCACATCCAGTGCGTAACTTTCTCTCCGGCGGCGATTTCGGCAAGGATTCCGGGGTAATTCCATGCCGCCTGTGCCGAGACGAACCGGGTGAGGTCGAACGGGTCGAGGGACATGTCGGCAATTTTAGCGTAACGATGTTGAAAGCCCACAACCCGCTCTACGACAACGCCCATATCGTGATCCGGGTGGCCTTTTCCCAGTATTCCCCGGCCGCATACTCGTGGGAAAACGTCGACCCGTTCCACGCGTCGAGGTGGCCGGTCGCGTCGCTGAAATGAATGTCGAAGGCTATGATGCCCTTCCGAGACGCGATCGTCGATTTATCGAACGCGTCGCCGGCCTTCTTGGTGATGTCGACGTCGGGAGTCCCGAGTGGGTGCGGCAGCCATTTGCGCATCTCGGCCACGCGCAACCCGTACCGCCTGCCGTCGGCCCCTTTGACCGTCAACAGCCAGGGGAAGCTGCCGGGAACGGTCACGCCGCTGTAGTTCAACCCCCGGCTCATGCGGATGGCGCAGGTGTTCACAATCCAGGATTCGTCGACCGAACCGCCGATGTTCGACTTGACGGTGGCGGAATTGGGATCGGTCGTGTAGTCGGGATACTCCGCCCAGAAATCTACCCATTTCGGTTTCATGACGCGACTCCGGAAACGAACGGGCCGAAAGAAAACGTGCCAAAGTCTGGATCACGC
This sequence comes from Fimbriiglobus sp., assembly GCA_036493815.1. Taxonomy (GTDB): domain Bacteria; phylum Planctomycetota; class Planctomycetia; order Gemmatales; family Gemmataceae; genus DASXPC01. The sequence continues at coordinate 2,077 of DASXPC010000346.1, read as the reverse complement.
AACCGACGAATTTCGAAACGGGCCGGGCGGGAATTGGGCGAAGATATTTTCTATTGTTTCGCAATCTTGTTAGACCGACGCGTGTTAGCCCGACGCGCCAGCGAGGGTTTACTAACAATGCAGCCCACCATCATGCGCAAGACTGCCTGTTACGAATTCCGCGGTTTCCCCCGTTGATAGAGCAATGCCCGGCACTTCCGGCACGTGACCGCGGCCTGGTCGTCGGTTGCGATCCCCTCCACCTCGGCCCGATGGGCCGCTTCCTGGTCGCGGGGATTGCACAGCACCATGCCGTTCGCGTCGAACGCGTGGCGGTCGCGGGGAGTCTTGCGGCTTTGGGTCATGAAGGTGCAATTCAAGATGACTTCCCGATCTCTGGCACGGAAAGGCCGCGGCAGATTTTCCGCACCAAGTTATCGGAGAGTTCCGTGTGACGAGGGACGGCTTCGGTATGGCCGGTCAGCGGATTCGTCCACAAGGAATGCCCCCGGCCTTCGCGCTTGAGTACGCAGCCATACTTGCGGAGGTGCCGCAGGAAACCGGTTCGCTTCATCCGACCGTTACCGTTTCGCGGATCGTGTCGGCCGGTACGCCACGAAGGCCGTCCTCCCGACGGTCCTCCAGGATCAGGGTAATGGCCTCCGCCAAGCTCGTGCGACATTCTTCGATGGTCCGGCCCTGGCCGTTGGCCCCGGGGATTTCCGGACAGTAACCGATGAACCAGTCGTCGTCTCGTTCGATGATCGCCGTGAATTCATTTCGCACGGGTGGCTCCGAAAGGGGTCATTTAACCTGACTATATCAGATTATATTCTGGCAATACTGCCCCCGTTCGTCATGCTCAAGTTCACGAGCCACGTTCTTGCCCCGGTCAACGGGGAGGGGCGGCACAGGCGGCCTCGTGCAGCCTCGTAGGAGAGGAAGACGACCTCTACTTCACTTGGTGATCAGCCACGTGTTCATGGGAGTTTTGTAATCGGGCCGAGTCGGCGAGGCCCGACATTGCGACGGCGAGAATGTCGGGCCTCGAAGACTCGGCCCGACCTACGAACAGCAGCCCACCGTTATGCGAAAGACAGCCCGTTACGAACGCCGCGGCTTCGCCCGTTGATAGAGCAACGCCCGGCACTACCGGCACGTGACCGCAGCCCGGTCGTCGGTCGCAATCCCCTCGACCGCGGCCCGGTGGGCGGCCTCCTTGTCGCGGGGGTTGTACAGGACCATGCCGCTCGTGTCGAGCGCGTGGCGGTCGCGAGGAGTTTTGCGGCTTTGGGTCATGGCGTTTTGCGGTTCGGGTCTCGAAGACTCGGCCCGACCTAGAAACTCGCCGGTCCGGTTGCCGACCGGGTCGCAGGGGCCGGGAATGTAAGAGCGCAAGGGCGCACCACACATCCCTTAACGAAGTATAACAGGCGGCAACATGCTTTTGGGGAAGGGGTTAGCGAACGGACGGTAAGGGCGAAGGGGCGAAACGAGGACATTCTTGCGCTGTTGAGAGAGACGGACGACGAATCGGAAAAACCCTGAAGGAAACGGGTGAGTTGTTTGGGAACGAACGGGGTGACGAGGGAATGCCCGTCACGCATTCTTGCCCGCAAACGAAACCGCTTCGCATGCTTAACCGAAAAAGCCGAGCATGGCGTCCCGAATCTTTCAGTCAGAACGCATGCGACCCGACGATGCCAAACATGCCTCCCGTCTGGAAGATTATTTCTCTCCGTACGGTTTTGTAGGCCGGCCGAATCTTCGAGGCCGGACATGCCCACCAACCCCATGTCGGGGCTCGAATTAAAAAACCGATCTGCGAGTTTAGTCGCTGGGGACATCAGAAAAATTCACTTTTTCAAGCAAAGCCTTGACCATTTCGGGTTTCATTATCTCATGCATTGAGAATTGAAAAGATACTTGTATTTCACGTGGAACATTCGGCTGTGCCGCCCGAACCATCGCCTCAATTTCAGTTGTCTGCAACTTGAATGTAATCAGGTTGAACACAAAAGCCATTAATTCAGGCAAGGATAACATTTTCACTGTTCCGTCTTGGAAAACAAGTGTGAATACTGAACTGCGCAACTCT